>CAVBZJ010000021.1:0-18352 GCA_963599785.1 Anaerovoracaceae bacterium
AGGACGTGCTTTCTATGCTTCCCGCGGGGATGCAGGGCGGAAAGTACAAGATAAACGAAAACAGCGTAGACGAGAAGAAGCTTCTTTCTATGAAAGCGGTTATCCAGTCTATGACGAAAAAAGAGCGGGAAAACCCGCAAATCATCAATTCTTCGAGAAAGCAGAGAATAGCGAAGGGCAGCGGCACTTCCGTGCAGGAGGTCAACCGCGTGTTAAAGCAGTTCGAGCAGACCAAGCAGATGATGAAACAAATGAAAAACAATAAAATGTTTAAATTTTAGGAAATAAATTCCAAGGAGAACACAAAAATGGCAGTAAAAATGAGACTTACCAGAATGGGCGACAACAAATCTCCCTTCTACCGCATCGTAATCACGGACAGCAGAAACGCACGCGACGGCGCGTACGTCGATAAGGTCGGACATTACAATCCCAAAACCGTACCCGCAGAAGTAGTCATCGACGCGGATAAGGCGAAAGACTGGCTTGCGAAGGGCGTTCAGCCGACCGCGACCGTAAAGAACCTTCTCATCAATCAGGGCATCATTGCAAAACCGACAAAGCTTTCGCCTTCCAAAACCAAAGTCCGCAAATCTAAATAACGGGCAGGTGCAGCTATGGTCGAGCTTATTAAATACGTTATAAACACGTTTGCCGAAAATCCGGACGAAGCGGAATACGTCGTTACGGAAAACGGCAACGTCGTTACCGTTAAGGTGACCTTGAATTCCGAAGATATGGGCAAGGTTATCGGCAGACAGGGCAAGATAGCGAAGGCTCTCCGCACCCTCGTCCGCGCGGGCGGTCTTAACGAAAACAAGAAATATAATCTCGAAATCAAAGAACGCCCCTCGAAATAATCGGGCGGGCTTTCCGTGCGGGATAATATCCGAAAATTTTCGTAAAATATGACGGAAGAATTCAAGATAGGCATCGTCGCAAAGCCGCAGGGCGTGCGCGGCGAGCTTAAAATACAACCTTTAACCGACGATCCGTCGCGTTTTTCGCGGCTGAAAGAGGTGCTTATAGACGGCAGCGTTTATAAAGTCCTTTCGGCAAAAACGTTCGGCGGACAGGTTATAATAACGCTTTCGGGCGTAAACGACAGAAACGCCGCGGAATTATTCCGCGGTAAGTTTTTGTGCGTCAAAAGAGAAGACGCGGTGGAGCTTAAAGAAGACGAATACTTTATAGCGGACGTAATCGGGTGCAGGCTCGTTACCGAAACGGGCGAACCGCTCGGCGAGGTTACGGACGTTACGAGCGCGAAAACGGATATTTTCACCGCAAAAACCGCAGACGGAAAGATTTTCAGATTTCCGTTCCTTAAAGACGCGGTCGCTTCGGTAGACGTTGCGGCGGGCGTTATAACCTTAAAAAAGAAGCGTTTTTCGGAGATAGTTTTATATGAGGATTGATATTCTGACGCTGTTTCCGGAAATGTTCGCGCCGCTTAAAACGAGCATAATCGGCAGAGCGACGGAAAGCGGTAAAGTGGAAATCAACGTATACGATATACGCGAATACACGCTCGATAAGCACAAAAAGTGCGACGATTCGCCGTTCGGCGGCGGCGCGGGAATGGTTATGACCGCGCAACCCATAGTTTCCGCAATCACGGCGATAGATCCCGAACACGCGGCGAGAAGAATTTATCTTTCGCCGAAGGGCAGAACCTTTAATCAGAGCATCGTGCTTGAATACGCGAAAAAAGAAAGGCTTTTGCTTCTTTGCGGGCATTACGAAGGCGTGGATCAGCGCGCGATAGACCTTTGCATAGACGAAGAGCTTTCTATCGGCGACTACGTTCTGACGGGCGGAGAAATACCCGCGATGGCGGTGGCGGACGCGGTGTGCAGATACGTCGGCGGAGTTATCAACGCGGACTCTTTATCGCAGGAAAGCTTTTCTTCGGGTATGCTCGAATACCCGCACTACACCAAGCCGCAGGAATTTATGGGGCTTCGCGTGCCGGACGTGCTTCTTTCGGGCAATCACGCAGAGATAGATAAGTGGCGGGCGCAAAAGTCTGCGGAAATCACCGCGGAACGCCGTCCCGAGCTTATATCGAACGAAAGACCTGCGAATTCGGAACGCGTAAAGTCCGAGAAATAACTTTTCAGATAATAACGAAAGAAAGGAGAAGCTATGCAGCACCTTCAATGGTTTCCGGGGCATATGACCGCGGCGATGCGAATGATGGAAGAGAACCTGAAAGCCGTAGACGGCGTTCTGGTCGTTCTCGACGCGCGCGCGCCCAAGGCTTCGGTAAATTCCAAGCTCGACAAGCTGTTTTCTACCAAAAAAGTGCTGTACGTTCTCAATAAATGCGACCTAATCGAAAAAAAGGACGCCGACCGCGCCGTCCGTGCTTTTGAAGCGCAGGGTAAGACGGCGGTATGCGTAAGCGCGATGGATAAGCGCGCGGTAGACCTTTTATACGATAAAATCTTTTCGCTGTTAAAAGAGAAGCTCGAAAGAAACAAGGAAAAAGGCGTATTTAAGCCCGTGCGTATAATGGTTGCGGGCATACCGAACACGGGAAAATCCACGATCATAAACGCGCTGACGGGCGGTAAAAAAGCCGTCACGGGCAACAAAGCGGGCGTGACGAAGGGCAAGCAGTGGGTGAGACTCCGCGAGCTTGAACTCCTCGACACACCGGGGACGATGCCGCCCGCGTTCGACAATCAGACGCTTGCAAGGCATCTTGCGTATATCGGTTGTATGAACGACGCGAACATAGATATGGGCGATTTGTGTTTTGAATTTCTTTCGGAGATGAAAGAAAAATATCCGCTTTTGCTCAAAGAAAAATACGGCGTCGAAAATGCGGAAATACCTACGATAGAAATGATGGACGCGATTTGCGTGCGCCGCGGCTTTCTGATGCGCGGCGGAGACTACGATTACGACCGCTGTTCACAGGCGGTTGTAGACGATTTCAGAAAGGGCAGACTCGGCAAAATCTGCCTCGAATAGTTAAACCTAAAATGGATAAGTTGATTTACGAAAGAGAGCTTTTAAGTCGCGGCTACAAGCTGATAGCGGGGGTGGACGAAGTGGGCAGAGGTCCGCTTGCGGGACCCGTCGTCACGGCGGCGGTAATTATGCCGACGGACGATATTATAGAGGGAGTCGACGACAGCAAAAAGCTTTCCGAAAAGAAGAGAGAGAAGCTTGCGGAGCTTATAAAAAGTAAGGCGATAGCGTATTCCGTCGCTCGGATAGAGAGCGAGGAAATAGACGAAATAAATATTCTTAACGCAGTCAAAAAGTGTATGTATAATGCGGTAAAGAGCCTTACGATTATGCCAGACATAACGCTTGTGGACGGGGTAGATTTGCACCTTCCGATTCCCGCGGAATACGTCGTCAAGGGCGACTCGTTAAGCTATTCGATAGGCTGCGCTTCCATCGTCGCAAAGGTGTATCGTGATAACCTGATGAAGGAGTACGCGAAGGAATATCCCGAGTACGGATTTGAAAAGCATAAGGGCTACGGAACGAAAAATCATATAGAAACGATCAAGGAGATCGGACCTTGCAAATTACACAGAAAAACTTTTATAAAAAACTTTTGGGAAGAGCGGGAGAGGTAAAAGCCGCCGAGTTTTTGAAAAAGAAGGGCTACGAGATAACGGACAAAAATTTCAAAACGCGGATAGGCGAAATAGACGTTATCGCGAGAGACGGGGAGTACGTCGTTTTCGTGGAAGTGAAAACGCGTACCGACGATTCGTACGGCGCGCCGTCGGAGGCGGTGGACTATAAAAAGCGCGAAAAGTACAAGCTCGTCGCGGCGGAATATCTGCAAAAGCACGAGCTTACGGACGTGCCTTGCCGCTTCGACGTGATTGAAATAGAAAACGGAAAAATAAATCATATAGAAAACGCGTTTCAGGCGTGAAAAACGCTTGCAAAATAAATTTTTTTATGATATATTAGATAGGCTTACGGGCGTTCCGCTTGCGACAAAAAATCTCAAACCGCAATGAACGCTTAGTTATTTACGGAGGTATAAGCACAATGAGCAGCGTTATAGAAGCTATCAACAACGAAAATTTGAAGAAAGAAGTTCCCTCTTTCAACGTCGGCGATACCGTTAAGGTTATGGTAAAGGTTATCGAAGGCGACAGAGAAAGATTGCAGGCTTTCGAGGGCGTGGTTATCGCGAGAAAGCACGGCGGCATTTCCGAAACCTTTACGGTCAGAAGAATGTCTTTCGGCGTAGGCGTAGAAAAGACCTTCCCGATCCATTCGCCCAAGGTTGCGGACATCATCGTTACCAGAAAGGGTAGCGTCCGCAGAGCGAAGCTTTACTATTTGAGAGAAAGAACCGGTAAAGCCGCAAAAGTTAAAGAAAGAGCGGATAAGTAATCAAAGAAAAAACGAAAGAGCTTGCAGGGCGATCCCCGTGCAGGCTTTTTTCTTTCTTGCGGAAAAGCTTGATTACCCTTTGCGTTTCAACTTTTGCCGAAGTCCGTTCGGCGGTAAAAGATGGCGGCGTAATAGTTCCGCAATCTTTCCGTAAACCTTTTTTCGGTAAACCCGCCGTCAAATATTTTACTTTTTTTTCTAAATATTATATAATCATTAGAATAGGGAACGAAAATCAAAGGGGACGGATAACAAATGATAGCAAAAACGGAAGCGTTTTCACTCACAGGACTTTCGGGGATACCCGTCACGGTAGAAGTGGACGTTTCTAACGGGCTTCCGCGTTTCGACCTCGTGGGGCTTGCGGACACGGCGGTTAAAGAAGCGAAGGAACGCGTATGTTCGGCGATAAAGAACAGCGGCAGAAGCGTTCCCGCAAAGAAGATAATCGCGAATTTTGCTCCCGCGGACGTAAAAAAGGAAGGCTCGTCTTTCGACCTTCCGCTCGCTATCGCGGTGCTTAAAGCGACGGGGCAGCTCGTTTGCGATACGGACGACGCTGTGTTTATCGGCGAGCTGTCGCTTGACGGAAGCCTTCGCCGCGTGAACGGAGTGCTGCCCTCGGTGATTTCCGCAAGAAGCTACGGTAAGAAAAAATTCATCGTTCCCGCGGGCAACGCGAAGGAAGCTTCTTTCGTGGAAGGCGCGGTAGTTTACGGCGCGGCAAGTCTCAAAGAGGTTATAGACCACCTTTCCGGCTTAAATCCCATCGCGCCCGAAGAAAAAAGAGATTACAGGTCGGAAAAGGGCAAAAACCTTTACGACGCGGATTTATCCTTCGTCAAAGGACAGGCTGTGGCAAAGCGCGCGTTGGAAATAGCCGTTTCGGGCGGACATAACATTCTGTTCGTCGGCGCGCCGGGGACGGGTAAAACTATGCTCGCAAAGTGTATACCGACGATAATGCCCGACCTCACGTTTGAAGAGGCTTTGGAAACGACGAAAATTCATTCGGTGGCGGGGCTTCTGGCGGACGGCGACGGACTGCTTTTAACGAGACCGTTCCGCTCGCCGCACCATACGGCAACCACCGTTTCGCTGACGGGCGGCGGACCGCACGTCAGACCGGGTGAAATAAGCCTTGCGCATAATGGGGTGTTGTTTCTGGACGAAATGCCCGAATATTCGCGCGCCACGCTCGAAGCTCTCCGTCAACCCTTGGAAGACGGCGTGATAACGGTGACGCGTGCGGCGGGGAGCGTAAGATATCCCGCGAACTTTATGCTTTGCGGCAGTATGAACCCTTGCCCGTGCGGCAACTACGGTTCGGAAGATAAGGTCTGTACTTGCAGTCCTTCGCAGATAGCGCGGTATAAGGCAAAAATTTCGGGACCGCTTCTCGACAGAATAGACATACAGGTAGAAGTGGACGGCGTGAAATACGCGGAGCTGGCATCTTCCGAAAAGGAAGAAACGAGCGAGACGGTGCGCTGCCGCGTGAACAGGGTTCGCGAAATACAGAAAGAAAGGTTTAAAGACGACGATATACTTACGAACAGCGATATGGGTGAAAAGCATATCGCGAAGTATTGCAGATTGAACGCGGATTGCGAGAAAGCTCTTCGCACCGCTTACGAAAGTTTAGGGCTTTCGCCGAGAGCGAGAAGTCGTATAATCAAAGTAGCCCGCACGATCGCCGATATGAGCGAGGCGGAAGAAATAGGGGTGGGGCATATAATGGAGGCAATCGGCTATCGCCATTCTTAAACGGCGTATAGCGGCATATCTTGTCACTGCGTGCTTCCGCAACCTCGGTTGTGTACCGTTTTGTACACGCCCGTCGGGTTTGGTCGCCTGCTGTGACAATCTATACCACTCTCCGTCGTTTAACGAAGAACTTCGGAGTTACGCGTTCGTTGTGGCAGGTCGCTCCTCTTCCCAAAAAATCTTTATAAACAAATATTTTTTGGGAACCCTATAAAAACACACTCCCTGCGGTCTCGCTCGCCTGTCGCGACAATCTGCAACCCTTCTCTTCGTTCAGCGTTATTGTTCACGCCCTGCGGTCTCGCTTAACCAAACTCGTTATTGTCATTCTGAGCTGTTCTTACTTGACGGACTTGCGAAGAATCTCGACGCGTGGGTAGCTTTTTAGATTTTGCGACGGACGAGTTTAAACGGCGTATAGCGGCACATCTTGCGGGTTGCGTATACGGGTTGCGCTTTCCGCTAAAACGAACGATAAAACAAACGGCTAGAAATTTCCGCTTGTAGGAGCGGACCGCCGAATTAAAAAATTCACAAAAGAGGAACGGAGATGAAATATTCCGAAGGCGAAAAACTTCTTATATGGCTCGATAGCTTTTTAGGTCTCGAATACCGCCATAAAGAAGCGATTTTCGACCTCGTTAAAGACAGCCCCGAAATCAAAACCGCTTTGGAGCGGGGCAGAGAATATTTCGTGACGGAGATCGGAGAAAAGCAGTATTCGACGATAGTAAATTCCGCAAACGCCCCGTACTTTGCATATATTATGGACGGGCTTTCGCGCAGAAACGTAACCGCGGTGACGATGCTTTCCGAAGCTTATCCCGAGTGCTTTCGCAATATTCCGATTCCGCCGCTCGTTCTCTACTGTAAGGGCGACGTAAGTCTGTTAAAAGGCGAAAACTTCGGAATAGTCGGCAGCAGAAAAAGCTTGCCGCTTTCGGTCAAGCTCGCGGAAAATTACGCCGAACGCCTTGCGGAAGCGGGGTTCAACGTCGTTTCTGGCATAGCGGAAGGCGTGGACGGCGCGGCGATAGGCAAGGTCGCGGGCGCGGGGTATAAAGGACGGGCGATAACCGTCGTTGCGGGCGGCTTCGACAACGTATATCCGAAAAGCAATCAGGCTTTGTTTGAAAAGGTCGCGGAAACGGGACTTGCCGTCAGCGAACAACCGCCGGACGTTTCTCCTCAACCGTTTTTGTTCCCCGTCCGAAACAGAATAATCGCCGCGTTGAGCCGCGGAGTTCTGATAGTTTCCGGCGGTATGAAAAGCGGCACGCAGCATACGGCGCGATTTGCGGAGGACTACGGCAAAGACCTGTTCGCCATTCCGTATACGCCGAATGTGGCTTCGGGCGCGGGGTGTAACGATTTGATAAAGCTCGGCGCGCTTCTCACAGACACGCCCGACGATATTTTGAATTTTTACGGAAAAGAACTGCACAAACGGGAGTTAGACCTTTCCGCTGACGAAAAAGCGGTTCTCGAAGCCCTTAAAAACGGCGCGCTCCACGCGGACGCGCTCTGCAAAATAACGGGCAAACGAATTTTTGAAATTACGCCGATACTTTCGGCTTTGGAGATAAAGGGCGCGGTTGCGAAAACGGGAACGAACGTATACGCGGCAACGCTGAATTTTTCGGAGGAGTAGAAAAAGGAAATGAATTTAATAATAGTCGAGTCGCCGCACAAGGCAAAAACGATAGAAAAATTTCTTAAAGGCAATTATAAGGTAGACGCGTCGAAAGGACACGTCAGAGACCTCCCCGTGAACAGAATGGGTGTGAAAATCAAAGATAATTTCGAGCCTTTTTATGAAATTTCGCCCGACAAAAAGCAGGACATAAAACGCCTTAAAGACGACGCCGCGAAAGCGGATAAAGTATATCTCGCAACCGACCCCGACCGCGAGGGAGAAGCCATTTCTTGGCACCTTGCGGAGGTTCTGGGGCTTGACGAAAACGCGGCGAACAGGATAGAATTCAACGAAATATCCGAAAAAGCGGTAAAACACGCGCTGGATAATCCGCGTAAAATAGATATGAACCTTGTGGACGCCCAGCAGGCGAGACGAGTTCTCGACAGAATAGTGGGTTACAGCGTTTCGCCCGCGGCAAGCTCACGCCTTAACGAAAACCTTTCGGCGGGCAGAGTTCAGTCGGTCGCGCTCAAAATGGTTGTGGACAGAGAACGCGAAATACAGGCGTTCAAGCCGCAGGAATACTGGAACTTAAAGGCGGAAGTCGCAAAGAAAGGCGCGCAGGAAGAGGATAAAACCGCAAAATTCAAGGTTCTGCTCGTAGAAAAGGACGGCAAAAAGTATAAGCCCGCAAGCGCGGAAGAAGCGGCGGCGGTTGAGACGGAGCTTAAAGGCTCGCAGTTCACCGTATCCAACGTAAAAAAGGCGGTAGTAAAATCTCACGCGCCCGCGCCGTTTATCACGAGTACCCTTCAACAGGACGGCTCGATAAAGCTGGGGATAACCGCGCCGCAGGTTATGCAGATAGCGCAAAGACTGTACGAGGGCGTGGAAACCCCGCACGGCAACGTCGCGCTGATAACCTATATGAGAACGGACTCGGTGCGAATCTCGATCGAAGCGCAGAAAGCCGCGCTCGCGTTCATAGCGGAAAATTACGGCGATAAATACGTTCCGGAAAAGCCTAATTTCTACCGTTCCAAAAAGGACGCGCAGGACGCGCACGAGGCGATTCGTCCGATAGACGTGAAAAGAACGCCCGAAAGCGTTAAAGACATACTCGACAAAAATCAGTACAGACTGTATAAGCTTATATACGAGCGGTTTATCGCCTCTCAGATGGCGGAAGCTTTATACGACAGCGTGGGCGTGGACGTGCGCGCCGCGGCGTACACCCTTAAAACGAGCGGCAAAACGCTTATATTCAAGGGCTATACCGCAGTGTACGACGATACGAAAAAGGAAGAGGACGAGGAGAGCGGAAACGCGCTTCTGCCGCCGCTCGAAGTCGGGGAAAACCTCGACCTTAAAGACCTTTTGAAGGAGCAGAAATTCACGAAGCCGCCGACAAGGTTCACAGAAGCAACGCTTATAAAAAATATGGAAGACAAGGGGATAGGCAGACCTTCCACTTACGCGACCATAATGGCGAAGCTTACGGACAAAAAGCGCGAGTACGTCAGAAAGGAGAAGAAATATCTCGTGCCGAACGACGTAAGCTATCAGTTGATAGACTTTCTCGTGAAATATTTCCCCGACATAATGAACGTCGGTTTTACGGCGAAAATGGAAGATAGCTTAGACGATATAGGCGAGGGCGGCAAGGACTGGCACAAGCTTATCGCGGACTTCTACGGACCGTTCGAGGAGCAGCTTAAAAAGTCCAAGGTGACGGACGTTCTGTGCGATAAATGCGGCGCGCCTATGATAATAAACAGCGGCAGATACGGCAATTATTACGCCTGCTCCAACTACCCCGAATGTAAAAACATAAAGCCCGTAAACGAAAAGGTCGCGATACCGACCGACAGAATTTGCGACAAGTGCGGCGCGCCTATGGTGGAAAGAGAAGGAAAGTTCGGCAAATTCCTTGCTTGCTCCAACTATCCTACTTGTAAAAACACGATAAGCCTTACCGAAACGGCGGGCGTATGCCCCAAGTGCGGCAAGCCCACCAAGAAGATGACGAGCCGTACGGGCAAGATTTTCTACGGCTGCTCGGGCTATCCCGATTGCAAGTTCATGAGCTGGGATATGCCGACGGGCAAGCTTTGCCCCGAGTGCGGAGAGTATCTCGTGGAGATAGACGGCAAGGTTAAATGCTCCAACAAAAAATGTAAATATACCGAAAACGCGGGCGGCAACGCGGCAGGCGGTACGGGCGGCGCTCAGAAAGCAGTCGGCATTGAAAAAGCGAACGGCGCAGGCGGCGCGGCGGGAAATAATTAAAATGCAGAAAGTAAAAGTAATCGGCGCGGGACTTGCGGGCGCGGAAGCGGCGTTGTACCTTTCCTCGCACGGCGTGGCGGTGACGCTCGTCGATATAAAACCGAATAAATTCACGCCCGCGCATACCGATAAAAATTTTGCCGAACTCGTCTGCTCGAACTCGTTAAAAAGCTCGGACGTATACGGAAACGCGGCGGGGCTGTTAAAGGAGGAAATGAGAAGGCTCGGTTCGTTTCTGATGTCGGCGGCGGATAAAACGAAAGTTCCCGCAGGCGGCGCGCTCGCGGTGAACAGAACGGAATTTTCCCGCATAATCACGGAAGAAATACGGTCGAGAGACAATATAGAAATCGTTTCGGAAGAAGCGACGGAGATAAACGAAAACGAGCTTACGATAATCGCGACGGGACCGCTTACGACTGACGCGCTGTCGAATGCAATAAAAGAAAAGGTCGGCGGCGGCTTGTACTTTTTCGACGCGTCCGCCCCGATAGTTTCGGCGGAAAGCGTGGATATGGAACACGCCTTTATCGGCGACAGATACGACAAAGGAAACGGCGACCACCTGAACTGTCCGATGAACAAAGAGGAGTACGAGGCTTTTATCGATGAGCTTTTGAAAGCCGAACGCGCGGAGCTTCACGGCTTCGAGAACGCGGCGGTGTTCGAGGGGTGTATGCCGATAGAGGTTATGGCGGCGCGTGGTAAAGATACTCTCCGTTTCGGTCCGTTAAAGCCCGTGGGGCTAACCGATCCCAAAACGGGCAGATGGGCGTACGCATGCCTGCAACTGAGAAGAGAAGACGAAGCGGGCAGTATGTATAACCTCGTGGGCTTTCAGACCAACCTGAAATTTCCCGAGCAGAAGCGTGTGTTTTCTATGATACCCGCGTTAAAGAACGCAGAATTTTTGAGATACGGCGTTATGCACAGAAACACGTTTATCAACGCGCCCGAGGCTCTTAACGTAAATCTTTCGCTTAAAAACGCGGAAAACGTTTTGTTCGCGGGGCAGATAACGGGAGTCGAGGGCTACGTCGAAAGCGCGGGAACGGGACTTCTCGCCGCGATATACGCCGAACGAAAAATAAACGGAAAACCCGAAAAGCTCGTGCCGGAAACGACGGTGCTCGGCGCGCTTATGAAATACATAACGACGCCGAACCCCTCTTTTCAGCCGATGAACGCGAATTTCGGCATTATGCCGCCGCTCGCGGAAAGAATAAGGGATAAGGCGGAGAGAAAGAGAAAAATCGCAGAAAGAAGTCTTTCGGAAATCGAAAGGTTTAAAAAGGAATGCGGGGTGTGAATAAAACCAAAAAAGGAGACGAAAAAATGACGGAATTTATGGGAACGACCATTTGCGCGGTTAAAAGAAACGGGCAAACGGCAATCGCGGGCGACGGGCAGGTAACGATGTCGCAGTCGATAATATTCAAGAACAACGCGGTAAAGGTGAGAAGGATATATAACGGCAACGTGATATTCGGGTTTGCGGGTTCGGTGGCGGACGCGTTCACTCTTTCCGAAAGGTTTGAAGAAATGCTCAACAAATTTTCGGGTAATCTTATGCGCAGCGCGGTGGAGCTTGCGGAGCTTTGGCGTTCGGATAAGGTTAGAAAGCTCGAAGCGATGATGATAACGGCGGATAAAGATACCCTTCTTATCGTCTCGGGAACGGGCGAAGTGATAGAACCGGAGGACGGCGTATGCGCGATAGGCAGCGGCGGAAACTACGCTTTGGCGGCGGCGCGCGCGCTCGTTTCGGAAACCGATTATTCCGCGGAAGAAATCGCGAAAAAAGCGCTTAAAATAGCGAGCGACATCTGCGTATTCACCAACTCGCACATAACCTGCGAGGTTATATAGAAAACGGCAAAAAGGAGTTTTAATAAGATGAATTTAACGCCAAAACAAATAGTAGAAGAACTCGATAAATATATAGTGGGGCAGACGGAAGCGAAAAAGGCGGTCGCGATAGCCCTCCGCAACCGTTACAGAAGAAGCCTTCTTTCCAAAGCGGATATGGAGGAAATCACCCCCAAAAACATTATAATGAAAGGACCTACGGGCGTAGGTAAAACGGAAATCGCAAGAAGACTCGCAAAGCTCGTCGGCGCGCCTTTCATCAAGGTGGAAGCGACCAAATATACCGAGGTGGGCTACGTCGGCAGAGACGTGGAATCTATGATAAGAGACCTTGCGGAATGTTCTGTGCGCCTCGTTAAGGAAGAGCGTTTCAAAAAGGTAACCGAAAAAGCGGGGGCGACGGTAGACGGCAAGCTCGTTAAAATAGTCGCCGCGGCAAGACGTGCGGACAAAGGCGAAACCCCCGACGCGATATTCGAGCAGAACATCGCGGAAGGGCTTAAAAAAGGCTATTACGACAACGAAATCATAGAAATCGACATCGTAGACACGCCGAAACCCATGGAGCTTGTGCCGGGCGGCGCGGAGATAAGCATAGGCAGCATATTCGGCGACTTTATGCCGAAGAAGCATAAAAAACGCAAGCTCACCGTAAAGGAAGCGCGCGAAATTATGCTCGCGGAAGAAGCGGACAAGCTTATCGATAACGATTCCGTGAACGAAGAAGCGATTCGTCGCGCCGAGCAGGAAGGAATAATCTTTATCGACGAAATAGATAAAATCGCGGCGAAGGGAACAAGCTCGGGCGGACAGGACGTATCGCGCGAGGGCGTGCAGAGAGACATTCTGCCGATAGTGGAAGGCTCAACCGTAATGACCAAATACGGCGCGATAAAAACCGATTATATTCTGTTCATCGCGGCGGGCGCGTTCCACGTTTCCAAGGTGTCCGACCTTATCCCCGAGCTGCAAGGCAGATTCCCGATAATGGTAGAACTGACGAGCCTTACGAAAAAGGATTTCGTGGAAATTCTGACGACGCCGAGAAACGCCATCACCATTCAGTACGCAAAGCTTCTTTCCACCGACGGGGTAGACCTTAAATTCACCGACGAAGCGATAGAGCTGCTTGCGGGAATAGCGGAAGAAATGAACGCCACGAGCGAGGACATCGGCGCGAGAAGACTGCACACCGTTATGGAAAATCTTTTGGAAGACGTCTCCTTTAACGCTGACGGCACGGGCAAAGAGGTCGTTATCGATAAGGCGTTCATAGAAGAAAAGCTCGGTAAAGAAATGAAGAGCAAGGACTTAAAGAAGTATATTCTTTAACCTGAAACCGTCGGCGTGGGCATAACGAAAACAGAAAACCGGCGTAAAAACGACGAAAACGACAAAAAATTTGCAAATCGAAAGAATTTGCCCGAATCTGAAAACCGATAAAACGGCAAAAACGACGATTTTCGGCAAAAATAAAGGAAGGAAATTATGTTAAACGTCCCGAAAGGCACGAAAGACCTGCTTCCGCAGGACGCCTATAAATGGCATTTTATAGAAAAAACCGCGCGAGAGATAGCCGCGGAATACAATTTTAAAGAAATACGCACGCCCACTTTTGAGCATACGGAAGTATTTGCCCGCGGAGTCGGTGAAACCACGGACGTGGTGAATAAGGAAATGTACACCTTCCTCGACAAGGGCGGCAGGAGCATAACCTTAAAGCCCGAGGGAACGGCGGGCGTCGCGCGCGCGTTTATAGAAAACGGTTTGCAGGGCGGCGCGCTTCCCGCAAAGCTTTATTATATAACGAGCTGTTTCCGTTACGAACGCCCGCAGGCGGGCAGACTACGCGAATTTCATCAGTTCGGCGTGGAATTTTTAGGAGCTTCCCGTCCCTCGGCGGATGCGGAAACCATACTTCTCGCCAAGAATTTTCTTGACAGAATAGGCGTAAAAAACGTAACGCTCCACATAAACAGCATCGGTTGTAAGGAGTGCAGAAAGGAGTATCACGCCGCGCTTTTGAAGTATCTGAAAGCGCACGAAGAAAACCTGTGTCCGCTGTGCAGAGAGCGTATGGAAAAGAATCCGCTCCGCGTTCTCGATTGCAAGAACGAGGAATGTAAAAAAATCACGGCGGGTGCGCCCAAAATTCTCGATTATCTTTGCGACGATTGCAGGTCGCACCTCGAAAAAACCGAAAAGCTTCTTCGCGAATCGGGCGTAGATTTCGTTTTAGATCCGAATATCGTGAGAGGTCTCGATTACTATTCCCGCACCGTGTTCGAGTTCGTTTCGGAAGAAATCGGGGCGCAGGGAACGGTACTCGGCGGCGGAAGATACGACGGGCTTATTTCCTCGATAGGCGGCTCGGACGTGGCGGGCATAGGCTTTGCCGCGGGTATAGAAAGATTGCTTCTGGTTCTCGAAAACACGGGCGTTAAGATTCCCGAAGAGGGCGGCGTAACCGTCTACTTCGCGCCGATGGGCGAGGAAGCGAGCGAAAAAGCGTTCATTCTTACCGAAAATTTGAGAAAGCTCGGCGTGACCGCGGAAACCGACCACGTCGGCAGGGGCATAAAAGCGCAGTTCAAGTACGCTGATAAAATCGGGGCGAAGTTCGTCGGCGTAATCGGTTCGGACGAGCTGGCGAAAAACGTCGTTAAGCTTAAAGATATGTCGAGCGGCGAAGAAAAGGAAGTTCCGTTCGAGAAGCTTTCGGACTTTTTCCGTAAATAACGGCAGTGTCGCGGCAGAAGGCGAAAAAACGCGAAAAAGCCGCAAACCCCAAAAAACGATAAAAAGCTATGATGAAAGAATACGTTATAGTGACAAAAGTGAGCGAGAACGGCGGAAAAATCGCCACCGTAAAGCTCGATAAAAAGACCGAATGCGCGGGGTGCGGAATGTGCGCGTTCCCGAAAAACGCGGACAGTATAGAAATGAAAGCGGAAAACGCCGCGGGCGCGGAAGTCGGCGACACTGTTTTAATCGAGCGGGAAAAGGACGGCAGATTATTCGCAACGCTTATGGTGTTTGCCGTGCCGCTGCTGCTCATCGGGCTTGCCGCGCTCATCGCGCTCACGGTCATCAAGAAAGAAATCTGGATATTATTGTTAAGTTTAATTTTCCTTGTTTCGTGGTATACTATTTTAGCGGCGATCGACAAAAAACTGCAAAAATCGAAAGGTTTTAGTTGGCGCGTCGCGGAGATTATCAAGAAAGGAGGAGAAAACGATGATAAAGGAGATAGCGGGGAGAGCGGAATTTGACGAAGCGTTAAGAAGCGATGCGCCCGTGCTTGCGGATTTCTACGCGAGCTGGTGCGCGCCCTGCAAAATGCAATCCCCGATACTTTACGAGTTCGCGGAAGCGGCGGCGGATAAAGTGAGGATAATAAAAATAGACGTAGACGCCAACGCGGAAACGGCAAGCGAATACGGCGTGGATTCAATACCTACGCTCGCGCTGTTCGTCGGCGGTACGGAACGGGAAAGAAGAGTAGGCTTAACCACTCGTTCGGAGCTTTCCGATATGCTCATAAAATATCTGTAAAAAATATTTATAGAAACAAAAGATTCGCGGAGAATAACGCCGACGCGGCGAAAAAAACAAGAAACCGAATCGGCGTATCGCCCGCGATACATATCGGCATACGGTCGGACGTAAGGACGGTCGGCATATGGTCGGGCATACGGTCGGGCATACGGAAAGAAAACGACGAAAAAAACAATACGAAAGAAAAAATAACGGAAGGTAAAAGCAATGCAGTACAAATCGGCGTTAAGCCTTATAGAAACGGAAGTCGCAATCAAATTCATAAAGGACAGGTTTGAGCGGGAGCTTGCAAAGGCGCTCGAACTCACGCGTGTTTCGGCACCGCTGTTCGTTTTTCCCGAAACGGGGCTTAACGACAATCTGAACGGCTACGAGCGCGCGGTAAAATTCGACGTATTAACGCTCGGCAAAGAGGTGGAAATAGTACAGTCGCTTGCCAAGTGGAAGAGAATGGCGCTCGCAAAATACGGTTTTAAGCCGGACACGGGGCTTTATACCGATATGAACGCTATTCGCCGCGACGAAATTCTGGACGATATGCACTCGGTATACGTCGATCAGTGGGACTGGGAAAAGATAATAACCAAAGACGAGCGTAAATATTCGTACTTAAAAAAGACGGTGAAAAAGATTTACGGCGCGATAAAAAAGCTTTCCTCCGCAGTCAACAGAGAGTATCCCGTGTTAAAACAGGAGCTTCCTAAGGAAATAACCTTTTTATCCTCGGAAGAGCTTCTGGAAGAGTTCCCCGATACGCCCGCCAAGGAGCGCGAAAACATAGTCGCAAGAAAATACGGCGCGGTGTTTATCTATCACATCGGCGGCAAGCTTAAAGACGGCAGCACGCACGACGGCAGAGCGGCTGACTATGACGACTGGCGGCTTAACGGCGATATAATTTTGTGGAACGACGTATTAGAGCGCGGCTTTGAAATATCCTCGATGGGAATCAGGGTAGACGGAAAGAGTCTCGTAAAACAGCTCCGTGCGAAGGACGAGCTTTATAAGCTCGACAACGACTATTGCAGGGGTGTGTTAAGCGGCGAACTGCCTCTCACTATCGGCGGCGGCATAGGTCAGTCGAGACTTTGTATGCACTTTTTGAAGAAGGCGCATATCGGAGAGGTGCAGTCCTCCGTGTGGTCGGAAGAAACTATAAAGAAAAACGCGGAAAAGGGGATATTCCTTCTCTGATGGGCGCGACGGACAGGTCGGTGCTTCTCATCGGCAGAGAAAATATAGAAAGGCTATCCCGCGCTTCGGTCGCGTTGTTCGGCGTGGGCGGAGTAGGCGGATTTGCCGCGGAAGCGCTCGTGCGGAGCGGCGTCGGCGCGATAACCGTGTTCGATAACGATAAGATAGCGGAAAGCAACTTAAACAGACAGATAATATCCACGGCGGAAAATATCGGCGAAGACAAGACGGAAGCGATAAAAAAGCGGCTTTTATCGATTAACCCCGCGCTTAAATTTACCGCGAATAAAGAATTCTATCTGCCCGAAACGGCGGATAAATACGACCTTTCCTCGTTCGACTGCGTGTTGGACGCGGTGGATACCGTCGCGGCGAAAATAGAAATAATATCCCGCGCAAAGGCGGCGGGCGTACCCGTAATCTCGTGTATGGGAACGGGCGGCAAAACAGATCCGACGAGGCTGAAAGTTGCGGATATAACTAAAACGACGGAATGTCCGCTCGCCCGCGTTATGAGAAGAGAGCTGAAAAAACGCGGAATAACGGGGGTAAAAGTCGTCTATTCTGACGAGCCGACGGTAAAAGACGAAACGGCGATGCAAAACGCGGAAAGGGTGAAATGCGGCAGACCTTCGCCGCCCTCTATGATATTCGTTCCGGCGGCGGCGGGGCTGATTCTCGCAAGAGAAGCGGTTTTCGGGATAATAAATCAATAAATCGTGATAATAAATAATAACGACGGCAAATAGGAATAACGGACAATCCGATTATTCGCCGTGTGAAACGGCAAAAGAAAAAGATAAAAAAGGAGACGGATAATGAAATACGTTATAGCATCGGATCTGCACGGTTCGAGCGTGTACGCGGAAAAAATTGCGGAAATTTTCAGAGAAGAAAATGGGGATAAGCTCGTTTTTCTCGGCGATATATATAATCACGGACCGAGAAATCCGCTTCCCGAAGGGTACGCGCCGATGAAGGTTGCGGAAACGCTCAACGCGATGAAAAGCGACCTTATAGTGGTAAAAGGGAATTGCGACAGTCAGGTAGATACGCTTATATCGGAGTTCGATTTTATAGAGGATCTCGTAATAACGAGCGGCGAAAAATGCGCGCTTTTAACGCACGGTCACGTTTATAATAAAGACGCCGCCCCGAAAACGAAGTTCGACGCGGTGATATACGGGCATTTTCACACGGGATTTATAGAGAGGATAAACGGAACGGTTTATGCGAACGCAGGCTCTCTGTCTTTACCCAAAAACGGCACGCCGTCCTCGTATATGACCTTGGAAAACGGCGAACTGATTTTAAAAGACACTCTTTCCCGCAACGAAATCGCGAGAATAAAAATTTAGTAAAGAGCAAGGAAATAATGAATAAATTAAACGCTTCAAAAATGATAAAGGGGTACGCCGAGTTAAAGTTAGGAATGGACAAGAATGACGTTCTTGAATTGTTGGGTGAACCCACCGGAACTCGCTTGCGTGACGGAATTGAAACGCTTACTTGGAAACATTCCGAATGGAAAGGACTTTTTAGGGGAGGAAATGTTACCCGTACTATTACAGTCGATTTTGAAAACGATAAGCTTACCGGATACGATTCGGAAAATATGGATAGAAGTCGTTTTTAAGATTTAAAATAAAAATACAT
>CAVBZJ010000022.1:0-18209 GCA_963599785.1 Anaerovoracaceae bacterium
CTCGACATAGCGAGATACATTCCGACCTCCGAGCATTCGCCGTTAAAGTTCATTCTGAGTCCTTCCACAACCTCTTCGTCAAGACCTTTCGCAACGCCTACAACGTGTTCCGCCGCCCAGCTCATATCCTCTTTCTGTTCGGTGAACTTGCTCGCCGGCGCGCCGCATTGAGGGCATTTTTCGGGCGCGGTTTCCCCTTCGTGAACGTAACCGCAAATGGTGCATACAAATTTTTTCATAGTTTTTCTCCTTATTTTTTATCGGGCGTACCCGTTTTTAACTTGTTTTGACAATCCTTACATACCCCGTAATACACGGTTTTTGCGGAGCGAACGACAAAGCCTTCCTTTTCTATTTCCGCCCGCCCGTCCGTCACACGGAAAAAATCGTAAATCTTTCCGCATTCGTCGCAAAGAAAATGCTCGTGAGGGCTTGTATCCGCGTCGTAGTGTATCTTTTTATCCTGCGTTTCGAGAGTAATTATCTTCCCCTCGTCCGCTAAAAGCTTTAAGTTCCGATACACCGTGCCGAGACTTATATTCGGCTCGACTTTGCGCGCAAGCTCGTAAACCGCGTCGGCTGTGGGATGCGTTTTATTCCCGACAAGCGTACCGAGAACTATTTCCCTTTGCCTAGAAAATCTCGTTTCCTTCACTTGCGCCCTCCTTATTAGTAATGATTACTATTATTATAATCGTAAAATATAATATTGTCAAGTGAAAAACGAAAAATTTTAAAATTTTTTTTAAAAAAGCCGCCCCGCGAAAATCTTATCGGAGAAAACCCGAAAAAATTCGCGGGAGCGACCTCAAAAAAGAGAAAAACTATTTTATTATCGTAAAGCAAAACTATTTAACGACTTTTCCTTAATGACTATGCCGACTTTTTATAAAACAACAATTTAAGAACCTTTCTTACGACGAGCGGCGGTTTTACGCAAACGATTTTCATAACGCTACACCTCTTTTATATATTTCCGTATATATTATGATTACGCCCGTCTAAAAGGTGAAAAATCAAAGACGAAAATCAGCCCAAAGGTTATTTTTTTACCGAAAATTTAAGTTCGGTGCGGGAATAAAAGCGTTTGCCGCTCTTTAAGACGGGGCTTTTCCATTCGGGCATATTCACGGCGTTCGGGTAAAACTGCGTTTCGAGACAGAAGCCCGAGCGTTTTTTATAAACCGACTTGCCTTCTTCTCCGCACAAAAAGTTGCCCGAATAAAACTGTACGCCCGCCATATCGGTATATAAATCCATCACAACGCCCGTTTTTTCAGAAAACGCCGTGGCAAAATGTTTGTCGGTAATACAGAAATTATGGTCATAACCGCCCGCGATTTTAAGCTGTTCGTCGTCCGCGTTCAAATCTCTGCCGATTGCCTTCGGAGAGGTAAAATCGAACGGCGTGCCGAAAACGCTCCGCTCTTCGCCCGTCGGGATAAGATTTTTATCTACGGGCAAAAATTTATCCGCGCGGATAGTCAGCACGTTGTCGCAAATATCGCCGTCCGCCTCGCCGCTTAAATTGAAATAGCTGTGATTCGTGGGGGCGAACACGGTGTCGCCGTGCGATTCTGCGTAATATTCGATTATCAAAGCATCGCCATTAACGGTATACTTCACGGTAAAATACAGCGTCGCGGGGAAATTCTCTTCTCCGTCCGCAGAAACGTACGAAAGCATAAGGCTGTTTCCGAAGGTTTTTGCGGAAAACATCTTTTTATCGAACCCATCTTTGCCGCCGTGCAACGTGTTTTCGCCGTCGTTTTTATAAAGCTCGTACTTTTTCCCGCCGAGCGTGAACGAGCCGCCGCCGATACGATTCGCGTATCTTCCCACGGTCGCTCCTATATAGCCGCCGATTCCCGAAGCGTTTTTCGCGCCGAGCGCGACGTCCGTCACTCCGCCGTCTTTGTTTTTAACTTTCAGCGCGACGAGCGTTGCGCCTTTATCTATAATTTCCGCGGTTATCCCGCCCGTTATCGTGTATTTATAAACGTTCTGCCCGTTTACCGTATCGAACAATTCTTTTGTTATCATAAGTAATTTTCTCCGTAATCTCTGAATTTTCGGTCGTTTTCAGCTCTTCGCCGCTGTCACCCGCCGCCGAAAAAGTTAAATCTCCCTTAACTTTTTAATAATCGCCGCGCGGTCGAGTTCTTTGAATACCGTGCTTCCCGCAACGAGGACGTTTGCGCCGAATTTCTTCACTTCGGGCGCATTTTCAAGGTTTATGCCGCCGTCTACTTCAAGGTCTATCGGTTTTTCGGTTTTTCTAATAAGCTCCGCCGTTTCGCCGATTTTGGGGAGAACCTCGCGAATGAACGACTGCCCGCCGAACCCCGGAAAAACGCTCATCAAAAGCACCATATCGCAGTCCTCGATAACGCCCTTTATCTCCGAAACGGGAGTATCGGGGTTAATGACCGCGCCGCATTTCGCGCCCGTTTCTTTTATCGCGCGGAGGGTGTCACCTAACCGCTCTTTACACGCCTCGTAATGCACGGTGATTATATCCGCGCCCGCCTTTCTGAACCTTTCGATATACTTCCACGGCTCAACTATCATCAGGTGCGCGTCGAAAATCGCGTTCGTATACCGCCGCGCGTCCGCGATGAATTTTATGCCGAAGCTTATGTTATTAACGAACACACCGTCCATCACGTCGAGGTGCAGAAGGTCCGCGCCGCTCTCTGCGGTAAGCTTCGTTTCTTCACCGAAGCGGGAAAAGTCCGCCGAAAGCATCGACGGCGCGATTTTTATCTCTTTAACGTTCATAACCCGTTCTCCTTTCTTTAAGTTCTTTATAAATGTTAAGGTAGCGTTCGTACCGCCCGCGGGAAAGCTCGCCCGAAAAAACCTTTGCCTTTACGGCGCAATCGGGTTCTGCCGTGTGCGTACAGCCGCGGAATTTACACTCTCCCGCCGCAGCAAAATATTCGGGATAATAATCTTTAAGCTCTTCCGCCTTTACGCCCGCGTCTATCGCCGCAAACCCCGGCGTATCCGCAAGCATAATTTCGGTTGTATTCGCTTCCGTTTCTGCCGCTTCGGCTTCCGTCGGACAACCCGCCGAGCCTGCGCCGATTTCCGCCATTTCGTTTATCTCTTGCTCGCTCGCGTCGTCGTATTCTCCCGCCGAGCCGAAATAAATTTCCGAATAAGCGGTCGTCTGTTTGCCGCGCATAATCTTTTCGCTGTAATCGCCCGTTTTGAGATTTAAGCCCAGAACGGCGTTGACGACCGAAGTCTTTCCCGCCGCGGAATTGCCCGCAAGCACGGTGAATTTCCCTTTAAGAAGCCTTATAAGCTCCGCTTTTCCCTCGCCCGTTTTTGCGGAAAAGGACAAAACCTCTATCCCCGCGTCCGAATATTCTTTGCGGAGCGTCTCGAAAAGAGAAGCGTCCTCATCCGACTTGTTAGCGACTATCGCGACGGGTACGCCCGCCTTATCGGCGTTCACCAGAATTTTATCCACAGTATAAAGGTCGGGGCGCGGAATCGGAGAAACGACCGCAAGTATCAGATCCGCGTTGGCTACGCGAGGGCGAAGAAGCAGGCTTTTCCGCTTTTCCGCTCGCTCGATCACTCCGCCTTGCGCGGTAACGGAAAATTCGACGAAATCGCCTATTGCAACCCCGCCGCTCTTTTTAACGTTCCCGCGCGCGCCGCAACGGAAAGTTTTTCCGCCCGCGCGAACGGTGAATCCGTCCGTGTCCGCTCTCGTAATGATTCCGCGCAAATTTTTTCTCCCGTTTTTCTCTTTATTTTAACAAATTTTCAGCCGCGCCCGCCGCGTTTTCGCCGTTTTAGGTATTTCCCGTATTATCCGTATCGGCGGTCTTTGTAACGTTTTCGGTATTTTCCGAAGCCTCTTCGAGATACCTTCTCCTAAGCTGCCCGCACGCGCCGTCTATATCCTCGCCCATTCTGCGACGAAGCGTCGCGGACAGACCGCCCTTCGTCAGAAGCCCCAAAAACCTGTAAGCTTCCTTTTCAGAACCGCCTTTAAGCGTTCTTTCCTTAACCTCGTTAAGCCTTATAAGGTTGACGTGGCAGGGCTTGCCGCGAAGAAGCCTGATAAGCCCTTCCGCGTGGCGCGCGTCGTCGTTTTCGCCCTTTATAAGAACGTACTCGAATATGTATCTTCTGCCCGTTTTATCAAAATAGTTCGCGCACGCGTCCAAAATTTCCGCTATCGAATAGCGTTTCGCGACGGGCATAATTTTCTTTCTTTCCTCGTCGAACGCGGCGTGGAGCGACACCGTGAGGTTGACGGGCAAGCCTTCGTTTGCAAGCTCGTACATTTTGGGAACAAGCCCCGAAGTCGAAAGGCTTACGTTCCGAGGGCTTACGTTAAGCCCTTCTTCCGAAGAGAGAAGACGCAAAAATCTCACCACTTCGTCGTAATTGTCGAGCGGTTCTCCGCTTCCCATAAGCACGACGTTTATGATTTTGCGTTTATCGCCGAGTCCGCCGCCGAGGTACGCGTTTGCCGCGACGACTTCGCCGAGAATTTCTTCCGCTTTAAGGTTTCTGATAAGTCCGTTTAGTCCCGAAGCGCAAAAGGCGCACCCCATTCTGCACCCCACCTGCGTGGAAACGCAGAGCGTCGCCCCGTATTTATAGCGCATCAGCACGCCCTCTATAACCTCGTTGTCGGGGAGCTTGAATAGGAATTTTTCCGTTCCGTCCGCGCTTTTAAGACTTTTGATTATTTTAGTCGGCTGATCGATATACTCCGCCGAAAGCTTTTCGCGGAGCGGCAAGGAAAGCTCGGTCATCTCCGAAAACGAAAGCCCCGCCCAGAGCGATTTTACGATCTGCCCCGCGCGAAATTTCTTTTCTCCCATCGCCGTGATTAAGTTTTCCGTTTCCGCGCGGCTTTTGCCGAGCAATATCGTCTTTTCCATTCTTTTCCTTATGATTTTAATTCCGTCTTATATCGATTGCGCCGCGTGTTTTACACCCTCGTTCACCCAAATTTATCGCGCGAGTACCCGCAATTCTCCGCGTTCACCCGCGTTTAAGGAGTTTCGCGACGAAAAACCCGAGTCCGCCCGAAATATCGGGAAGAAAGGCGTTCGCCCCGTCCCTGTCCTCGTGAGGGAGCGGCGAATTTATCGGAACGAGCGTAAAATCCGCGTTTTCCGCCAAAAACCTTTTCACCTGATCGGCGTTTTCTTCTTTCAGTATCGAACAGGTGGAATAATATAGGTATCCGCCCTTTTTGACGTATCCCGCCGCCGCGGCAAGAATCGCGTGCTGAATTTCGACAAGCTCTTTAACGCTCTCTTCCGTACGATTAAGCTTAATGTCGGGATCGTCGTTTATTACGCCCGTTCCCGAACAGGGCGCGTCGCAAAGCACCGCGTCGAAGCATTCTTTAAGCTCGGGCTTAAATACCGTGGAATCCCAGACCTCCGCCGAAACGTTTTCGCGATTCATTCGGGCTTTATATGCGTTTATAAGCTCCACCCGATGCGGATGAATATCGAACGCCGTCACCGCTCCGCATTTATACGAAAGCCGAACGCTTTTCCCGCCCGGCGCGGCACAGCAATCGAGAAGCTTTTCGCACGGCTCGACCGCCTCGCAGATAGCGACCGACGGAAGCGCCTGATAGGTATAAATTCCTTTGTCGTAATCGGCGTTCCGAACGAAATTTTTGACGAGGAACACGCCCTCGAACGGAGTTTTTTCGTATTCTTTGCCGAGATTTTTAAGATATTCCTCACCGTCCGCGCCGTAAAAAACGAGACAGGTTTTGCCGTTTTCCGCCGCGAAAAGCCTTTCCGCGCGAGCCGCGCCGTACTCGCTTACCACCGCCTTCACGAGGAAAAGCGGATAGGAATACTTTACGGAAATTCTTTCCTCCGCGTCCTCGGGAAGGGGAATTTCGGTCGTGAAATATTTTCTTAAAAAGGCGTTGACGAAGCCCGAAGCCCCGCCCTTGCCCATTTTTTTGACGAGTTCGACAGCCGCGTCCGCCACGGCGTACGGCTTTTTGCCGAGGTAACGAAAGGCGTACATAGCGATTTTAAGCACCAGCCTTACCGCCGCCTTCGGGGTTTTGGGCGCGAAATATTTTATCGCATACGAAAGCTCTATGTCCTTATCAAGAACTCCGTAAGAAAGCTTGGTCGTAAACGCGCGGTTTTTCTCTTCTATATCCGTCAAATTCAGAGCGGCTTTAAGATACGCGCCCTCGCCGTAAACCTTATAAAGAATACGGTAGCTGTCGTAAAACACGTTTATCATCTGCCCAGCACCGCGCCCGCCTTAACGGGGTTGCCGCGAAGAAAATCGGCGATTTCCATAGCTTTTCCGCCCGCTTTTTGCAATATAAGCAGTTCGACCGCGCCTTCTTTCGCTCTTACGACGAGCGTTTTATCGGCTTTTACAACCTCACCCGCGGCAAATTTTTCAAGCTCCGATTCCTTTAAAGTCGCGGGGCGCGCGCGGTAAATTTTCAAAGGCTCGCCCGAAAGCAGCGTATGGCACACGGGCGAAGGATTGAACGCGCGGATTTTGTTCACGATGTTTTTCGCGGTATCGTTAAAGTCTATAAACGCCGCCGCCTTGTCTATCATGCCGGTTTTCGTGGCTTTCGACTCGTCCTGCGGAGTGAATTTCGCAGTCCCCGCCGCGACTTCTTTCACGGCTTTTACGATAAGCTCCGCTCCGAGTACCGAAAGACGGTTAAAAAGCTCGCCCGCGGTCTCCTCCGCGCCGATTTCAAGCTTTTCCGCCATAAGAATATCGCCCGTATCCACGCCGACGTCGGTGCGCATTATAGTTATTCCCGTTTCGGTCTCGCCGTTTAAAATCGCCGTCTGCACGGGCGACGCGCCGCGATATGCGGGGAGCAGAGAACCGTGAATATTAAGAGTTCCGAGCGGCGGAATATCCAGAAGCTCTTTGGATAAAATCTGTCCGAACGCGCAGGTTATCATAAGGTCGGGCGCGAGGCGTTTTATATCGTCCACGCCCTCCGCGCGGATTTTGTCGTACTGAAAAACGGGTATGCCGAGTTCTTCCGCCGCGAGCTTGACGGGCGGAGCGGTAAGAATTTTCTTTCTGCCGACGGGCTTATCTTTATTGCAAACGACCGCGATAATGCTGACGCCGTCCGTTTTTGCGAGCTTTTGAAGGGGCAACACCGCGAATTCGGGCGTGCCGAGGTATACTATTTTCAATCTTCGTCCTCTCCGATGTCTTTCGCCTTGTCTATGTATAAAATTCCGTCGAGATGGTCGTTTTCGTGGCAGAACGCGCGCGCCAGAAAGCCCGTCACGGTTACGGTGAACGGTTTTCCGTATCTGTCCTGCGCCTTCACGGTTACTTTCATAGGTCTTTCCACCGTACCTTTTCTGCCGCGGACGGAAAGGCAGGCTTCTTCGCCTACCTGCTTACCCTTTGCGGAGACGATAACGGGGTTTATGCACTCGAAATAATCGTCCTTTACCATAACGATAAAGATGCGGCGAAGCACCCCGACCTGCGGCGCGGCAAGCCCCGCCCCGTCCGCTTTGATAAGAGTTTCTTTCATATCGTCCAAAAGCTGATGGGTTTTTACGCCGAAGTCCGTTACTTCAAAGCATTTTTTTCTTAAAGTCTCGTCGCCGAGTTGAATTATGTTTCTTAAAGCCATTTTTGCTCCTTTGTTTTTCTGTCGTCGTTTCGTTTTGTCGTAGCAGTCGCGTACGGCGCGACGGAAAATATATTGCTTCCGTACGGAAAAAAATATTGCCTCCTCGCCGTTTAAGAAAGGTTAGACGGGTTTATCTCTATATACGCCCCCGTTTTTTTCGTCTTTAACCTTTCCGCAATCTCTGCCGAACGGTCTTTTATAGAGTTATCTTTATCGGTTATCCGCATCAGAATCTGATAACGGAATTTATTTTGCAGTTTCTTTAACGGGGCTTTCATACAGCCGAGGAAAGCAAACTTGTCCCTTTCCGCCTTATAAATCGCGAAGATTTCCGAATAAATATTCTTTGCGACAAGAACCGCGGCTTCCTCTTCCTCGCCGGAAACGACTATCCTCACGATCTCGGTAAACGGCGGAAAGCCCGTCGCCTTTCTAACCGATATTTCGTGATTGAAAAAACCTTCGTAATCGTAGTTTATCGCGCGGCGAAGCACCGCGTTTTCGGGCGAATAGGTTTGCAGAACCACTTTTCCCGCGGCTTCTGCCCTGCCGCACCTGCCCGCGACCTGCGTGATGAGCTGAAAAGTTCTTTCGCTCGCCCGATAGTCGGAAAAGTGCAGGCTTGCGTCCGCGTCCAGAATCCCCACGAGCGTTACCATCGGAAAATCGTGACCTTTCGCTATCATCTGCGTGCCGACAAGAATATCCGCCTTTCTCGCCGCAAATTCGGAAAGAATTTTGAAATGCCCCTCCTTCGTCGCGGTAGTGTCTCTGTCCATTCTTAATATCCGCGCGGACGGAAACATTTTTTGAAGCTCTATCACCGCGCGTTCCGTTCCGTACCCGCCGAATCGGATAAACGGACTTCCGCACTCGGTGCAGGCGGTTATCATTTTATACTTCGCGCCGCAATAGTGGCACAAAAGCGATTCGTCCTCTTTATGATAAGTGAGAGAAACGTCGCAGGAATCGCATTTCTGAACGTGACCGCATTCGGTGCAGATAACCGAGCGCGAATACCCGCGCTGATTTAGGAATATCATAGCCTGCTCGCCCGCGTTAAGACACCGTTCGAGCTCGGCTTTCAGCGCGGCGGAAAACGGCGTGTTGTTGCCCCTTCTCACCTCTCCGCGCATATCCGCGATTTCCACGTCGGGAAGCGGTTTTTTGTTTATTCTGTCCGGAAGCCTTGCAAGATTATATTCGCCTTCCGTCGCCTTTAAATAGCTTTCCACGCTCGGAGTCGCGCTGCCGAGGACGAGCTTCGCGCCCCAAGCCGACGCTCTGCGTTCCGCAATTTCCGCAGTCATATACCTCGGCGCGGATTCGCTCGTATAGCTCCCGTCGTGTTCTTCGTCTATAACTATAATTCCTATATTTTCGAGCGGGGCGAAAATCGCGCTTCTCGCGCCGATCGCTATCACCGCTTCGCCCGTGCGGAGTCTCCACCACTCGTCGAACCGTTCGCCCGCGGACAGTCCGCTGTGCATAATCGCCGCCGCTTTGCCGAACCTCGCACGGAGCTGACCGAGCATCTGCGGCGTCAACGAAATTTCGGGAACGAGCATTATAGCCGTTTTTCCGCGGCGAATCGCGCGGCTTATCAGCTCTAAATATACCTCCGTTTTGCCCGAACCCGTCACGCCGAAAAGAAGAGTGGTCGTTTTTTCGCCGTTTTCGACCGTTTCCACCGCCGCGAGCTGTTTTTCGGTTAAATTTACTTTGCGGTTTTCGCCGCCAAGTTCCTTATAAGGAGAACGGAAAAATTTTTCTTCCGAAATATTTACAGAACCCTTTTTTACGAGCGCGTTGAGTGCGGACGCCCCGAAATTTTCCGCAAGTCTCGCCGTTTCGGTCTTTCCGTTTTCGGCAAGATAATAGAGAAGGTCTCTTTGTTTCGTCGCGCCCTTCCGTAACGTCGCCGCCTCTTCGTCGGCGTTTAATCCCGCGGCAAGCTCCGCCACCCGAACGAAACGTTCTCTCACTCTGCCCTTACGCATTTCGACGGGCAAAAACAGTCTTAAAGCCGCCGCGCGGGTAACGTAGCAACGGCGTTTTACGAATTCGGAAAGCGCAAGCGTTTCTTCGGTAAGCGCGGGTATTTCTTCCAGAACGCGGATAACGGACTTGATTTTTTCGGGCGGGAACTCCGAGGTTTCGGAAATTCCTATCACGAAGCCCTCTACCGAATATCTTCCGAACGGAACGAGAACGCGGCTGCCGAGCTTAACCCCGCAGCCTTCCGAAAACGAATATTCAAAAATTCTGTCCACGTCCCCGTGCGAAATATCGACGATAACCTGACAAAACACTCCGTCTTTTCTCTCCGTTCTTTCGTTTTTCTCTTTTTCCGTTAGTCGTCCGTTAAAAATTCTCGGACAAACGGGCAAACCGACTAACCGGCAGAAGGGCAAATCGTCCGTAAAGCATTAAAGCCTCGAAGCGATAAAGTCGCAAAGCCTTAAAACCTCGAAGCGGCAAAACCGCAACGCGCCGAAAATTTGCCGCGCCGCGAGAATTTACCCGCGATTTATACTCGATTTACCACTGATTTATCCCGAAAAAGCAAAAAAGCGCGTCCACACGAGATGAACGCGCCGCTTGTTAGTCGTCGGAAGCGATAAGCTTTCCGTCGTAAATTTCCTGTGCGGCGACCGACAAAGGCTTTTCGCCATTCGGAAGCTCGGTAAGTCCCTGATTCTGCGCGGATTCCATAATCTGTCTTGCGCGTTTGCTTGCAAGAACGCAGAGCGCGTATTTAGACCCGACCTTTTCCGCAAGATCGTCGATAGGCGGTTTATGTATCATATACTTTCTCTCCTTTCGGCGCGGTTTGATTTTTCGTTTAAGGCGTTTCGCCCGATGCCGTGCCGCTTGTGTATTTCAAATTTTATTTTTTACTTGATTTACTTATTTATCTCTTCGTCGATTATTCTCATCACTTCGCTTATCGTCGTTTCCAGATCGTCGTTCACGACCGAATAATCGTACTCGGGGGCTTTTCCTAGCTCGTATTTTATGCGTTCCATACGAAGCTCTATCTGCTCTTCGCTTTCGGTGTTCCGCATTTTAAGGCGATGGCGGATTTCCTCCACGCTCGGCGGAACTATCATAATAAGCACCGTTTCCCCGTCGTGCGCGCGACGAACGTTCAGCCCGCCGTTCACGTCTATTTCGAGAAGAACGGATTTATTTTTAAGACAATCGTTCACGAAGTCCTTGGGCGTGCCGTAATAGTTGCCGAAATGCTCGGAATACTCTAAAAAGCCGCCGTCCGCGATCTTTTTTTCAAAGGCATCGCGGGTGATGAAAAAGTATTCCCTGCCGCTTTCTTCGCCCGCTCTCGGCGCGCGCGTCGTGCAGGAAACGGATAAGGTCATATCGGCGCGGCGACGAATGATTTCTTTCGCTATCGTTCCCTTGCCCACGCCCGAAGGTCCCGAAAGCACTACGAGGATATTTCTCATACTACTCTAAATTCTGAACCTGTTCTCTGACTTTTTCTATTTCGTTTTTAAGCGAAAGCGCATACGCCGTCACTTCTTTGTCGTTGGACTTTGAACAAACGGTATTCGCTTCTCTGTTGAATTCCTGCATCAGAAAGTCGAGCTTTTTGCCCGCTCTTTCCTGCTTTATAATGCTCTTAAACTGCTCTATGTGCGAATCGAGACGGGTAAGCTCTTCTGTAATGTCCGACCTGTCCACGAAAAACGCGACCTCGGAAAGAAGTCTCGCCTCGTCGTAGCCGACGCCGGAGAGTGCTTCTTCTATACGCGCGCGAAGCTTTTCCGCATAGTCCTTAGAAACCATCGGCGCGCGTTCTCTTATCGCCGCGACGGTGCTTTTTATCGTTTCCATACGGGAAAGCATATCGGAAACGAGCTTTTCGCCTTCCGCAAGGCGCATTTCGTTGAATTTTTCGAGAGCGGTTTTAAGGGTTTTTATCGTCGCTTCTTCAAGGTTTTCCGCGTCGAGAGAAGATTCGTCCGCGATGACTTCGGGCGATCTCATAAGCACGGAAACGGTGCAGTCGTTGACCGCGCCCGTCGCTTCCGCAATTTTCTTCGCCGCGGCGAAATATTCGGCGGCTTTCTCGAAGTTTACCGAGATTTCGCCCTGCGCCGCGCCCGTTTCTTTATAGTTTATAAACAGCTCTATTCTGCCGCGGGAGATATAGTCCTGAACGGTTTTGCGGAGCTTATCCTCTATCGCGAAGAACGCGCGCGGCGTTTTTGCGTTAAAGTCGAAGTTACGGTTATTCACCGACTTTATCTCCACGGTAAGACTCACGCCGCCCTCGGCGTATTCCGCTTTACCGTAACCCGTCATACTATACATACAGCTCTCTCCTTGGTATTTAAATTATTTTACCACAGCTACGAAAATTTTTCAACCTTTTAGCGGGTATCTTTTATCGTTTCGGCGTGTTTTTTTCTTTTTTCGGCAAAATACGACTTCCTTTTCCGCCGTCACTTTCCGATTATGGCGTTAAATTCCTCTTCGCTTATAACCCGAATACCCAAGGCGTTTGCTTTATCGAGCTTGCTACCCGCGGACTCTCCCGCAAGCACGAGGGTGGTGTTTTTGGAAACCGAGCCGACTACCTTGCCGCCCTCTTTTTCGATAATTTCCGCCGCTTCTTCTCTTTTATAACCCGAAAGAGTACCCGTCAGCACGACCTTTTCCCCCGCGAAAACGCCGCCCGTTTTATCCCCGCTTTCGTCAGCTTTCACGATGAAGCCGAAAGATAAAAGCGCGTTTATTTCATTGACGTTTTCTTCGTTTTGAAAGTACGAAACGATACACTCCGCCACGACCTCGCCCACGTCGTTTATCGCGACCAGCTCTTCTTTTTTCGCCGCGATAAAAGCGGAAAGAGTTTTAAAGCGCGCGGCTAAATCCTTCGCCGTTTTTTTGCCGACGTTATCTATTCCGAGCGCGAAAATAAAGTTCGCGAGCGGCACTTTTTTGCTTTTTTCTATCGCCGCGATAAGATTGCCCGTCTTTAAGTCCTTAAACCCTTCGAGCTTTCTTAAATCCTCCGCGGTTAAGCGGTAAAGATCGGAAAACTTCTCCACGCGCAGTTCTTTTAATAAAAGCGCCGCCGTTTCCTGCGAAAAACCTTCTATATTCACGCCGCCCTTGCTTGCAAAGTTCGTCAGGCTTGCGATAACGCGCGGCGGACATTCCTCGTTCGGACAGAAAAGATTCGCGCCGATTTCTTCTAATTTCGTTCCGCAAGCAGGGCAAAATTCGGGCTTTTCGACCTCTTTGCAGTCGTCAAAAACCTCCATAGTGCCGAGAATTTCGGGAATAACCTCGTTACTGCGGCGGATAAGCACCCGCGCGCCGAGCTTGATTTTCTTTCTTAAAATATCGCCGTAATTGTTCAATGTTGCCTTTCCGACCGTCGCGCCGCCGAGTTCCACCGGTTCTACGATGCCGAGCGGAGTGAGCTTTCCCGTTCTTCCCACCTGCCAGCGCACCTCTTTTAAGATAGTGGAAATTTCTTCCGCCTCGAACTTAAAGGCGATTGCCCAACGCGGGAATTTATCTGTATACCCCATTTCCTTGCGGCGGGCGAAATCGTTTACCTTCACGACCGCGCCGTCCGTTAAAATATCCAGCGTTTTGCGGCTTTCCTTTATCTCCGCGATTGCGGAAAGCACTTCTTTAAGCCCCTTGCACACCCTTAAAAACGGGTGAACCTTAAAGCCCTCTTTTTTCAAAAACTCCACGCACTCCGTCTGCGAGGTGAACACACGCTCCGACGAATAATTCACGTTATAGAACATTATTTCGACCTTGCGCTTCGCGGTTACCGTCGGATCTAAATTACGCACCGCGCCCGCCGCCGCGTTTCTCGCGTTTTTCAAGGGTTCTGCCGCCGTTTCGTTGTATTTTTCGAGGTTGGATAGTCTTATAACCGCTTCGCCCTGCACCTCTAAAACGCCTTTTAAGGATATGGTCATAGGGAAGCTTTTCACCGTCATTATCTGCGCGGTGACGTCCTCGCCCTCGACGCCGTTGCCGCGAGTGGTGGCGCGAACGAAACGCCCGTCTTCGTAGGTTAAACACATAGTAAGCCCGTCGAATTTATATTCCACGGTATATTCGGCGTCGCCCGTTTCGTCTATTCTCTTGTCGAAGGCGATAAGCTCTTCTTCGGTGGTGGCTTTGTCGAGCGAATACAGCCGTTCTATATGCTTATGTTTTTTGAACGCGGAAACGGGTTCGCCGCCCACCCTTCTCGTGGGGGAATCGAACAAAACCTTGCCGCTTTCCTTTTCGAGCCGTACGAGTTCGTCGTATTTATCGTCGTATTCCTTATCGGAAACTGTCGGATTATCGAGAACGTAGTATTCGTAAGCGTATTTATTGAGAACGTCCACGAGTTCTCTCATTCTTTTTTCGGTATCCATTATTCACCCTTGATTTTCTTTTAAGAAGAAAAAGTTAAGACCTTTTTATTTGTAATTTTTGCGTACGGGGGAAAACCGTTTTACAACTACAATCGTTTTTCTTTATATACTATCTTTTTTGCGAGAGGGGAAGAACTGTTTTCCACTGCGCAGTGCTTCGTAGCGGAGCGAAGAGGCGTCGTTCGTTCTTGACGGACTTACGAAGAATTTGTGAACGAAAAGCAGTTCTGTCATTCTGAGACCTGCTTCTTGCCCCCACTTACGAAGAATCTCCACACGAAACTAACTTTTGAGATTCTTCGCAAGATAGTCTTTGCGGGCATCGCTCAGAATGACACATTGTACTTTGTGTTAAACTTCACACACAGTTACAAACTGTATACATAATAGGGCTGCAAGATTTTTTATTTGCTCGCCTTTGCGCGGTTCAAAAGCTTATCCCACAATTTCGAGCGGAGCGTATTTTGCCGATAACGCCTTTATTCCCACGCCCTTAAACGCAACGTTGATTATTATATTATCCCCGCTGCCCTTAACTTCTATAACCGTACCTTCGCCGAATTTCGCGTGGCGTACCTTTACCCCCGTTTTATACCCGCCGAACGACGCGGGTTTACTCTGCGCCTTGGGTTTATTTCCTTCCAAAAAGCTCTTCGCGTACGAGGAAGAATACCCCGTCTGACGGGTTATCTCCCTTTCTTCGGTATCGCCGTAAGAAGAGTACGCCGCGCGCCGCGGATAACCGCCCGCCCCGTAGCCGCTCTCTTCCGCAGGCTTCTTCTCGGGTGCGGGAGCGTTGGGCGCAAGATAGTCTTTGACCTCCCCTATAAAGCGGGAAGCCGTCATATATTCTCTGTTCCCGTACATATACCTGCTCAGTGCGCGGGTAAGATACAGCCGCTCTTTCGCACGGGTTATCGCGACGTATAAAAGTCTTCTTTCCTCTTCCAGCTCGTCGTCATCGCCCGAGCTTCTCGAAATAGGCAGAATTTTTTCGTCAAGCCCTGCCACGAAAACCACTCTGTATTCAAGTCCTTTCGCCGCGTGAATGGTCGCTATCGTCACCGCGTCGTCGGTGTTCATATCGTCCGTGTCCGAGCTTAAAGTCATCGAATTAAGATAGTCCGCAACGGTCGAACGCGGGTTATCCTTATAAAACTGTATGGCGGTGTTTTTCAATTCGGAAATGTTATAAAGCTTGTTGGTATTCTCTTCCGATTTTTCCGAGAACTGCTCGTTAAAGCCCGTCACGTCTATTATGTATTCTATAAGCTCCGCCGTGGTATGCCCTTCGGAATACTCGCGGAAAGTATCTAAAAGCTGTCTGAAATTAAGAAGCTTGGTTTTAGCCGCCGCGCCGATGTTCGTAAGCTTTATTTCGCCCGCCGCTTCGAACATAGATTTGCCGTTTGCCGCGGCGTATTCGCGAAGCTCTGTCAAAGACTTCGCCCCGATTCCCCTTTTCGGCGCGCCCGAAGCCCTTATGAAAGACTCGTCGTCGGAGGGGTTCACGATGACTTTGAGATAGCTTAAAAGGTCTTTGATTTCCTTTCTTTCAAAGAAGCGGAAGCCCCCGAAAATCCTGTGCGATATGCCGTATTTGGTAAATTCCTGCTCGAACGCGCGGGAAAGGGCGTTGACGCGCATAAACACGGCGAAATCCTTGTATTTAAGGTCGGGGTATCTCGCCATAAGATTTTTTATCTGCACCGCGACGTAGGTCGCTTCGTTGTTCTCGTCCGTGCCGACGAAGCATTCGATCTTCGCGCCGTCGGGATTTTCCGTCCAAAGCTCTTTGTCGCGCCTGCCCGTGTTATGCGCGATGACGCGGTTCGCAAGCCCCAGAATCTTTTTGGTCGAGCGGTAATTTCTTTCCAACTTGTAAACCTTCGCGCCCGCGAACAGCTCCTCGAAAGAAAGAATGTTTTCCACCTTCGCGCCGCGCCAGCCGTAAATGCTCTGATCGTCGTCGCCCACGGCGAAAAAGTTCTTGTGATAAGAAGAAATTCTCTTCGCTATCTCGAACTGCACCCTATTCGTATCCTGAAACTCGTCTATGTGAACGTATAAAAATTTCTGTGCGTAATAGTCGGCGATTTCGGGCTTTTTCGTGAACAATTCGTGAGTTTTTAAAAGTATGTCGTCGAAATCGAGTGCGTTTGAACGGCGAAGCTCGTTTTCATATGCCTCGTATGCGGAGGAAATATCCCGCGCGAGGCGCATATTCTTGTTCGCCTCGAAAAATTCCGCGGGGCTTTGCGCCTCGTTCTTCGCGTTCGACACGCAGGACTTGACTATCTTAAAAAGCTTGTCCGCGTCCAGCCCCTTTTCCTCGAACACGCGCTTTAACACCTTGTCCTTATCCGTCTCGTCGTAAATGGTGAAATTTCTGTCGTAGCCTATTTTATCTATATCGCGGCGGAGAATTTTTACGCACATACTGTGAATCGTAGAAACCCACATATCGCTCGCGTCCCCTATCATCGCAGAAAGTCTTTCTTTCATCTCGCCCGCGGCTTTATTCGTAAAGGTTATAGCCATAATCCGCGAGGCGGGAACGTGTTTTTCCAGAACGAGGTACGCTATACGGGTGGTGAGAACGCGCGTTTTGCCGCTCCCCGCGCCCGCTATAACCAGCACCGCGCCTTCGGTATCCAGAACCGGCTTTATCTGTTCTTCGTTAAGCTTGCCGAGTAAATCCTTGATATTTTCCATAACGGATATATTCTATCATAACGAAAGCTTTTTTACAAGCAAAGAGCGGGATTTTACGGCGAAGTTTTATTTACTCCTTCCGCTCCCACTCTTTTATCTTTTTCCTTTTTATTTCGCCGAATTTTTACCTGCCGCGCGGCGCGTATAAGGTCAGCTTCTTGCTTTCGGAGAAAAATATATTTTATCGCCGAAATACTCTTTCAAGTAAAATTCGTCCTCACTTTTTATTTCGCCCGATAATTCCACTTCGCCGCCGCCCGATAAAAGCACCTCACGAGTAAGCTCCGCGCCCTCGCCGCCGAGAAGCGCGCGCCGTTTAAGCACCCGATAGTGCGCGTCGTAAACCTTTCCGCCCGAAACGTACACCCGTTTTTTTCTGTCCTCTAACATATACGAAATAAATTCTTTAAGCTGGGTGTTTATAAAGACCTTCGGCATATAATCAGCCACGTCCTGCCACTTCTTTTTAAGCGGCGCGAGACGGAAATTATAAGTGCCGTCGAGAGCTATTTCGCCCGCTTCCGAATACCTTCTGTAAGCGTACCTTTTATCGTCGATTAAATCCGCCGCGATAAGCCCCGCGAAAAGTATTTCCGTTTCCACCGCGGAAAGCCCCGAAACGAACAACTTTTCCTTGAAAAAATCGTATTTATACTTTACCGCGGCAATCTCCGCCGCCTTGTCGCAAATTTCCGCCCGTACTATTTCCTTAAACTCTTCGGGGCAGTTCACGGTAAGCCGCGCCCGACCTTCGGACACGCCGTAGCCCGTACTGCACCCCGCGTGCGAAAACAGCTCCGAAAGCGTGGTCTGAATATATAGAACGTTGCTTTCTTCCGCAGCGTTTTCCGTTATCACGATACTTTCCATACCCTTATAGTTTACGCTTCCCTCTCGATTTTATTTACTAAAATTCTCTTTCCCGCGCCGCTTTTTTCGCCGTTTTTGTCGTTTTCTACGTTTTTAAGCGCTCGCGCGGCTCTCGCCGTTCCCAAGGCTCTCCCCATTCCCGCGGCTTGCGTTGTCCGAGCCGTTCCCGCGGTTTGAGCGGTTCTTCCGAAAATCAGTCTGTAAATCGCCTTATAGACCTCGGAAGCCACTATCACCGTAAACGCAGTTCCCACGCACTTTATCCACAAAATAACGGGCATCGGCGTAACCCCGAACGCCTTGTAGCACACGCTCACTATAAAAACGTGTATCACGAACACCCCGATAAACGTCCATACCATAACCTTGTTTTTGCCGACGTTTTTAAGTATTCCGTCTCTTCCGAGTTCTCGGCAATTAAACGCGTTGAACAGCTGAAACAGCACGAACAGCGTGAATATAGCCGCGTTTTTCGCGTTCCCCGCGCCGAGAAAGTCCGTCAAATATTCCGCTATCATCACGCCGCCGACGAATAAGCCCGTCGC
>CAVBZJ010000023.1:0-11333 GCA_963599785.1 Anaerovoracaceae bacterium
GGTCTGTTTTTTACCTTTCGTCAGAAATTTATCTGAACAAAATTCTGTAAAGCTGCGCCGCGCCCGCAAGAAGCGAACACACCGCCGAAACAATCGCACCCGCACCGAGAGTAAGGTTATCGTTAAGATTTCCGAAATATCTGGTAGCGTCCGAGTTGATCACGGTATACTGCGGCATAAGGAAGAAAAATACTCCCGCCACGACGAACGCGCCCGCCGCGATAAAGCCCGCGAACTTACTTCCCCTTCCGAGCGCGCCGAGTATCGTAAACACGATACCGCCCGCAACGAGGATATAGGAAATAAGGTTCATCATCGAAAACTCGAACACGGTATATTTAGTACCGACAATCGGAACCGTTCCCTGATAGCCGAAGGTTGCTTCCATACCCTTAAAGGTGGTGTCGGAATCTTTTATGCCGATAGACGGCACAAACATCATAACGATAGCCACGATACCGAGAAGCACGGCGATCGCGCTTACGGCAACGGCAACCGTTTTATTTCTTTTTCTTTTAACCATTCCACGCTCTCCTTATTCTGTTACGCTTTCTTAACAATAGCGGTAACTTCGGAAATGCAGGTTATAGCGGGAAGAACGAGGCAGTTGCCCTTCGCATAGCCCGCGTCTTCCAAGCTCTTTACGAAAGCTTTCGCGTCTTCGTTTTCGGAAACGTTTTTAACGTGGTCTCTTACGATTTCGTTGTTATCGTAGAACTTTTTAAGATCTTCGGTAGACTTGAACTCGATAACCATAGCGATTTTAATGACGTCTTTGGTGAAAACGTGCGTATTCAAGCTGATTTCGTCTTTTTCCAAAGCCTTCTTAATATCGGAGGTAAAGCCTTCCATCGTCTGACTTTCGGAATAGCCCTCGTTCTCGAACGCTTTTTTGATCGCGCCGTAAGAAGACGAGCAAGCCGCAAAGCTCATTGCCATCACGACGCACATAACGAGCGTCGCTACGATTGATAATTTTTTCATAGTTTCTCTCCTTTTTCGGGCGGGTGCATTATTTTATTCCCCCGCCTCTTTTTTCTTACGATACATTATACGGAAAATTTTTCGTTTTGTCAATAAAAATTTTTTATTCCCCCGCGATAGCTTTACAAACCCTCGTTCGTTGTATATTCTTCGCACGCGCCCCGCAAAATAATTTGACGGCGGTTTCCGTTCCCGAACAAAAGAAAAAAGCCCGAAATTCTTCGGACTTTTCGCTTTTTAATTTGCTTTTTAAGTTCAGTAAAGCCTTACTCGCCCTTGAAGGGAAGAAGGTCTACGAGTCTCGCGCGTTTGATGGCGGTGGCAAGCACTCTCTGGTGCTTTGCGCAGGTGCCGGTCATACGGCGGGGAAGAATTTTTCCGCCCTCGGTAACGTATTTTTTAAGGGTAGCAACATCTTTGTAGTCGATGTTTTCTACCTTATTCTGGCAAAATACGCAGACTTTTCTGCGGGGAATTCTTTTTATAAGCTTCTTTTCTCTCCTTTCGGGAGCAGCCTGTTCGGAAGCTTCCGCGGTGTTTTCTGCGGTAACTTCTTCAACCTGCGCGGTTTCTACGGCTTCTTCCACGGGAGTTACGTTTAAATTCTCTTCCATAAGATTTAATCTCCTCTGATAAATGATAGCGGCGCGTTGCCGTTAAAAGGGAAGCTGATTGTCGTCGATAGCTTCCAGCTGGGGACGTTCTCTTCTTGCCGCCGAAACGTTCGGCTCGGACTCGTAATCGCCCTGCGCGTTTTTCGGGGTTAAGAACTCCACGTCCGAAGCCACCACGTCGGTAACGTTTCTCTTTATGCCGTCTTTATCTTCGTAAGAACGGTTTTGGAGACTGCCGATGATGGCGACTTTATTGCCTTTTTTAAGATATTTGCCGCAGTTTTCCGCAAGTCTGCGCCAAACGGTGATATTGAAAAAATCCGTTTCGCGAGTTCCGTCGCTGTTCGCGTAATCTCTGGTAACGGCAACGGCAAAGGTGCAACGAGCAACGCCCGAGGACGTTTCGTTAAGCTCCGGATCTCTGGTCAAATTTCCTATAAGGATAACTCTGTTCATAATTTATCCCGCCTTATCTTTTTGTAATAAGACGTCTGATGATGCCGTCTGTGATTCCCGCGACGCGCTTCAATTCGACCACGAGCGTTCTTTCGGCTTCAAAGGTCATAAGAACGTAGTAGCCTTCGGTCTTGTAGTTAATGGGATATTGAAGCTTTTTAACGCCCCAACGGTCGGTTTTTTCTATAACGCCGCCGTTCCCCGTAACCAAATCCTCGAACTTCTTGATAACGCTCTCTTTCGCTTCGTCGGTAAGAGAAGCGTCGAGAATATAAAGCATTTCGTATTTAGTCATTTTTTTACCTCCCGGACTTATTCGGCTCGGAACTTTTATCCCGAGCAAGGTTAAATTTACCGCGGACGATTACGCCTTTCCGCGATTTATTAAATTATACTTATTTTTCGCGCGTTTGTCAACGGTTTTAAGCGGTACGCGCTCATATTTCCTTTTAATTCTTTTCGAGTATGCGTTTAAGGAATTGCCCCGTATAGCTCGATTTTACGTTCGCTATTTCTTCGGGCGTGCCTTTCGCTATAATCGTGCCGCCGCCCGAGCCGCCCTCGGGACCTAAATCGACGATATAATCGGCAAGCTTTATAACGTCTAAATTATGCTCTATGACTATTATCGTATTTCCCGCGTTTTCCAGCCGCTTTATAACCGAGCAAAGCTTATCCACGTCGTAGGAATGCAGGCCCGTTGTAGGCTCGTCCATAATGTAAAGAGTTCTGCCCGTGGCACGCTTTGAAAGCTCGGTTGCGAGCTTAACCCTTTGCGCCTCGCCGCCCGAAAGAGTAGTGGAGGACTGTCCGAGCCTTATATACCCCAGTCCCACGTCCTGCATCGTTTTGATTTTATTGTAAATGCTCGTGACGGGCTTAAAGAACTCGCACGCTTCGTCCACGGTCATTTCGAGAACGTCGCTTATGCTCTTGCCTTTATACTTAACCTGCAAGGTTTCCCTGTTATAACGCTTGCCCTTGCAGACCTCGCAGGGAACGTACATATCGGGCAAGAAGTGCATTTCTATCTTTATCATACCGTCGCCCTCGCAGTTTTCGCACCTGCCCCCCGCGACGTTGAAAGAAAATCTGCCAGACTTATATCCGCGCTCCTTCGCGTCGGGAGTGGCGGCGAACAAATCTCTTATGAACGAGAACGCGCCCGTATAGGTTGCGGGGTTGGAGCGCGGCGTTTTGCCTATCGGCGACTGGTCTATCGCTATAACCTTATCGAAATTTTCTATTCCGAGAATCTCTTTGTATTTTCCTTCGCGCAGCTTCGCGCCGTTAAGCCTGTTCGCTAGCGCGGGATAAAGAATTTCGTTTATAAGCGAGCTTTTGCCCGAACCCGAAACGCCCGTAACGACGGTGAGAAGTCCGACGGGGAATTCCGCCGTAACGTTTTTAAGGTTGTTCTGCTTTGCGCCGACTACCGTAAGCCATCTGTCGCCTGCTTTTACGCGTTCTTTCGGCACTTCTATTTTTCTTCTGCCCGAAAGGTAATCGCCCGTAATCGAGCGCGGCGCGGCTTCTATATCGGCAACCGAACCCGTCGCGACGACCTCGCCGCCGTGTACGCCCGCCTTCGGTCCTATATCCACGATATAGTCGGCGGAACGAATGGTATCCTCGTCGTGTTCGACGACTATGAGGGTGTTGCCGAGGTCGCGGAGCTTTTTCAGGGTTGCGATAAGCCGTTCGTTATCCCGCTGATGCAGACCGATGCTCGGTTCGTCGAGGATATACAGAACGCCCGTAAGCCCGCTGCCTATCTGGGTTGCGAGCCTTATTCTCTGCGCCTCGCCGCCCGAAAGCCCTACCGCGCTTCTCGCAAGGGTAAGATAAGAAAGTCCCACGTCTTTAAGGAAGCCGAGCCTTGCTCTTATCTCCTTTATAATGGGCTTCGCTATCATCTCGTCCGAGCCTTTGAACGCGAGATTATCTATAAAATCGTAAAGGTCGGCAACCGAAAGCTCGGTAAGCTCCGCAATGTTTTTGCCGCCGACGGTGACCGCGAGAGCCTCTTTTTTAAGTCTTTTTCCGTGACAGGTTTTGCACTCCGTGACGGTCATATACTTTTCGATTTCGCTTTTAACGTAGTCGCTGGTCGTTTCGCGATAACGGCGTTTGAGATTAGGAATAATCCCCTCCCACGCCGAGTAGTAGCTGCCGTTAAACGTGTGCGTTTCGTAGCTCATCTGAATTTTTTCGCCGTCGTTACCGTAAAGCAGAATGTGATAAATTTCGGGCGGCAAGTCCTTTACGGGCGTGTCGAGCGAAAAACCGTAGTGCTTCGCGAGCGAATTGAAATTCATAATCGCCATTTTCCCGTCGCCGATGTTCCAGCCGGACACCGTCATCGCCCCCTCGCGGAGAGAAAGATTCGGATCCTTCACGACGAGCTTTTCGTCTATTTCGTTATTGAAGCCCAAGCCGTGACATTCGGGACACGCGCCGAACGGATTGTTGAAAGAAAACAATCTCGGCTCTATTTCTTCTATGCTCACGCCGCAGTCGGGGCAGGAATATTTGGTGGAATAAAGGGTGGTTTTGCCGTTTGCGTCCGTAAGCGCGGCGGAATTTTGCACGCCTTCCGCGCCGTTTTCCGAAGGCGCGCCCGTCCCCGCAGCCGCGCCGCCGATATTTCCGTTCGCGCCCGCAGGCGAGCCGACCTCTTCTATCTCGACGAGACCGTCCGAAAGCTTTACCGCCGTTTCGATGCTGTCGGTAAGGCGTTTTTCGATACCCTCTTTTACGACGAGCCTGTCTATAACGACGCTTATGCTGTGCTTAACGTTCTTTTCGAGCTTGATTTCCTCGTCGAGGTCGTACACGATGCCGTCTATTTTGACGCGCGCGTAGCCGCTTTTTTTGAAGCCCGCAAGCTCTTTGACGTATTCGCCCTTTTTGCCGCGCACGACGGGGGCGTTCACGAGAATTTTAGTTCCCGCGGGAAGAGCGGTCACCTTATCGCAAATCATATCCACCGTCTGACGGGTAATTTCTCTGCCGCAGTTAGGGCAATGCGGAACGCCCGTTCTCGCGAACAGAAGTCGCATATAATCGTAAATTTCGGTAACCGTGCCGACCGTGGAGCGCGGGTTGTGCGAAGTGGTTTTCTGGTCTATGGAAATCGCGGGAGAAAGCCCGTCTATCGAATCCACGTCGGGCTTTTCCATCTGTCCCAAAAACATACGCGCGTAAGAAGAAAGGCTTTCGACGTATCGCCTTTGCCCTTCCGCGTAAATCGTCTCGAACGCGAGAGTGGACTTGCCGCTCCCCGAAAGCCCCGTAAACACCACGAGCTTGTCTCTCGGAACGGTCACGTCTATATTTTTAAGGTTGTTTTGTCTTGCGCCTTTTATTACTATATTATCCATACTTAAATTCCTTGATTAAAACGAGCCGCGACCGAAATAAACACGCCGCCGCACAAAAGCCGCTCACGACCGCACAACCGACAGGTTCTGCCGCCGCGCAACGCGGACTTTCTCAAAAGCTAATCGCGGCAAACGCGCAGTTTTTCAGTCGGCATTTTCAGTCGGCTTTTTCCGTCAGCCTTTCGCGGTGCGAAGCTTTATTTTGAGCTTGGTTATGGTATCGCGGATTTCTATACATTTCTCGAAGTCGAGGTTTGCGGAAGCGACTTTCATAAGAGCTTTCAGCTTTTCTATCTCCTCGGGAATATCCTTCGCCTTCATATCCTTGGTTCTGTCCGCTTTTTTGGTTATTTCTATCGTGTTCACCACGTTTTTCACTATGGTTTTCGGGATTATGCCGTGCGCTTTGTTGTATTCGTCCTGAACCTTTCTTCTGCGCTCGGTTTCGTCTATCGCGCGGCGCATACTGCCCGTCACCACGTCGGCGTACATAATCACTCTGCCCTCGGCGTTACGCGCGGCTCTGCCTATCGTCTGAATGAGCGCGGTTTCGCTGCGCAAAAAGCCCTCTTTATCCGCGTCGAGTATCGCCACGAGCTTTACCTCGGGCAGGTCTAATCCCTCGCGCAGAAGGTTTATGCCGCAAAGCACGTCGAACTCGCCGCTGCGAAGCCCCGAAACGATGTCGATACGCTCCATAGTGTCTATATCGCTGTGCATATACCGCACCTTAACGCCGTTTTCTTTAAGGTATTCGGTAAGGCTTTCCGCCATTTTCTTGGTCAAAGTCGTAACGAGAACCCTGCCGCCGCCCTTTACAACCGCGTTTATTTCGGTCAGAAGATCGTCTATCTGATTTTTTGTGGGCTTAACGGTGATTTCGGGATCGAGAAGCCCCGTCGGACGGATAAGCTGTTCCACCACCTGCCCCGCCTCTTTCATTTCGTAAGGCGCGGGGGTTGCCGAAACGCATATAAGCTGACCTATGCGCGCGTCGAACTCCTCGAATGTAAGCGGGCGGTTGTCGTAAGCGGATTTCAGGCGGAAGCCGTAGTCCACGAGACTCTTTTTCCGCGAGCGGTCGCCGTTATACATCGCGCCTATCTGCGGAATGGTCATATGCGATTCGTCTATAAATGTTATAAAGTTTTTGGGGAAATAATCGAGGAGGGTAAACGGCGGCTCGCCCACGCTTCTGCCGTCGAAATAGCGGCTGTAATTCTCTATCCCCTTGCAGAAGCCTATTTCCTTTATCATTTCCATATCGTAATCGGTGCGCTGTTTAAGTCTTTGCGCCTCGATAAGCTTGCCGTCATCTTTGAAAAAGCGAACCTCGTCCTCCTCGTCGCGTTCTATCGCGGCAACCGCGAGATTAAGCTTTTCCTGCGCGACGGCGTAGTGACTTGCGGGGAATATGACCGCGTGTTTTAATTCGGAAACGACGTTTCCCGTAACGTATTCCGCTTCGCAAACGCGCTCGACGGTATCGCCGAAAAATTCCACGCGAATATATATTTCGGTGTTGGAGGAGGGAAAAATATCCAGAATATCGCCGCGCACGCGGAAAGAAGAACGGGTAAAATCCACGTCCTTACGCGTATACTGAATGGCAACAAGCCTTCTTATAAGCTCGTCGCGGCTTATTTCGTCGTCGGGGCGGATTGAAACCGCAAGGCGGTAATATTCCTCGGGCGCGCCCAGCCCGTATATGCAGGAAACCGAAGCCACCACGATAACGTCCGAGCGTTCCGCAAGCGAACAGGTCGCGGAATGGCGGAGCTTATCGATCTCGTCGTTTATGGCAAGGTCCTTTTCTATATAAGTATCGGTGCTTGCGATATAAGCTTCCGGCTGATAGTAATCGTAATAAGAAACGAAAAATTCCACGCGGTTTTCGGGGAAGAACTCGCGGAATTCGTTACAAAGCTGCGCGGCGAGGGTTTTGTTGTGCGCGATGACGAGCGCGGGGCGGTTGACGTTTTTTATAACGTTCGCCATAGTGAAGGTTTTGCCCGAACCCGTCACGCCGAGAAGAACCTGCGTTCTTAAACCGTCGTTAATGCCCTCGGTGAGCTTTTCTATCGCCTGCGGCTGGTCGCCCGTCGGCGAATATTCGGAATGAAGTATAAAATCTCGTTTTTCCATAGTTTTTCTATTTTAATAAGGTTTTGCCGTTTTTATCGGCGTTCTCACGAAAAAATCGCTTTCAGAATAAGCCCTACGAGAAAGCTGAGTACCGCAAGAGCCACCGTCAGCCCGAGTCTGAATATCAGGTTACGCCGCATAAGCTTTACGCTGCGCGGAAACCCCTTCCCCTTTTCGGTCAGCGAAACGCAATACACCGTCTCGCCCCGTCTATCCGAATACACGAGGTCGAAATACCCGTCCGCGGCGAGGTCGTTCACGATTTTTTCCACGCCCGAAAGCGTTTGCTCCCCGCCCGCTTTTCTCAGTAAATCCGCAGGACTGACGAGAGCGGAACGCTTGTCCTTACACTCTTCGTAAAGCGCGCCCATAACGCGCGTTTCTGCTTTATTCAACATCACGCACCCCCCGCGAGCAGTCTGATAACCGCCGCAAAAAGCGCGACGACCGCCCCGCCCGATAACGCGCCCAAAAACGCAAACGCGAAATATCTCTTTTCCGCGCGGGATTTTTCTATCTCCTCGTCCAGCCGCTGCTCGAACACGAGCCGCCCTTTCGTAAGCGGCGAAAGACAAATTTCCGCTTCGTCCATATACTTAACGCTTATATACTCTTTTGCGGAAAGATTAAGAACGCATTCCTCCACCCCTTCCGCGTCCGCGCCGAACTCCGCAGGCATAGCGGAAACGAGTTCTTCCACGGCGAAAATTTTATATCCGCCGCGGTCGCACGCCTTATCTATATATTCGAGAAGAGCAAGACATCTTTTATCGAGCATAACGCTACCACCCCGTTATATTTTGGGTAAAGGAGCGCGATTATATACCGTTTCCGCACAGAGTTTTATGCGCGATTTCGTTCGCCGGTTCGCGAGCGGTTTTATACGCGATTCCGTAAGCTCTTCCGCGCGCAATTTTATCTGCGATTCCACAGGCTCTTCCGCGCGCGGTTTTCCGCACGAAATCGGTAAACAAATGTTCGCATATATTGTACCGCAGAACGCAAAAAAACGCAAACGTTTGGCACGCGAAAGACGAAATTTTTGCTTTTTCTCTTTCCGCGCCGCCCGTCTGCGTTCGGTTTTCTGCGATTTATTTTTTCCGCCGTTTAGTTATTTTTTAGCGTTCGCCCTGTAAATAAGCGCGGAGGCCGCCAAGAGAACGACGGTGTACGCGAGGGTTATGAGCGCATACGGAAAAATATCGCCGTAAACGCCCTTCACCGCGGAAGCCGCAGGCTTGACGGTAGCGAAGAACGGCAACGCCTTGCACACCGAAAAGAAGCCGCCGCCGAGCGATTCGACGGGCATCCACACTCCGCCGAGAAGCCCCGCCGCGCAAATGAATATCGAGGATACAGGTCCTGCCGCTTTATCGGAAGGCGCGACCGTGCCTATAAAAATTCCGCAGGAGATATAAAACAGCATAGACGGAATAAGATAGACTATCGCGACCAAAAGCCCGACGGAAATTTTAAGTCCGAATATAAGCGCGCAGGCAAAAAACAGCACCGTCTGCAAAAGGCACACGGGCAGAAACGCGAAAACGTATGATAAATAATATTCTATCGGCTTTAACGGCGAGACGGAAATTCTTGTCATAAACGCCGAGGTTTTGTCCGAAGCAAGCCCGAGCGCGATGAAAAGCATTGTGAACGTGTAGCCGAACACCGCTATTCCCGCCGAGAAATTTTCTATCTCGAACATAGTCGCGCCCTCTTTCGGCACGCCGCTCATAATAAGCTCCATCATAACGAGCATCGCGATAGGAAACAGCACGCAGAACACGAGCGAAAGCGGTTCACGCACGGTTTCCTTGATATTACGCACCGTCAAAGCCTTAATTCTGTTCATAATCGTCTCCCGTAAGCTTCAAAAACGCCTCTTCAAACGAGCTTTCGCCCGCCTTTTCCTTAATCTCTTCCGCCGTGCCGAGCGCGAGAATTTTACCCTTTTTCATTATCGCCACTCTGTCCGAAAGGGCTTCCGCCTCTTCTAAATAGTGAGTGGTGAGTATCACCGTCATCTTGCCTTTAAGCCCTTCTATTTCCTTCCAGAGGTCGCGGCGCGCGCGCACGTCCAAGCCCAAAGTCGGTTCGTCTAAAAACAGCACCCGCGGCTCGGAAATAAGAGCCGTGGCAAGCGAAAGTCGCCTTTGCTGTCCGCCCGAAAGCTTGCCCGCAAGCCGCCCCGAAATCTCTTCGAGCTTGAATTCCTTTATAAGCCTCTCTGCGCGCTCCTCCGCGTTTTCCGCGCCGTAAAGACTTGCCGCAAGCAAAAGGTTTTCTTTTACGGTCAATTTTTTCGCGACCGCCGTTTCCTGCGGGGAAAGGTTGAGAAGCTTTTTCACCTCGTCTGCGTTTTTCGTCACGTCCTTGCCGCACACCCGCACTTCGCCCGCGTCGAAGCCGGTAAGAGTGCAAAGCACTTTTATGGTGGTGGTTTTGCCCGCGCCGTTCTCGCCGAGAAGCGCGAAAACCTCGCCTTCGCCTACTACGAGATCAATCCCGTCCACGGCGACGAACTTGCCGTATTTTTTTACGAGACCTTTGATTTCAATCGCTTTTTCGTTCATTTTTTAAGTATCTCCTCCGCCGCGTCCGAAAAGACGTCCGCCTTTACGAGCGCAAGTCCCTTTTTAAGGTCGCCGAGAAGAATAAGGCTGTCGCCCGATTTTATCCCGAACGCTTCCCGCGCTTCCTTGGGTATGACTATCTGCCCCTTTTCGTTGACCTTGCATATGCCGAAAATAACCTTGTCTTTATCGCTCATTGTTCTCCTTTTTACCTTTACCCCGCCCGTGCAGGCACAAGCTCTTCGCAAACCCACGGCAAGCACGCCGCAAACAGCCGAACCTGCAAACACGTCGCAGACGAACGGTCGAACTCACCGCGCACCGACAGGCGAACCCGCCGATAAACCCGCTCCGTTTTCGTCTCTCCGTAAAAACAAGCTCTCTGCTTCGCTTTGGGCTTTTCGCACGCAAACCTTTCGGGTGTAAAAGTAATAATTTTCTTACTTTTGTTACATTATACTACCATAGCGTAAGCAAGGTCAACTTTTTTTAAGGCAAAAGCGCGCGGAAACTTGAAAAATTTTCGGGCAAATGGTACAATGAATAAAAAAGAATATCCGAGGCGAAAAAAATGAAGGTCGTTAAGAGACAATTAAACAGCAAAAGCTGCATAATATGCGGAATGGAAAACGAAGCGGGCTTGAAAGCACCCTTCTACGAGCTTGACGACGACTCGGTGGCGAGCGAATTTTCTTTTAAATTCATTCACCAGAGCTATCCCGAAAGAACGCACGGCGGAATGATTTCCGCGCTTCTTGACGAGGTTATGGGCAGAGCGTTGTGGATAAAAGAGCCTTCTTCTTACGCGGTCACCACGACTATGACGATAACCTATCGCCGCCCCGTGCCGTACGGCGTAAAAGTGAAAGCGAGGGGGTTTATCACGCACGATTCGCCGCGTTGGTATTCCGCAAAGGGCGAAATATATTCGGAAGAAGGTCAGCTTCTCGCCGAGGGCGAAGCGCGGTATATGAAAATCGCAAACGACAAAGCCTTTGCTGGCGGCGCGAGTGACAAAGAAGAAATGTGCTACGACCTGCCGATAGAAACGGAAGAATTCGACTTCCCCGCAATTCCCGTCGAAACGAAAAACGACTGAAACAATTAGAATTATATCGAATTATATAAACGGCGCGGCGGTGCTTTTTGTCAAAAAGCACCGCCGCGCTATCTTTTTT
>CAVBZJ010000023.1:11364-17971 GCA_963599785.1 Anaerovoracaceae bacterium
AAGCACACGCTTATCAACACCAAAATAACCGCCGCCAAAGGACTCAGCACCGCTAAACTTCCCGCCGTCGGCACTAAAACGGCAAGTATCAGGTTTATGGGGATACTCAGAAGGTAAGTAACGCCCACGCCGATAAGCCCAGCGAACAAACCGATAAGGAAGGTTTCCGCATTGAACACGTTTCCGACCTCCCGCTTCGCCGCACCGAGCGCGCGCAGAACGCCTATTTCCTTCGTTCTTTCCACCACCGAAATATATGTGATTATGCCTATCATCACGCTAGAAACGATGAGCGATATGGAAGTAAACGCCACGAGAACGTACGTCACCGCGCTCACCATAGTGTTGAGCATTCCGAACATCATACTCATCATATCCGAATAAGTGATTTTGATTTTATTGCACTCTTCCTCGGTGATTTCTCCCGCCGCAAGCCGATTTTCGCAACGCACGTTCCAGTCGTCGATATATTGCTTAATCTGTTCTTTCGCCTCGAAGCTTTTTGCATAAACGCTTATCTTGGAAGGGGTGTTGACGCCCGCAAGCGTTCTCGCGGTGAACGTTTCCGAATCCACGTTCCCTATCGGCGATTTTACCGTAACCGTTCCTTTCTCCTTCGCCGCCGCCACGATTTCGCTTTCCGCGTTACTTTCAAGCACCTTGCGGGTAAGCGCGCTCGTATAAGCAAAGCCCGTGGAAAGCACTCCGTTCACGTTCTCTTTTTCGCGGATTACGCCGACTATTTTAAGCTTTTCGCAATCGCTTTTTTGCGGCGAGTTAAAGTAAAAATTATCACCGTACTTTTTGTACATAACCGAGTTGGAAGCGAGATACACTTCCTTACCGACTATTTCGTCTATCGAAAAGTCCTTTTTGTCCTCGAACTTAACGTCCGCGGTTTTGGTCACGTTTTCGGGAAGCTCTATGCGCAGATACCCGAGAAGCGCGAGGGTTATGTCGCTTATGCCGTTGTATTCGTCCACAACGAGAACTATCTGATTATAATCACCCTCGGAAAAAGTCGGGAACTCGCCGTATAAAAGGTCGTACTGCTCTTCGATAAGCTCTTTACTGTCAGGCATACGGGTTATCGTGGGAATATATTGCCGAACGAAGCTCGTATTAAGTCCCATCGCCGCCAGAAGCTTGTCGTTATACTGCTTTTCTATAATGTTCACGAGAGTATCGACGGACATAAAGGTCGGCTCGACGCCCTCCCCTCCTATCTTTATATCGGTATAAAAATAGTCGTTCATATCGAAGCCGTAAGAATACGCTATATCGTAATAAAGCTCCTTATCCGCCTTTTCGAGATACGCCAGAAAGCCGTTTTCGGAAGTATCGTCCAGCTTGTTGTTAAGAAGCATTCCCGTCAGCTTATCGAACGCGCGTTCTACGAGAACGCTGTTGAATTCGGGGAATTTTTCGCCGAAATCCTTTTTATCCGCGTCCGCAAACGTGGATAAGTCTACCGAGCTTTCGCTTATCGTGAGCGGATAAGAAGCGAGCGTATCCGTCTGCATACGCGACATATACGCCGAAAAGCCGTTGGAAAGCGCAAGCACCAACGCCACGCCGATTATGCCTATGCTCCCCGCGACCGAAGTGAGAATCGTTCTCGCTTTTTTGGAGAATAAATTTTTAAGCGACAGCGCGAACGCCGTTTTGAAGCCCATTTTGGGTTTTCTTAAAGTCTTGTGCGGCTTTTCCTCGGCGGCGGGAACGAACGGATCGCTGTCACCCTCCACCTCGCCGTCGAGCAGGCGTATGATTCTCGTCGAATATCTTTCGGCAAGCTCGGGGTTATGCGTTACCATAATCACGAGGCGGTCTTTCGCCACCTCTTTCAAAAGGTCCATAACCTGAACGCTGGTTTCGGTATCGAGCGCGCCCGTCGGTTCGTCCGCGAGAATGATTTCGGGATCGTTCACGAGCGCGCGGGCGATAGCCACCCTCTGCATCTGCCCGCCCGAAAGCTGATTCGGCTTTTTATGCTCCTGCCCTTTAAGCCCCACCTTTTCGAGCATCGATAAAGCCCTCGCCTTTCTTTCCTTTTTGCCTATGCCGGAAAGCTCCAAGGCGAGTTCGACGTTCGCAAGCACCGTCTGATGCGGTATTAAATTATAGCTTTGAAAAACGAAGCCTATGCAGTTGTTGCGGTAAGCGTCCCAGTCCTTATCCTTATAGCCCTTCGTGGACCTGCCGTCTATAATCAGGTCTCCCGAGGAATATCTGTCCAGCCCGCCGATGACGTTGAGGAGCGTGGTTTTGCCGCACCCCGAAGGACCGAGAATAGAAACGAACTCGTTTTTGCGAAACGCCATACTCACGCCTTTAAGCGCTTTAACCTTAAAATCCCCCTCGCCGTAAACCTTTTCTATCCCGCAAAGCTTTAAAGCGCACTCTTCCCGCCCGTGCGGCGCGGCTTTTTCAGTAGCCCTTTCGGTTTTTCCGTTTGCCGCGTTAGATGCGTTCTTCGTATTCGCCGCGGTCGCTTCGCTTGCCGCGTTCAATTCGTTCGTCGCGTTTGCTGCCGAATTTTCCATTTACAGTCTCCTTTTTTCTCGTTTTCCGTTTTCTTTCACCGTATTAAATTATACGAAAGCTTGCTTAAACGTTCCTTGAAAACGCCATTACAAAGCGCGCCGCCCGCCGATTTAATCAGTCAACACGCGCCGCCGCGTTGTCCCCTCCCCATTTAAACTAAAAACGGGCGCGATCGTATCTTCGGTCGCGCCGCGTTTATCTTTCGTCAATCTATTATGTCGTTCATTGCGGAAACGAACTCGCCCACGTCTTCCAGAGAAAGCCCTTCGAGCATTCTCGCCTGTCCGTACAGAACGAGCGCGTACTTTTTGAGAGCTTCCTTATCGGTCGCGTAAAGCTCTTCGAGTTTTGCGAGAATCTTGTGATCCGCGCTTATTTCGAGAATCTTGTCCGCCTTAACCTTGCCGTCCGCGTTAGGCATAGAATTGAACACCTTTTCCATTTCTATGGTAACGTCGCCCGCGGAAATCAGGCACACGGGGTAGGTTTTAAGGTTGGAAGTGAGCCGCACCTCTTTAACTCTGTCGCCGAGGTCGTTCTTTATCTCTTCCAGAAGCTCCTTGTTTTTCTCGTTCTTTTCTTTAAGAGCTTCCTTTTCCTCCGCCGTGTCGAGCGAGAAATCGGCTTCCGAAACGGATTTGAATTTCTTACCCTCGTATTCATCCAGAATCTTCGCGACGAACTCGTCCACGCCGTCCTTGAAGAAGAGTATTTCGTAGCCCTTTTCTTTGGCTTTTTCTATCTGCGGAAGCTTTGCAATCTTCTCGTAGCTCTCGCCCGAAGCGTAGTAAATCTCCGTCTGACCTTCCGCCATTCCTTCGACGTATTCTTTAAGCGAAACAAGCTTTTCTTTTCTCGAAGAATAGAACATAAGGAAGTCTTTCAGCTTATCCTTGTTCATTCCGAAGCCCGAATAAACGCCGAATTTAATCGCAAGCCCGAATTCCTTGAAGAGTTTTTCGTAATTTTCTCTGTCCTCTTCCATCATCTTTTTGAGTTCTGCGCTTATTTTCTTTTCTATGCCGTTCGCGATGACCTTAACCTGTCTCGACTGCTGCAAAATTTCACGCGAGATGTTAAGCGACAAATCGGAGGAATCTACGACGCCCTTGACGAATCCGAAATAATCGGGCAGAAGCTCCTCGCACTTTTCCATAATCATAACGCCGTTGCAATAGAGCTTTAAGCCCTTTTTGTAGTCCTTGGAATAATAATCGAAGGGCGCGCGCGACGGGAAGAAGAGAAGCGAATCGAAATTGACCGCGCCTTCTATCTTGGAATACACGCTGTGGAGCGGATTCTCGAAGTCGTGGAATTCGGTCTTATAAAACTCGTTAAGATCCTCGTCCTTGACCTCGGATTTCGGTTTTTTCCAGATAGGAACCATACTGTTAAGAGTTTCCGTCTCGGTAACTTCCTCGTATTCGGGCTTATCGTCGGGCGAACCCTCTTTCTTTCTCGAATGAGTGACCTCTGTCTCTATGGGGTAACGGATATAATCGGAATAAGTCTTTACGAGCGAAGAGATTTTATATTCCTTTAAGTAATCGGAATACTTGAAGTCGTCGGTATCGGGCTTTAAGGTAAGCACGATTTTAGTACCCACGCCGTCCTTTTCGGTTTCGGTCACGGTGTAGCCTTCCGCGCCCTCGCTTTCCCACTTATAAGCCTTGTCCGATTTATAAGCCTTGGTATAAACTTCTATCTTATCGGCAACCATAAACGCGGAATAGAAGCCCACGCCGAACTGCCCGATAAGCTCTTCGTCCGTCTTGTCGGCGTTCTCCTTTTTAAAAGCGAGCGTGCCGGACTCCGCTATCGTGCCGAGATTCTTTTCAAGCTCCTCTTCGGTCATACCTATACCGTTATCCTCTATGGTCAGGGTTCTCGCTTTTTCGTCGCGGGAAACGACTATTTTGAAATCGGAATTAACGGTGGTATCGGTAAGCGAAATGAATTTAAGTTTGTCGATAGCGTCCGAAGCGTTGGATATAAGCTCCCTCAAAAAAATGTCTTTGTTGGTGTAAATAGAGTTTATCATCAAATCGAGTATTCTTTTCGATTCGGTTTTGAATTGTTTCATCGTTTTTGCCTCCGTAAGTTTTTATGCCTGTAATAATTTTTAGCACTCTCTATCTCCAAGTGCTAATTATATTATAATCGGGGCAAAAATTTTGTCAACTTATTTTATATAAAAAGGTAAAAATTTTTTTCGGGGATAATTTTTATCGCCCCGTATTTAAGGTCGTTTGACAAAAATCGGGAAAAATGATAGAATTTAACCGAAATCCTGCGCAGAATATTTTATAGGCAGAATATTTTATAACGAACCAAACGCAAAACTCGGAGGGCGAGAAGTGAAAAATAAGGTTTTATCGACGATTTTCGGAATAGCGGTATTCTTTTTGCTTATCACCGCGGCAATCGCCCTGCCCATTTATTTAAGGTTTTTCTATTATATTCACATAAACGCCTTAAAGCTTCCGGAAGAAACGGGCAAAAGCTATGCGGAAATCAAGGCGGCGTTCGACGAGGTTATGAATTACCTCACCCTTCCGAACGCGAAATTCGGCACGGGAATTTTCCCTTACACGGCGGAAGGCGAAGCGCATTTTGCGGACTGCAAAAAGCTTTTCACACTTAATTCTTCGGTGCTTATCGTTTCCGCGATCGTCACTATAATTCTTATCGTACTCGATAAAACCAAAAAGATAACGATTTTGCGCCCCGCGGGCTTATCACCCGCGTTTTATTCGGCGATAACCGCGGTCGTTTTGCCGATTATCATAGGCGCGCTTGCGGCGATAGATTTCGACGAAGCGTTCGTGATATTTCATAAAATATTTTTTCCGGGGAAAACGAACTGGGAATTCAGTCCGGACGGCAACGCGATAATAACGATTCTGCCGCAGGAATTTTTCAGAAACTGCGCTATACTTATCGGCGCGGGACTTATTATCTTTTCGGCATCGATAATAATATACCAGCTGAAAAAGAGAAAGCGGCTCGCGCGGAAAAACGGTTCCGCATCTCCCCTCACCCCTTCCCGTAAAAGGTAATAGTTTTTTAATAAAAAATCAGCAGAACGGAGAAATTTCTCTCCCGTGCCTGTTATATACACCCCCCGTTGCGCTGAAAAAGCTCTCCCATCTCTTGTTAATTATGCCGTATGGCGGAGAAAGCTCTCCCATCTCTTGTTAATTATGCCGTATGGCGGGGGCTTGCCCTCGCCGTCAAAGAATTTTTTACACCCCTCTGATTGTCATTCTGAAACCTGCTTCTTGCGCTTTCTTACGAAGAATCTTTACACAAAGCCCATTATTGTCATTCTGAGCCGTTCTTTCTTAACCGCCTCACGAAGAATCTGCATACTAAAAATATTTCTGTCATTCTGAGACATGCTTCTTGCTCCTACTTACGAAGAATCTCTACGCGAGAGTAACTTTCAAGATTCTTCGCGGGATTGTCTCTGTAAGCCCGTCTCAGAATGACACATTGTACTTTTCTATTTTTTCTTTTTGCGAGAGGGGAAGAACTGTTTTCCTCACGCAGTGCTTCGTAGCGAAAGCGGAGAAGTATCCGTTCTTCCCCTCTCCCGCTCTCCCTAATATGAAAACTCCTCAAAAACCCCGCTTTACTTATCGCGCATACCTCACTCTATCTTTACCCCTTATTCTTTAAGGGGCAGACAACAAATTTCCCGCACTTTTCTTTTTATACAGTTTGTAACTGTATGCGCCCCGTATGGAGGGGCTTGCACCACGCCCTTCCCGTAAAAGGTAAACAAAAAAGCGTTTTCATAACGGATAACCCGTAACGAAAACGCTTTTCTTATACCCTTTTTATAAAAATTTCAATAACGCTTCCTGCTTTTCCGTCGGAAGCTCCCTGATTTTCTTTAAAAGCTCCTTTTCCTTTTTGTAATTTCTGTAATCGTCGAAAAAGAACTCTTCCGCGCTTATCCCGCAACATTCTATAATTCTCAACAGAACTTCCACGCTCGGCAAAAAATCTTTTTTACACTCCAAACGGTTTATATAGCAAATATTCATATCTATAT
>CAVBZJ010000024.1:0-17878 GCA_963599785.1 Anaerovoracaceae bacterium
ATCTTGTCCGATAATGGTAAAAAAATTGCTTTTTTGCGCGTAAAAGGCTTCGCGACTTACGAATTTTTAATTAAAACTTATGTTTTTTTAATTTATAAAATTCCGCAAAAATAAATAAAATTTGCCCGAAAACCTTGAAAAACTGCCGTTTTTTGCCTTATCGCTTAAATAATACTATAAAAATTTGAGTTTGTCAATAATTTGGCGAGTGCAAAAAATTGCAACTTTGAGATAAAAAATGATATAGAAATGTTTTCGCTTCGCGGCTATAATAGATTTGAATTATAGGGGAATGGGCAAATTTCCCCGAAAAGAGGTAGGGAGAAATATGAAAAAATCAAGACTTTTTTTGACCGTGGCGTTAAGCCTTATCGCGCTGTTTGCGTTTTCCGCTTTTTTTGCGGGTTGCGGAGAAAACGGCGGTAACGGAAAGGTAGAAGGCACGTTTTCCATAGCGGGTAAGCCTGCGGATAACGAGCTGACGGTCGGCAATTCGGTGACGCTTACCGTAAAAGCAGAACCCGAAAACGCAGACTACGAAAAAGCGGAGTGGAGCGTTTCCGACGACGGCATAGCGACCGTGACGGACGGCGGCGTGCTTACCGCGGTTGCGGCGGGCAGATGCATCGTGACGCTCACGGTAGACGGCAAAACGGCGGACAATTTCGTGCTGTCGGTGCTTTCGGACAAAACGTATATAAGCGAAATAAAGATAGAAAATAAAGAGGGAACGACGCTCGTGGTCGGCGAATCCCGCGACCTTGCGATTACCGTTACGCCCGAAAAACACGACGACGAAATAGCGTTTATAACGAGCGACGACAAAGTCGTTTCGGTGGACGAGAACGGCAAAATAACCGCGACGGGCGAGGGCGAAGCTACCGTGACGGTTAAAGCCGTAAACGGCGATAAGAGCGACGGAATAACCGTTCGCGTGGTAAAAGCGGAAGCCTTTTCTGCTGACTTTGAAAGCGCGAATTACGACGAAGCCGCAAAGAACCTCGTCGGGAGCAACTTTTCCTCTTCCGTAATCGAGGACGAAGCCGTGACCGTCCGTAAGGAAGAATATAAGGGCAAGGCTTATGTAGAGCTTGTGAACGCTTATAAGAACGCGTATCACGTTTTTGCGTTTATATGTAACGGAAAGTATTATGCGGGCGTTAAATATACGCTTGCGCTTAACGTTCAGCTTATTCGCGGGGCGAGCGCGGCGGGCGTTGCTATTTGCGCAGAACCCGACGCGGGCAAGAAGATACCGACCGAAAACGACGACGGCGGCGAAGCTTTCAACACCCTTTTAAAAGATCCGTTCGGCTTGAACGAGGTGAGAATAGAGTTCGTTTGTCCCGCAGATACCGAGACCTTGTATCTCTATTTCGGAGAAGCTAACGGCGAAAATATCGTGGCGTTCGGGAGGCTTGAAATAATTCCTTCCTTTAATTACGAGGAAAAAGCCGCGGAGAAAATAAACGTTTATAAAGAAGAGTTCAGGTTCGCTGCGGCGCAGGAGGACGGCTCCGTCGTTTCTTGGAACGATAATAAAGAGGGCGAAAGAAACCCGTATTTCTATATTCCGCCGAGAGACGAAAACTCGCTTAATTCCGTGGAAAACGAGAACGGCAAGTCAGCGCTCGTTATAACTAATAATTATACCGAAACGTATATTCCGCGCGAAATGGTCGCGAGCTTTAATCTCGAAGAAGGCAAGAAATATTCGGTAACGATAAAATATACCACCGTCCGCACGCATAACGGGCAGTTCATAATCAAATACGCTTCGGACGGCGGCGAACAGATAGGCGAAGTTTTAACGAACGGCGGAACGGATATGACGGACGGCAAGGTCGAGTGGACGTTCGACGCGGCGCATAATTCGACGGGGCTTCTCATCACGATGGCAGATTTTATCGGCAACAACGAGCTTCACGTTTCGCTTATAGAAATAAAGGAAATAATCTGAAAAGAAGGTAAACGATGTCAAAGATAAAGGCAATAACCGGACCTCGCGGAAAAGTCGGAAAACGCGGCAAAAACGGGCTGAAAAGAGACAGAGTCGTACTCGGCGTGCTGTGCGCGATATTTTTCGTGTACGCGTTTACGCTGATATTTCCGTTCGGGTGGATAGCTTACAACTCGGTAAGAACGCCGATAGATTTCGCGACTAACCTGTGGGGGAAGCCTTCGGAATACGTTTTTTCAAACTATCCCGAGGTGCTTGCGGAATTCGATTTGTTCACTATGTTTTCCAACTCGCTGATAATCTGCGTGGCTGTGCCGACTTTATCAATATTCGTTACGGCGTGCCTTGCTTATGCGCTCACTAAATTCAATTTCAGGGCGAACAAGGTCATATACGTTATAGCGATTTCAAATATGTTCATACCGGTCGCGGGTTCGCTCGCGTCTCTATATAAGCTGATGTCCGACATAAACCTTATAGACACGCATATCGGGTTTATCATAATGTCGGCTTCGGGCGTGGGGTTTAACTTTCTGCTGCTGCACGCGACGTTCAAAAACGTTTCGCCGACGTATGCGGAAGCGGCTTCGATAGACGGCGCGGGAATGTGGAGAACGTTTTTGCAGATAGTAATGCCGCAGGTGATGCCTATCTGTACGTCCATATGGCTGTTAAGCTTTATCGGCGTGTGGAACAGCTACGAAACGCCGTACCTCTTTTTACGTTCTTACGAAACGATAGCGGTCGGGGTGAAGCGGATAAGCGACGGCGTTGCGAAGGCGGGCGCGCTTTCGGGGCAATATCCCAAGCTCTTCTGCGCGATACTTATAACCACCCTTCCCATGGTGATACTCTTTCTCGCGTTCCAGAAAAAGATTATGGAATTCAGTATGGGCGGCGGCATAAAGGAATAAACGGGCAAAAGAACGAAAAAGTATAAAAAATTACGAAAACAAAACGTGCAAATCGCCGCAAAAGCGAGTTTTTAGCAAAAAGTTAAACGCAAAATTCGCCGAAAGCGGTAAAAATCAATAAAAATCGAAAATAACGGATAAAGGAGAATACGTTTTATGAAAAAGAAAAGATTGCTTGCATTAACACTTGCCGCGGCGGCTGTCGCGGGGTGCTTTACCGCCGTGGGCTGCGGAAAAAAGAACGGCTCGGAAGCGGGAACGCTCGACATAACCTTTTATAACGGCGGTTGCGGCGAGGAGTGGCTGACTAACGCCTGCGAAAGGTACAAGGCGATTCACCCCGATTTCAAATACAACCTGACGCCCGAAACGGACGGCTCGTGCAACGCTTCCACGATTCTGACGACGGGCAAAAACCTGCCCGACATAATTATGGGTAACAACCTCGGCTTTGCGGAGTTCGTGACGAGCGGAAAGATAGAATCTCTCGAAGACGTTTATTCGGCGAAGGTTTCTACGTCGAACGGCGAAAAGACCGTTTACGAATATCTTTCTCCCGCGGCGAGAGATAAATATTATATGCAGAAGCGCGCGGGGCAGACGGAAAATCTTCCGTGGGCAATGCCGTGGACGATTCTTCCCTGCGCAATGGTTTATAACGAAAACGTGCTTTTATCGACCGTACACGTCGAATCGGGCTTTAAGGTTTCGGGAGAACGCCTTTCGGGCGGCAAGTGGATAACTCCTCCCGAAACGATGGAAGAGCTTCTGGCGTATTTTGCGGACGTAAACGCGGGCAACGAAACGAGAACGGATAAAATCACGCCGTTCGGCTGGCCGGGAACTTCCCCCAACTACTTCTTCTTTATGTTGTATAAATGGTGGGCAGAGGATCAGGGGCTTTCCGTGAGCAATTACGAGGGCGAGGGCAGTTGGTACGATTTCTGGAATTACGGCAACACCGCGACTTCCGTAACCGAAAAACAGACGTTGAGCCTTTCGGTGTTCAATCAGTCGGGACAGAAAAAGGCGATAGACACTCTCCGCTCGCTCATAATCGGCGAAGACGGCAAATATATCAACAGCCCCGAAAAGGTGAACAGTTTAAGCCTTCAACAGCTCGAACAGTCTTTCGTGCAGGGCAAGGTGGCGATAGCCCTCGGCAGCTCGTTCATAGAAAAGGAAATGCAGAACTTTATAACGGAGAAAACGCCTTCCTTCAAGTTTATGAACGTTCCGTCGCTTGACGGTTATACGGGCGATAATTACTGCCTCGTAAACGTGGGCGAAATTATGTATATCCCGTCCGCGGCAAGCGATAAAGACCTTGCGAAAGACTTTCTTATCTTCCTTTCGGAGGAAAATAACCTCGTAGAGTTCGCGAAAGACACGGGAAGCCTCCGCGCGTTCGATTACGATCCGCTTTCGCTCGCGAAAGATTATAAATGGACGGAGTTCAACAAGTCGGTTATGGAAGTTTATAAAACCTCCGTGCAGCTCGTGGATTATCCGAAAAACGTAGCCGATAAAAACCTTATTTCTTACGTTTACAGATATTCGGGACAGACGATGTTCGGCGCGATGCAGATGGCTGATATGCTCAAAAACCTTTCTTCGATGAACGGCAAAGAGCTTATGGCGAAGGTTGTGGAGGAAACGAAGGATTCCTTCGACGGTTACAAGTCCATATACAATATGGATCTCGTTTGATAAATAACGAAACGATAGCGAAAAAGAAAGTAAACGAGTATGCAAGTTACCCTGAAAAAGAAAAAAGCGAGCGCGAAAGAAATTGCGTTCTATATATCGCTCGTATCGTACGCGCTTCTGCACTGGGCGGTGTTCTGGCTGTACGTCAACGGGCAGACTATCGCGCTGACATTTCAGAAATTCAACGGCGAAACGTTTTCGCCGGCGTGGTTCGATAATTACGCGCGCCTTATACCAAAGGTGTTTTTCGGCGGCGATACGACTATGTTCAACGCCTTTAAGAACTCTTTTCATTCGATCGGTATAAACCTTATAATTCTGCCGCTCGCGGTGATAGTGTCCTATGCGTTTTACAAAAAAATTCCCTGTCAGACTTTTTTCAGGGTGATATTTTACCTGCCGAATATGATAAGTATGGTCGTGCTTACGATGTGCTTCCGCTTTATGTTCTATAACAGCGAATTCGTGTTTATAGGACCGCTTGCGGCGGTGTTCAACAAGCTCGGCTACAACGTGGACTGGCTGGACGTGATTAACGAATCGCATACCATATGGCCGCTTATTTATACTTATTGTATCTGGTCGGGACTCGGCGCGAACGTAATACTTATCTGCGGCAATATGCAGAGGATTCCGCAGGACTTGGCGGACTATTGCAAGATAGACGGCGTGGGCTTCTGGCGCGAGCTGTTTACCATAGTCGTGCCGCTCATAATGCCGACGATAACGGTATTCTTTATGAATATTTTAATGAGCGTGTTCGGCTTTACTTACGCGCCTATGTTCATCGTGGGCGACGCGGCGGGCGGCGCGCAGGGGCAGGCGTTTACGCTCGGCTGGTATATATTCAATCAGGTAGCCTCGGGTTCTACGATGAACCTTATAGACGCCGCGACGATAGGTATTTCGTGGTCGCTGTTTATGATACCGTTCATATTCCTGCTTAAATGGTTTCTCGATAAAATCACGCCGGAGGTATATTTTTAATGAACGGCTCTCGGACGAAAAAGAGAATATTCGCGATAGCCTCCGCCTTTGCGGTTTTAGCGGGAACGGCGGCTTATGCGGCGAGCTTTAAAGAAGAGACGGAAGCGGCTTCGGTCAGAACGGAATGGTTTTACGACGATTTCAATTCGGAAACGCTTGCGGGCGAATGGGAAAACCACGGCGGCGCGATAACCGCCCCGTATAAAGCCCTGCACTTCGGCGGCGAATATTTCTGGGCGGGCGGCGCGGTGATAAACCGCGAGGTCTTTACGGGCAAAAGGGTAACGCTCGGATTCGAGCTGAAAGCGGCGGCGACGGGCAACTGGATCGGCGTGGGCTTCGGCGGCAAGGATACTTCGAGCGACTTTTACGGCTACGACGGCGCGCTTATAATTTCCACCGCGGACGTAAGGTACTTTAAAAACTACGGCGCGTCGGGAATATCCGATTCGGGCGAAAGCTATTCCACGAATCTGTACTCTTTAAGCACTCAGAAAATCGTAAGATATACGTTTGATTTTCGTCCTTCGGGCGGTGCGAACGAATATTCGGTGACGGTAAAGGGCTACTCTTCGGAAGAAGCGAAATACGACTTTACCGCAAAGCGCGGGGAGTTCGGTGCGGAAGAGTTTTGCGCGGAATTTAACGGCGTGGAAATTATAAACCCGTATCTGTGCTTAAACGGAATGAACCCCGTGGCGGACGTTCTTAAAGTTACCGTTCGCGCGGGCGAAAACGCGGAAGAGACGATTATGGAGGACGACTTTTCTTCGCCTTCCATAAGCTATCCGAGCGAGGCGGTAGGCAAAGAGAGCTGGCACGTCAGTTCGAGATACGATAAAACAAACCTCTATATCGCGCCGATAGGCGAACTCGTTCTCGAAGGCAAAGACTTCGTGCTGTATTCCGAAAACGTGTTAAGGCGTTCGGAGAAAATAGACGAGCTTTTCAAGTTAGAAGTCGAGTTTAAAATAAACGGCGCGAACAGGGGCGACCGTTTCGGCTTCGGTTTGGGGCTTAGTCACGGCGACGAAGCGGCGGACAGAATAAATCTTGCGGGAATAGAAAAGCGCGGCGAAAACGAATACGTCTTCTCTCTTTCCAAAAAGGGTTCGTCGCTCGATAGAAGCGAAGAGACTTTTAAGCTCGAAGACGGGGCGATATATAAGCTCAAACTTTCGGCGTACGCGGATAACAGAATAACCGTTAGGGCGGCGGGGAAAAGCCATACCTTTTACGACGTGGAAACGGACGGCTTGTGCGCGATAGCTGCTTCGGGAGGGGAAGGCGCAAGCTTTTCGGCGGATAATTTTTCTTACGATTTTTTCACCTATAAAGGCTCTTCGGAGTCCGACGCGGCGATAAATTTCAAGGGGATAAAAGAGGACGAAAGCGGGCTTTCCTATTATATAAACGAAAAGGAGTGGTATATAGGTTCGCAGGTCACGCTGCCTATGTACAACATTTATTTCAAGTCCGAAAAGCTGGTGTTTGCGGGCTGTACCGAATTTTCCTGCTTCGGACCGAAAAAGAAGTACGCGGACTTTATAATGCAGTTCAACGTGAAGATAGAAAGCGGAAGAACCAACGCGGCGGCGTTCGGCTTGGCGTTCGGAAAGTCCTCTTTCAGCTCTAACATATCGGTCACGAAGGCGGTCGGGTTTATGTGCAACGGGTACGAGAAGCTGAATCCCGAGGACGAAGAACCAACGGTGCAGACGACCGTTCAGGCGCTTAATTTGGCGGGCGCGAATTCCGCTTCTTATCAGCGCATAAGAAACGGCGAGGACATAGTCGATATGTGGGACGGCAGAACCTATAATATTATGTTCGTCGTCAAAAACAGAACGGTCAGGGTTTACTTTAAAGAAGAGAACGAACCGATAGAAATGCTTGCCGTTTGCCGCGCGGAATACCGCGACGTCGATACCTACGGCTATCCCTCGGTGTTCGGCAGAAACGGAATAAGCTTCGATTTGACCGAGTTTAAAATCACGAATCTTGGGCTTTAACGCGGAGGGGATTATGAAGAATTTTGTCAAAAAAACTATTTTCCTCATTTTTGCGATAACGGCTTTTGCGATTTCCTGTTGTTTTTCGTTTTTATTGCCCGTAAAAAACGCGGTAAATGCGGAAAATCTCGTAAAACTCGAAAAAACGGTGCTTAACGCGGAAACGTTTGCGGAAGCGGATAAAGGCTTTGACTTTTACGGAAGAGTTTCCGCGGACGAAAAGGGCGGAAGAGTGATAATGTCGGAAGGTTCGACGGCTGCAACGAAGGGCGAAACGAAGTTTTTCAATCTCTTCGCGGAGGGCGTAAAAAGCAAAAGACTGCGCCTTTCGTTCGGAGAAAATTACGCGGAGATAGACGCGGAAAACAACAAGATAAGCTTTATGATCGGCGGCGCGAAAACGGAAACCGCGCTCGGCGATAAAACGGATTTATCCGAATATTTCCTTTACGTCGAGGTGGAAAACGGCGGCTATACCGAAACGGTGGTGAACGACAGATACGTTCTGACCTACGCTGCGGGCGGAATAAAGATAGGCGTCGCGGGCGCGGGGGAAGCCGAATACAAGGCTTTCGATATTGCGGCAAAAGCCGAAATTACCGAATTTTCTTACGGTAAAATTTCGATAGAAGCGTTCGGCGGCGAAGCCTCTTTCGATGAAATAAAAATCTTTCCGCTCGATACGGGTTACGGTATAGACGCGAGAGATTACGACGAAAAGGACGACGAGATTATCCGCGAAGAAAAGCCAGAAAGGCTTACCGACAAGCAGAAAAAACAAAAAACCGCGTTTATCGCTATCGTTTCGGTTTGCGGCGCGGTTGCGGCGGGGCTGATTATAGCGATAATCGTGATAATCGTAAAAAAGCGCGCGAAGAAAAGGCGGTAAAATATGAAAAAATGTAAAATTACGGCAATTTTCGCCGCGTGTTTAATCGCGGTTTTCGCGTTTTCCGCGTTCGGGTGCGGCGGAAAAGAGTATAAAAGAAAAGAACTTTACTACGGACTCGGCGAGGTCAGCGCGGAATTCGATCCGCTGGTTGAAAAGTGCGATACGAACGACTACCTTGCGGAGATATGCGGCGGCTTCGGCGTGAGCGCGTTCAGAATATGGATGACGAACGCTTCGCTTTTTATGCGCGAGCAGAACTCCGATAAGGTCTCGTTAAATCCGTTAAAGACGGAAATAATTCACGACCTGTGCAAAAAGCTTAAAGCGAACGGCGTGCAGAAAATCGTCGCGATGAGTTCAACCTTTATCTATCCGTACGACTATTCGCAAACGACCAACAGCGCGGTACCCGATCCAGAGGACGAGCGGGAGTTTTACGAACGTTTTCTTAATATCGTAAAAGATTGTTACGCGCTTCTTGCGGCGGAGTTCGACGAGATAGACTATTTCGAGGCGATAAACGAACCCGATCTCGACGGGCAGACCGTTCTGCATAAAAACGGCTATACCTTTAACGCTTCTTCGAGCGTGAACGCGAACTTTTTGTATACCTACGAGGAGAGCGCGCGGATAGCTATGGATATTCAGTATTACGCTACGGAAGGGATAAAGACCGTGGGCGCGCACAAGAAAATGCTTTCGCCCGCAATGTGCGCGTATACCGTCAGTATGGACTATCTTGCGGAATGCTATAAGGCGATAAAATCGAAAACGCTCCCCACGGGCAGAGATTATTCGGTCACCGATCCCGACAGCTATTTCGAGATACTCAACTGGCACCCGTACGTTCTTAAAAACGGCGCGCGGGAAATGGACGAGAGCTGGGCGGAATTTCAGCGCGAGTTTTATAAGGTGGCGATAGAAAACGGGCATACGGGCGTACCCGTGTGGTTTACCGAAATAGGCTTTTCGTACGCGGAGGGCGGAGAAGACGTTGCTGCAACGCGTATGCAGAACTTTTTAAGGCTCGTAAAACAGCTCGATTTCGTGGAAACGATATTCGTATTCAGAATAAACGAGCTGTATTCAAACAAAATCAGCACCTTCGAGGATCAGTTCGGGCTTTTAAGGAGCGTGTGCGATCCCGAAGTGACCGCCGAAAACGCGGTGAAGAAAACGGGCGAAATTTACTTTAAGGAAATAAACGGAAACGCGAGCATAACGAAGCTTACTGACGTTATCGCGAAGTACGTCGGAAAATTCAACTAAAAAACAGGAGGAATCAAACGTTGAAAAAAGATTACGAAACGCCGCTGTTTATATTGCGGCAAACGGAAGCGCGCGACGCGCTTTTAGCCAGCGGAGACCTGTGGTCGGACGGAACCGACTTCGGTACGGACGATATATTCGGAGGTGAATTCTGATGAACGGAGCTAGTACGAGAATATCCAAAAAATTCAAAGCGATAATCGCGCTTGCGGCGTGCTGTTTTGCGGCGACCTTTGCGGGCGTTGCTTCTATGGTATCCGTAAACGCTTTAACGAAAGACGAGCTGACTCTTGCAGACTATGCTTCCACGTTCGTGATGGACGAAGGGGCATCTATAAGGGTGAATGCGGAAAACGGCGGCTTGCGCTTTACTTCTTACATCTCGGCAGAGGAATACGACGCGCTTGTGGCAAAATATGGCGAAAGCCTCGTGGTCGGCACGCTTATCGCGCCCAAAGACCTCGTGGCGAACAAGGGCGAGCTTGCGCTCGATAACGCGGAGCTTACCTTAAACAAGGACTACGTCAACGTAACGGGCAAATTCTTTAAAAGCGCGGAAGAAGAGAATTTATACGGCTTCAACGCGGTCATATCTAATCTTAAAGAAGCCAACTACGCGAGAAGCTTTGTCGCGCGTTCATATATAAAGGTCGGCGACGACGTAGCGTACGCGGCGGAGTTTAACGAAGAAGGCAGAACGGCTTTCTACGTTGCGACCGTAGGACTTGCGAACGGCAGCGCGGAAGGCGAGCAGGTGGAAGGCTACCTTAATTCCGTATCCGCATACGAAAACGCTTCGCTCAAAGTTGAGGACGTAACGCTTTTCGTTGGCGAAACCGCTATCGTAAACGCGGTTATAGAAGGCACGGAAAACGGCAAAGCGAGAAGCGTTTCTGTGTTTGCGGAGCTTACCGCGGGCGGCGAAGAAATAACCGTTTCGGGTACGAAAATAACGGGCGTAAAGGCGGGAACGACGGAAATTACCGTGAAATACGGCGAATATACCGCGACCGCGAGCGTGACCGTCAAGGCGGCGGAGGTTTTGGCTAACGGCACTTTCCTTTCTTACGAGGACGGCGGCGCGGATTTCAATCTTAATATTCCGAGCGGCGAAGCTCCGAGAATTTTACAGCTTACCGATACGCAGATAGTAAACCCGAACAGCTCTGCGGCAGATAGACTTTCTGCCGACGAACGCGGCAAATATCGTGATTTGGAGCTTAACGTTTTCGCGCATATGGATAAGGTCGTGGAAGAAACGAATCCGCACTTTATAATCCTTACGGGCGACAACACCTACGGCGAGTTCGACGAAGATTATTCGATGATAGACGCGCTTATCAAAAAGCTCGATTCATACAAAATTTACTGGGGCTTTACCTACGGCAACCACGACAGGGAATCGCTCGTTTCGGAGCTTGCCGCGAGGTATTCCGCTTCCGAATATTGCTTATACGCAAACGCTTCGGAGGGTAAGGAGCTTTATTACAGCGTGGCGATAAAGCAGGACGGCGAAACTGTCCGCGCGATTTATCTTATGGACACCAACTCCACCGCAAGCACGGCGGCAAAGGACGACCTTGTGAAAGTCCCCGGAATGACGGCGGAGCAGGTCAACTGGTTTGCGAGAACCTCCGCGGAAATTATAGAAAAATCGGGTAACGCGAATTTGCCCGCTTCTATCTTTACGCACATACCTTCCACGCAGGTTTACGAAGCCGCTAAAAAGTACGGCTATCCCGAAAATTCGGAATTTACCGCGGACGAGGACGGCGATTTCGGTTGTATTCATTACGAGGTTAGAGAAGATCCGTGGGTGTTGAGGCGCGGCGAAAGATGGTTTGCGCTTGCGAAAACAGCTAATACCGACACGATTTTCTTCGGACATCAGCACGAAAACAACGCTTCTATAACCTACGACGGAATACGCCTTACCTACGGACTTAAAACGGGTATGTACGACAGCTACGAAAAGGGCGAGCTTGGCGGCACGCTTATGACGTTAAACGGTTCGGAAGCTACCGTCGAGCATATTTACAGCACGGACAGAGAAAAAGAAACCTTCGATTATTACGTCAGCGCGTCCGATACGACTATGTACGGCTCGCTTATAGACGCTTCGGCTTCTAACGAATTCGTGCTTTCGAGAACCACGGACGAGAACGAGCTTCCCGAAAACGGTACGGGCGCGGCGTTAAAGGCGGTAAGAACCTACGCGGGCGACGGTACGACGGGCGTATTCAATTTCGTAAGATTTATCACCTACAAAGCCCTGACTGCGGGACAAAGCTATAAAATCTATTTCGACTTTAAGACCGACACGGCGGGCGTATATTACGTTCAGTTCGTAAGAGGCAACGACGTCGTTTCGACGGCAACGGTAAGCGCGGCGGTCGGAAGCACTCCCGTGAGAGCGATATTCACGCCGAGCGTAAACGTCGATAATTTGCAGATAAGAGTCGGCAACGGCGAGACGATGAATAACTATACTATGATATTCGACAATCTTTCGGTATCCGAAATAACCGTGCCGAAAGAAGAGACCTTCGACGATATGTATTTTTCGGGCGGCACGGGCTACGGACTTAATATGAACGTGGCGAATAAATCCGCGAATATGACGGTCGAGCTTACGGACAATGCGGCGGAGCTTCCCGAGGGCGGTTCGGGAAAAGCGCTCAAATTCACGAACAGCGGCGCGGACAGCAGATACAATTACGTTGCGATAACCACTAACAAAGCGGTTACGGCGGGAAGCAAGTATCTTATCTCTTTCAATATAAAAACGATAAGCGGAACGTATAATTCCATATTGCAGGTATATCAGAACGGAGCGGTGACGGAAACCTTCTCGGGGCTTGCGCAGGGCAAGGTAGAGCTTATTTACAAAGCGACTGCGGATTGCTCTAATATGCAGATTTATTTTACCGACGGCCCGACGGCGGCAACGTATAGCGTGTCAGTGGATAACATTTACGTTGCGGAGCTTAAAACGACCGCAACGACTCCGTTCGATAAAGAAGATTACGAAAACGCGATAATAGCGGATAACGCTTCTTACGGCGTTATGGAAACGGTTGTTGCAAAGACGGCGGGGGTAAGCACTACCGCAAGCCTTGCGAAGTTTGCAATGTATACGACGGAAGACGAAGCTTACAGACCTGCAAACAGCACGGGTAAATATCTCGCGCTCGAAGTTACCAACGGCACGCATACCTACACTTGGATAAACTTTAATTTCGGCGCGGTGGAAGCGGGTAAAAAATATAATTTCTACCTCGACGCCAAAGAAACGGTACTTTCGGGCGCAACGCAAAACGTTCATTTCGCGCTCACCACGAGTACGGATCCGAGAGTATGGGATTCTTCCGTAAGAATAACCGACGTAGCGTATTTCTCGGCGAGTATGCAAACCTTCTCGTTCAGTCATACCTTTACGGAATCGCACGATAACGTTTCGTTATGGTTCCAGATAGTTGCTTCAAGCAGCTCCGACCATATCGTTTACGCTTTCGATAACGTTAAGATGACGGAAGTAAACGCTTAAAAGTCAAAACGCAAAAATGCAAGCCCGAAACACGATTTTCGGGCTTGCGTATTAAAAAAGAAGAAAAAAGGACTGCTTATTTTATGAAAAAACTTACGGCGGTACTCGTCGGCGCGGGTAACAGAGGTCAGATTTACGCCGATTATTCGATAAACAATAATGACGAGCTTTCAATTATAGCGGCGGTAGATCCAAACCCTCTTCGCCTTAAAGAATGCGGAGATAAATACGGAGTTCCCGAAAATATGCTGTTTCGCGACCTTAAAAGCTTTATCGCCGCGAAAATTCCCTGCGATTTCGTCATCAACGCGACTATGGACGAAGAGCATTACGAGACGGCAACGCAGCTTATCCGCGCGGGCTATAATATGCTTCTCGAAAAGCCCGTTTCCGCAAAATTTTCGGAGTTATACGAGATTTGGAAGGGCGCGGAGGCGCGCGGCTTAAAGCTTCTTGTTTGTCACGTTCTGCGATACACGCCTTATTACAGAACGATGAAAGAGATTATAGACGCGGGCGACATAGGCGAAATAGTGAGTATGGAGCTTAACGAACACGTCTGGATAGGTCATTTTCTCGATTCGTACGTTCGCGGAAAGTGGAGAAGCGAAAAGGAGTGCGGCTCGGGCTTTCTGCTTGCGAAATGCTGTCACGATACCGACCTTATCTGCTGGCTGAACAATGTAAGTAAGCCGAAAAAGGTTTCGTCGTTCGGCACGCGCTCGCAGTTTATAAAGGAAAAAGCCCCCGCGGGCGCGACGGAGTTCTGTTATAACTGCCCGCATAACGCTACCTGCAACTACTCGGCTCAAAAGGTGCATCTGGAATGCGACCTTATGCCGTTTCAGACGTGGCGCGGGATAAACAAGCCGTATCAGACGATTACCAAGGAAGAAAAGGCGGAATTTTTAAAGCGCGACGTTTACGGCAGATGCGCTTATAACGCGGGCGGGGACATCGTGGACAGGCAGGTCGTGACTACGGAGTTTGAAAACGGTTCGATAGCAACCCTTAATATGATAGGCGGTTGTACGTTAGAGGACAGACACACCCATATAGTCGGAACGAAGGGCGAAATAATCGGCAAGGTTTCGGAAGGAAAATTCACGGTGTGGCGTTTCTCGCGGGAAGGCAAGAATTTCGGCGGAATACCGGAGGTTATAGACGTGAACTCACAGATAATCGGCAACGCGTTTTACGGCGGACACGCGGGCGGCGACTACGCTATTATGCACGACTGCGTGCGGTATTTTGCGGGCGAGGGCGGCTCGGCTTCGGTGACTAAAATAGAAGATTCCGTTTACGGACACGTTTTGTGCTACGCGGCGGAGGAAAGCAGAATAAACGAGCGGATAGTAAGAATTTCCGAATACGTTAAATAATTTATATGGCTGAAACGATGAAAGAGAAAACGGTGCAAAGAGTAAAGGGCGACCGAATCCGCCCCGGTAAATATATTTACGATACCGAGGGTAAGCCCGTGCAGGCGCACGGCGGCTCGATTTTTTATGAGAACGACACCTTTTACTGGTACGGAGAAAACAAAGAGGGCGTGACGGGCAGAGCCGTCGGCGGCAACCCCGCGATCTGGCATAACGGCGTTAAAATGTATTCCTCGAAAGACCTTTATAACTGGAAGGATGAAGGCGTTCTTATCGTCGATAACGAAAACCCCGACCACCCGTTTTACACGGGCAGAATTATGGACAGACCGCATATAATTTTCTGCCCGAAAACAAAAAAGTACGTTATGTGGGCGAAGATAGCCGACCTTCTCGGCGGGCAGGGCTTTAACGTCGGGTACTACGCCGTTGCTGAAAGCGACAAAATAAACGGCAGGTATACGGTGGTTAATAAAGAAACCCGCGCGCTGCCGGGGGATTTCGACCTGTTCACGAAGGACGGCAAGGGGTATATAGTTTACGAAAACCCGCATACCGAAACGGTGGTGAGAAGCCTGTCGGAGGATTTCCGCTCGTTCGGTGAAGAGCTTTCGCATCATCAGCCCGCGCCGTATCCGCCGTTTGCGAGAGAGGCGGCGGCGTATTTTACCCGCGGCGGAAAAGGGTATCTTTTAACCTCGGGAACGACGGGGTATTTTCCCAACGAAAGCGAGATTTCGGAAATAGAGGATATACACGGCGAGTGGAAAAATCTCGGCGTCGCCTGCCGCGGCGATAAAAACAAAAACTCCTTTCACGCGCAGTTTTCAAGCGTGTTCAAGCACCCGAAGAAAAAGGACTTGTATATTGCTTTGGGAGACAGATGGCTCGTCGATTTGCCGCCCGAATACGTTTCGGGAAAAGAGCTTTTCGAGAGTTGGTTTAACCCCGAAAAGGAAAGGCTTCCCGAAAGCCTTTTAAAAGAATATACCGACGAGAACACGAGCCTTGCGACTTACGTCTGGCTTCCCATCCGTTTCGACGAGGAAGGTAAACCGTATATCGAATGGCAAAACGAATGGAAAACAGAAGATTTTGAGGACGAATAATATGCTCGAAAAACGCTTTATCGTAAAAACCGCAGGAAAGGCTTGCCCCGAAAATACGGTTTTTTATCAAAATTACAGAATTACCGTGCTTACCGACAGGCTGTTTCGCGTGGAAAACAGCAAAAACCGCAAATTCCGCGATTCCGCAACGCAGTCGGTGTGGTTCAGAAACGCTTCGCCCGTAAAATTCGTTTTGGAAGAGGATAACGACGGGTGCGTGATAAGAACGGAAAAATGCGCGCTCGTTCTTCGCCCCGAAAGAAAGGATTGCAGGGTTATTATCGACGGCAGAACCGTTTCGATAGATAACGAAGAAAACCTCCTCGGTACGACGCGCACCCTCGATAACTGTAACGGCGAAGTGAGAATGGAGGACTGGCAGCCTACGGCAAAGCCCGCGGGCAAAGTAAAACTCGGCTTCGGCGTATGCTCTAAAAAGGGCGTGGCGGTTATCGACGACTCGGCGTCGCTCACGCTCGGCGAGGACGGAAAAATAAAAAGCGAGCGCGCGGACGGCACGGACGAATACGTTTTTTGTTACGGCACGGACTACGCGGGCGCGGTTAAGGCGTTGTATTCTATAACGGGCAAGCCGCCTATGCTGCCACGGTTCGCGCTCGGCAACTGGTGGTCGCGGTTTTATCCTTATACGGACAGGGAATACCTTGCGCTTCTCGAAAAGTTCAGGGAAGAAAACGTGCCGCTCACCGTCGCCACCGTGGATATGGACTGGCATTATTATAAAGATATAGACGAGGTTTTCGGCGTTACCGAAAAGGGGAGAAATTCCGAGTTTTACGGCGGCACGAACGGCTGGACGGGGTATTGCTGGAATAAAACGCTTTTCCCCGATCACTGCGAGTTTTTGCGCGAGGTAAAAAAGTTCGGGCTTAAAATCACGTTAAATCTTCACCCTGCGGACGGCGTGCGTTGGTGGGACGATAATTACGAAAATTTTGCGCGGCGAATGGGTATAGATCCCGAAACGGCGCAGAGAATCCCCTTCGATATAGCGAGCGACGAGTTTATAAACGGGTATTTCGACGCGATAATCCGCCCGTACGAAAAGGAGGGCGTGGATTTTTGGTGGATAGACTGGCAGCAAGGCACGACCTCTTCCATGGAAGGTCTCGATCCGCTGTGGTCTCTTAATCATTATCATTATCTCGACAACGCGGTTACGGAGAACCCGCCCGTTATACTTTCGCGGTATGCGGGGATAGGCTCGCACCGTTACCCGATAGGTTTTTCGGGCGACACGCACGTCACGTACGATACACTTTCGTACCTGCCGTATTTCACTGCGACGGCGACGAACGCGGGCTATACTTGGTGGAGTCACGATATAGGTGGGCATATGCACGGCGAAACGAGCGGGGAATTATACGTCCGCCATATTCAGTTCGGCACGTTCAGCCCGATAAACAGACTGCATTGCAGCGACGCGAAAACGGTTACGAAAGAGCCGTGGTACTATTCGGGCGGCGCGGGCGATATAGCGGAGCGGTTTTTAAGATTCCGTCATTCGCTCATTCCGTATCTTTATACGGCGAATTATAAAACGGCGACGAGCGGAGACGCGCTTATAAGACCGCTTTATTACGAGCATCCCGAAGCAAAAGCCGCGTACGAATATAAAAACGAATACTATTTCGGAGATTTAATAGTCGCGCCGATAACCGCGCCGAGAGAAAAGGATGGCTTTGCGCGAGTTAAGGTTTGGCTTCCCGAGGGGAAATTTACCGATATTTTCACGGGCGACGAGTACGATATTCTGGAAGGCGGCGAGGAACGCACGATACTCCGAACTCTCGATTATATCCCCGTGCTTGCGAAGGCGGGAACGGTGCTTCCTCTTTCCGCGGATAGCGGAAATTCCTGCAAAAATCCGCAAAGGCTTTGGGTAAAAGTTTATTCGGGCGCGGGTGAATACGTTCTTTATGAGGACGAGGACGGCGCGGGCGCGTACTTTACCGAATTTAAAATGCGCACAGAGGACGGCAAAACGGTGCTGACGATAGCGGGCGAAGGAAACGAAAACGTTATTCCGAAAAACCGCCGCATAACCGTGACGTTCTGCGGAATAAGAAAGGGCG
>CAVBZJ010000025.1:0-15669 GCA_963599785.1 Anaerovoracaceae bacterium
GTACGGGGTTAAACAAAGAACCTGCCGATACGGAGGATAACGTTTTTGTCGCGGAAGCGGTAATATAATAATTTTTCAGATAATTCTGGTTGGAAAGCTTTTTAAGCACGGATACTCTCGTATTCGTCAAAAAGCCCGTCCAGCTAAATTTGCTCAAAACGTAATCGTAAGAAGCGACTTCTTCGTTTACCGATTTTAAATCGTCGTATACGGCGTTTTTATTGCCCGTCTCGAAATCTACGGGAGAACCGTGAAGTCCCAAATCCTCCTCTTCCTGCGGATCGACGTAAGAATACCAGGATACGCTGTCTATTCCGAAAGCCAACGCGGAATACATCTGAACGCCGAGTTCTTCTCTCGTCGGCGTTTTCTTTTTCCACGCGGAGCTTTCCGCGTCCCATACCGTCGCGGACGCCTGTAAACAAACGTGGCTCGTCGCCTTATATTTCAGACTTGCCGCTTTAAGCTTTGCCAAATCCGTTAAAAAGGTTTCCCCGAAGCTGCCGTCCGCCATTACGGGGTAAGTATCGAGCGAAAAATATCTTTCCGTGTTAAGAAGCTGGCTCAAAACCGTCGAGCCGTATCCGTCGAGATACTCGTCGAAGGACGACGCGCCGAAATCGGTTTCCGTTCCGTAAGACGGCAACAAATTCACTATGAATTTAGCGTCCGTGCCGCTGTAAATCTCCTCAAACATCTGCGCAAAAGCGGCAAGCTTTTCGTACTGATTGACAGAAGGCTCGTCCCAGCAAATAAAGCCGTAAAACCCTTCCGAAGCGGAAAAATCGGGCATACCGTTCGGGAATTTGACCTTATCGGTAAAATCGTTTATTAAATACGCTTCTTCTGACGAATTGCCGTGATTGTGACTCGTAATTACCGTCTTTAAGCCGTATTCGTTAAAAAAACTGATCAACTCTTTTAGTATAGTGACGGCGGTTGCTTGCGAAAGATCAGTTACCGCAAGTCCGCCGTATAAGGGTTTGCGCCTAACCCCGTTACGTTCACTATATCCGCGCCTGCGGCTACTATATCGAGAGCTATCCGGACGTTGGCAGGCGAGCTGAATCTCTCGCCTGTTTCCGCAGTTTCGTCGTAGCTCAATTTCGGGAAATCCCAAATCGAAACGAGCATTTCGTTCGTCGCCTTCGTCGTTACGAATTGTCCGGTTATAGAAAACGTTACGGTGTATTCGTTTCCGCTTAACGAAGAAGAAATTATCTTATCTCCTCTTACAGGCTCGCCGTTCACTAACAGAAGCGGAGTAACGGAGGAGTCTTTAAGAGTTAATTTTATAGTCGCCTGACTATCGTTTACGGAAACGAGAGTCACAGCCGTTGCGGGAGAAGCCACGTCCGCGTTATCGAGCGAAGCCGTCTGCACGTTATTTATAACCTTTAACGTTACCGAAGCGACCTTCGACATATAAGCCGTGAGTATCGCTTTAAGGCTTTCGTCCGCTATCGCGGCGTAGCCTGCGGCGGCAACGTAATAAACCGTTCTTGCATTATTTTCTTCGAGATAGCTTCCGTAAACGACGCCCGTAGTGCCGTCCGCATACGCGATTTCCGCATAAGCTCTGCCGGAGTAGCTACGATTATAGTTGCTTTCTCTTATCGTCTTAATGGTGCAGTAAGCAATCATTTCTCCGTTTGCAAAGGAGAAATTCTTTTTCGGCGCGCGGAAATCCGCGGGATCTCCCGTATGCCCTATTTCAAAATCCGCTTCGCCTATAAGGTCCGTCGGAAGAACTATGATACCGATTGCGGTTATAAACTCGCCGTATTCGTTAAAGCTTTCTTCCTTCATAACACCCTTGAAACGAATACCCGATTCGGCAAGGTCGGATTGCAGTCTTATTTCCGCGCCGTTTTCGAGCGCGAACTCTACATACACCGCTTCCGCCGTGCCGTCCGCGGGAACAACTGCGCCCGCTTTATAAATTGCGCCGTTCATCATCCAGCCCGCAAAAATATTGCCCGTACCGTTTTTGAGCGAGGGGAATACGCTGCCTTCGGTAAACGTTCTGTCAACGACTTTATATACGCTCCACGCGCTTCCGTTCCATAAGAATTTCGTTCTTTCTATAACGAACGTATAATCGTAATCGGCGTTCGCATATTCGCCGCCTATTTCTAAAATATCGCCGTCAGTCGCGGTAAACCCTTCGACAAAGAAATCGTAAGCATCGCCTTTTCCGGTGTATTTCAGCGTTGCGGAAATTTCGCTTGAATTTAATTTTGCTTTTCCGCTGTACCCTATTTCCCAACCGCTTGTCGCGCCTACATCGCCGACTATCGAACCGCAGAAATATAAGTTACCGGCATTTACCGCATCCTTGGTCGTCATAAGGTCGGTTACGATATAATTGACGATTTCAGGACCTGTGTATACGCTCCACGCGCTCCCGTCCCACTTGAACGAGGTTTCTTCAAATATATAGGTAACTTTATCCTCTGCGTTACTGAACTCTCCCGAAATAGTTAATATATCTCCCTCACTTACGGTAAAACCTTCAAGATAAAAACCGGGGCGCGTCGGTTGATCGTTATTCGCATATTTGATTTGAGCTGATTGACTGTTGCCGTTTATGCTTACCGTTCCCGCATACGCGTTCCCCCAAGTCGGCATAGTCACAGCCGCATCGGACATCCCGTAAATATAAACGTTACTCGCTGTTCCGTCTCCTGTGAAAATATCCGTTATATTATAGGTCGTCGTTTCGATATATACGCTCCATGCGCTTCCGTCCCACTTGAACGAAGTTTCTTCAAATATATAGGTAACTTTATCCTCGGCATTACTGAACTCGCCCGAGATAGTCAATATATCTCCCGCACTTACGGTAAAAAGTTCAAGGTAAAAACCGGGGCGCGTCGGTTGACTGCCGTCCGCATACTTAATTTGCGCGGCTTGACTGTTGCCGTTTATGCTCACAGTTCCCGCATACGCGTTCCCCCAAGTCGGCATAGTTACAGCCGCATCGGACGTCCCGTAAATATACACGTTGTTCTCCGCTCCGCTACCTGTTTCAATATTCGTTATATTATAGGTCGTCGTTTCACTGTATGCGCTCCATGCACTTCCGTCCCACTTGAACGAAGTTTCTTCAAACGCAAAAGCATAGTTGTCGTTAGAAAATTCTCCGTCGATAGTTAAAATATCGCCGTCAGCCGCGGTAAAGCCTTCGATAAAGAAAGTGTAATAATCGCCTTTCCCGATATATTTCATCGTAACGTCGATTTCCGTCGAATTTAATTTTGCTTTTCCGCTATATGCGGTATCCCAACTGACTGCTGCGCCTACTTCGCCGCCTATCGAACCCCAGAAATATATGTTATTATTATTTTTCGCGTCACTCGTAGCTATAAGGTCGGTTACGCTATATACGGGCTTTGCACTGTATACGCTCCACGCGCTTCCGTCCCATAAAAGCTTCGTTTCCTCGAACACGAGTACGGCAGATCCGTTCGCGTTTTTAAATTCTCCGCCGAACGTAAGCACGTCGTTCTCGGCAGGCGTACCGAAGCTTTCTATGTACAAGGTATAGCTCGGATCTTTGATAAGCTTAACCTGTATATTCGTACTCGCAGAGCCGAGCGTTCCGCTACCCGTATATGCGACTTCCCATTCACCTGCTATATTTGAACCCGTAAGCGTTCCCATAGCGTATAACGCCGCACTCGACCAATCGCCGATTTGCACGGGAGTAACTTCGGTTACGTTGCTTTGCTTATAGTAGCTCCAAGCCGTTCCGTTCCACTTGAAATACGTTTCTTCAAATATGTAGGTAACTCCGTCGTCGGCGTTACTGAATTCGCCCGAAATAGTCAATATATCTCCCGCGCTTACGGTAAAGTTTTCAAGGTAAAATCCGGGGCGCGTCGATTGACTGCCATCCGCATATTTGATTTGAGCTGATTGACTGTTGCCGTTTATGCTTACCGTTCCCGCATACGCGTTCCCCCAAGTCGGCATAGTCACAGCCGCATCGGACGTTCCGTAAATATACACGTTACTCGCAGTTCCGTCTCCTGTGAAAATATTCGTTACGTTATAGGTCGTTGCGGCTTTAACCGTCGAAGCGACCGTAAGCGTCGCGCCGCAAGCAAAGCACGCCAGCATTAACGCCACTAAAAGCGTTAAAAGGTGTTTCTTCGTTCTCATTTTTTTGTCTTCCTCCATTTTTTATAAACCCGAATTATTTTAGTTTTCGGTTTAATTTTTTATTATTCCGCGTACGGAACGACAAATGCTCCGCCGCCGAGCTTTAATTCAAGCTCGTAACTGCCGTTTACGTCTACAACGTTCTTTTGCCCGTTTTGCCAGACGATAAGCTTATTTACGCCTTTTTTGAAATTAAGCGTCATCTTATAAACGTCGCCCTCTTTCGCTTCGCTCGGAACGGTGTAATTAGCAATCATAAAGCCTTCGTTTCCGTTACCGTCCACCATTCTTCCCATAACGTATGGTAAGCCCGCCGTAAATACGGAAGTCAGCGTTTTGGTCGCGGCGGCGTCGGAAATATAATAATCTCTTGTATAGTTCTGACTTGCCAGCATGCCGAGTAAAGAATCGTCCTCGTTAGTCAAAAAGCCTTTCCATGTAAAGCATTTCAAAGCGTAATCGAACGTGTCTATTTCGTCGTTTATCGACTTGAAATCGTTATAAATCTGCTCGTTTCTTTCTCCCGTATAGAAATTTACGGGCGCGGGATGCAGTCCTAACGGCTCGTCCTCCTGCGGATCGACGTAGGTATACCAAGAAATGCTGTCTATACCGAACGCCAAGGCGGAATATATCTGAATTCCGTACTCCTCTCTGTTCGGCGTTCTGTTGCGCCATTCGGAGGTCGCCGTATCCCAAGCCGTCGCCGTCGATTGCAGGCAAACGTGGCTCATCGCGCCGTATTTTAAGCTTGCCGCTTTGATTTTCGCTATATCCGTTAAAAAGGTTTGTCCGAAGCTGCCGTTCGCCTTTACGGGATAAGTGTCGAGCGAAATATATTTTTTAGTATTTTTGATTTTGCTTAAAACCGTTTCGGCGTATCCGTCGAGGTACTCGTCAAAAGTTCTCGTTCCCCAGCCCGCCTGACCGTACGCGGGCAAAAGGTTTACCATAAACATTGCGTCGGTATCGCCGTATTTTTCATCGAAATTTTCCGCGAACTCGGCAAGCTTTTCGTATTGCCCCTTAGAAGGCTCGTCCCAACAAATAAAGCCGTAAAAGCCGTCGCAGGAAGAAAAATCGGTAATGCCTTCGGGAAATTTCTCTTCGTTCGTAAAATCGTTTATCATATGCGCCGCGTCGAGAGAATTTCCGTGATTGTGACTGTTGATAACCGTTTTTATGCCGTGCTTGTTAAAAAAGTTTATAAGCTCCTTTAACGCCGTAACGGTAGAAGCCTTTGAAAAATCGGTAATGGGAAGCCCGTCGTACCCGACGTTCGTGCCTAAACCCGTAATGTTTACCACGTCTACTCCCGCGTTCACCATATCCTCGGCGTTTCTGTCGTTTTCTTCACAGTCGAAGCGTTTGCCCGCTTCCGCGTTTTCGTCGTAAATCATTCGCGGGAAATCCCAGACGGAAGTCACTAATTTGTTTTTTCCTTTATACGCCTCGTAATCAGTTAAAGTTGATTTTTCCACTGTTTCCTCCTGATTTTTACAGCCCGCGCCGACAGCCGTCAGCATACAGACCGCCAAAAGTATTCCGATTATGCTTTTTAATTTTTTGTTCATTTTTTCTCCTTTCCGATACCGTCTTTTCAGCCCTTCACTCCGCCCACGGAAACGCTGCTCATAATAATATTGCTGAAACACGCGTAAATAATCAGCGTGAAAGAGGACATTATAAACAACGCGGCAAACAGCATCGGGGTGTTTAAATCTATCTGCGACCTTGCGGCGATATATTCGACGCCCGTCGCCAAGGTAGGATTATATCTCAAATATATAAACGGGGTGGTATAGTCGTTCCACGAACCGATAAAAGACATAATGCACAGCGATATTAAAAGCGGCAGAGCCTGCGGCAGCATTATTTGCAGATATATCTGTAAATTGTTCGCCCCGTCCAGCGTTGCGGATTCCATATAATCGGAAGGAATCGACGAAAAATATCCGCCGTACAGCAATACGCCCATACCGAGTCCGCCCGAACCGAGGAGTATTATGCTGAACCACGTATCCCGCAATCCTAAATTGTTCAACAGCTTTACCGTAGGCACAAGACTTCCGACGGTCGGTATGCACATCGTCATAATGACGGCAAAATTGATGACTTTTTTCAATTTGAAATCGAACTTCGCCACGACGTAGCCTACCGCGGGAGGAAATATCACGCCCATAAGTATGTTCAGAACGACGAGAATCATCGAATTCCCGAACATTCCGAGAAGGTTTACTTCTATCACCTGTCTGTTTCTCGTCGTCGTCCACACGAACGAAAACGCGGCTTTATAATTATCGAAAAGCGTAGCCGCAGTCTGTCCCGAAAAATCGAATATGCTTATGGGGCTTGCGTTGAACGAACCCGAAGTTCTGAAACTCGACAGCAGCATCCACACGAACATAAAGATAAACGAGAAAGAGAATATAGCCATCAAAGTTACCAAAACCGTTTTTAAGACTATATCGGAAGCCCTTCTGCTTTTTATTTTATTGCTTCTTTTTTGTTTCGGCGCGCCCGTCATCAGTATTCAACCCCCTGCCATAAGCTTTCCATCAGTTTTTTCAAACCGAACATAATAACGGAACCGATTACCGCGATGAGTACGCCCATAGCGTATACCAAACCGAGCGTGTTGCCCGAAGGATTTTGCGCGTTCACGAAAATTATATAACCGAGCGTACTCGTGTTATATTGCCCCAAGGTCAGAAGCTGGGTAGGCAGATACCATCCGAAAATCGCCGAAATGCTCGAAATGGTGATAGTGGTTATCGTCGGCCAAATCATAGGAATCGCAATCGAAAAGAACTGCCTTATATGGCTTGCGCCGTCTATTTCCGCGCTTTCAAGCACTCCGCCCGACAATCTGCCCATCGCCGAGGAAAAATAAATCAGGTTGGTGGAAATACCCGTCCATACTGAAAATACCAGAATCGTACCCCACGCCGTGTCGGGATTTCCCAAAAAACCGCCCGTAGGTATCGCGCTTTCAAGTCCTATTTGCTTTAACAATTCGGGGATAAAGCCCGTCGAATTCATCGCCAAACTGAACGTTTTGCAAAGCACGACGGCGGAAATAACCGTAGGACAGAAAAGCGTTATCTGAAAGAATTTATGCAGCGGATAATTTCTAAATATCGCGTACGAAAACAGAAGCGTTAAAGGGAGATTGATTATCAGAATCAGCGGAATAAGCGACAGACTGTGCCATACCGCGTATCTGTTTATCACGTTTTCCCAGCTCCCTTCCGCAAAAGCCCTGAACAGGTAATAATAGTTGTCGAAGGTAAATTTGTTCACAAATTCGCCACCGAAAACGTCTCTGAACGAGTTTACGAACATAGAAGCGTTCATACCTATCCAGAAAATACAGAAATGTATAATCGGCCACGCTATTACGAGATAAACGAATATTGCGTTCTTTTTCTTTTGCGCGCTTATGCTCGTGCTTTTTTTAATCCTCGTATCCTGCGGCATATCTTATATCCTTCCACTTCGCCTTATACCCCGCATAGCTGTCGTACATATAAGAATCTATTTTCTCCAAAAACGCAGCCTTCGGAGTATCGTACATATGAGTATACCCGAAAATGTTTATGGGGTTCGTTCCCGATTTATCCTTAAACATTCCGAGTCCGCCCACGAGGAAAAGCCTGTTGCTCGAACCCTTTATTACCGTCGTGCATTCGTCGGAAATCTTATAAAGCTCCTTGCCCCATTCGGAAAGCTGCGCGTAATCGCTTTCGGTTAAGGCGTACTTCGCCGAAATGGGAGTATTGACCGTTATGTGTAATTTTCTGCAATTTTCCTCTCTGAACATAAACTGCAAAAAGGAAACCGCTTTATCTCTTCCTTCCATACTCTCGGGAATAAAGAAGCCCTCGGAAGGAACGTTGACGAGCGAGGTTTTGTTCGCGGTCGCGTCGAGAGCGGGAACGTTTGCAAAAGCATAGTCGAGCGACGAACCCTTTAAGCTCCCCGACATTTCCATCGGAAACCACGCGCCCGTCACGACGAAAACGCATTTGCCGTTGATAAACTGCTGTTCCGCGTCTATGTTGGATAACGAAATGCAGTCGGGCGTGTTTTGCGGCATCGTGCCGTCGCTGTCCAAAAGCTCGCAGACCGCGACCAACGCGTTTCTGATCGCCTCGTTTACGAACGCGTTTCTTTTGCTGTCGTTCGTGAAATTCGCTACCGTATCGTTGCAATCGAGATAAGACTTAAACGTGTTGCCGTTATCTTCCTGCGCCCACAACGCCTTGAAAATCATATCTATATCTTCGGTCGCGCCGCCGTATACGAACGGCTTTATCGTTTTATCTCCGCCGACGCCGTTTGTCCTTATCGAATCGCACATATCGATTAAGCCCTGCCACGTCGCGGGGAACTCACCTTTCTTATATTCTCCCTTGCTTTCTATTTGTTGAAGCATAGTTCTGTTATAAGCAAATCCGAAGGCGGGCGACATAGGATCTACGACGTAACGCTGACCGTCTATCACGCCGTAACCTTTTATATCTTCCGAAAGTCTGTCGTCCAAACCCGTTATCGGATAAAGATAGCCGTCCTTCTGCCATTTATAAAGATAAGACGCGTTATTACAAAAATACAGGTCGTATTGCGGGTTGTTCGCATAGAACAAATATTGCATCTGCTCGTCTATTTTCGCGTCGTATACGACGGTAACCTTCGTTCCCGTCTCCTTTTCGTAATCTGCGGCAATGCCGTCGAGCCATCTTCCGTACCCCGCTTCTCTGACCACTACGAACAGCGAATCCGCGTCGCCCTTATTCGTGGTGCAGGCGGCGGAAAAGGAGGTAACGCACAGCGTTATTGCAGCGACAAATAATCCTAAAAATCTCTTTTTCATAAATATAAATCCTTATACGTTTTTATTTTTTCTACGCGCGTACGCTTTCGTTGCGACTAAAACGGCGGCAAGCAAGAGAATTACTCCGCTCTCACCCGCATAAAAGCTGCCCGAACAACCGCCCGAAGGCTCGGTTTTGCTTAACGTAAAGACGTAATCCTGTCCTAATTCGAGCGATTCGGGAACGCTGTCCCACTTATAAACGTAATTTGCGGTATCCTCGGGCTTCAAGCTCTGTATTTCGGACAAAACGGCGGCTATTTCCGCCTCGGTATTATCCGCGCTGAAATAGAACGTCTTGCTTTCCCTTTTATCGAACGTGAATTTTACGAGTACCTTATAGAGGACGGCAAAATATTCCGCGTTGACGGTCTGACCTTCTTCGTAATTCAACTCGTAATTTTCCCATTGCCCTTTATAGTGGGGTTTAGAAGGCACGTCGGGTTCGGTAAAGCCGCTGTCCTTACTGTATTTAACCTTCTGCTCGCTGTTATAGCCCTTAAAGGTTATTTCGTATTCCTTGGCGTTTACTCCGAGATAATACGGCTTTAAATCCACGTCCTTTTTTGCCGTCGTGTTTTCAAAATCGAATTCCGTTTTACCGTCCGCAGACCAGTATTTATATTCGTATTTCTCGTAATATTTATCGGCGACCTTTTCCTGCGGCTCGTATGCGGGCTTATTTATTTTGCTTTTATACGGCTTATAATATTCTTCCGTAACGCTGTCGTTTTCGTCGTATACCCTTATCGTTTCCGCAGATTTTATAGTTCTGTCTTTAACGTTGTTCGTCTGCCAGAAGGAAAGCCAGTTGCCCGAGTAAATATCATTGCGATAGGTCGTAGCAAGCTTCATTTCTCCGTCTACCTTAACGTAAACGTACCCCGTACCCGACTCGTCGCATATTCCTACCGTGCCTATTTCGACAAGGTATTCGGTATTTCTATTTCCGAACACGTCCGGAACGGTAACCGCGCCTTTATCGCCATCCGCCTCTTTATCTATGGTAAGGTTGTTCGTTCCGAAATGATTCAGCTTTATGCTTAACCCTACCCACATATGGTCGCCCGTGGTGGTCTTCATTCTGATATAAAACGGATCGTCGTTATCCACGTCGCTGCCCGTATTATAGTAAAATCTGAAAACGACTTCGCTTGTCGCGACCGTCGAATTCCAGCTTCCGAACTGCCCCGTGCCTACCGATAAAATAAGCTCCTCTTTTTGCAAACGAGTAGAAGTAAGATAAAGGTCGTGCAGCGTTATTTCGTCGTAATTTTCGTCGATTTCTCTATAATCCCTTATCGTCCAGACGTCGTTTGTTCTCGTAAAAAAATGAATACGATTGTTTTCGCCGTACGCGCCTATATCGTCTGTTTTTTTCTCTATTTGTTTAACCCCGTCAACGGTTGCGGAAATCGCGGTTTCTTTTCCGTCCGCCCTTATTACGCCGAACTCTACGAAATATTCTTTTTCGGCGTCGGTGAAAACGTTTTCGGAGGTCTCGACAATCTCGTCGTTTAACATAAGCGCGATATTCTTGCCGCTTTCGGACAAAACGAACCGCACCTTGCTTTTCCAGTTATCCTCGAAACCGATTCTTACGTCAATCGCGGAAGAGCCGTCTGTTCCGCTCGGCTTGTAATAAAACTTAAAAACGAACGATTGAGAAACGTTTTCTTCGCTGAAATAAATCCTGTAATCTTTATCGAGCTTTCTATATTCTTTCGCCTCGCCGACGTAGCCCATACCCAAATCGGAAACGGAAATGACGTCGTAAGCTTGCGCCTCTTCCGCTTCGGTCTCCGAAGGCTTGACCGCAACGAAAACGAGCGCAACGAACGAAACGAACAGCAATATCAGACTCGCGATAAACGTTAGCTTTTCAGATAATTTTTTATTCATTCTGCCTCCCCTGTTTTGCCGATTTTTCGGCATTATTTATTTTATCGTTTTATATGATACAACATTGTTTTCCCGTTTTCTATAACGATTATAATAACTTTTGTACATAATATTGACATTTCTGCCAAGCTATGGTATAGTAAAAATATGGATTATAGATTTTTCTCTTATTCGGAGCCGGGCGACTATCTGCAAGCCGAGCTTTTAACGGACGACATAGAGGTTGTGGCGATAGAATCGCTTTATCAATATCATTTGTCCCCTAACTTTCATTATCGCGGAGAAACGCACGATTTATACGAATTTTTCTACGTTATAAGCGGAAATATGCTTGTCAGCGCCGAAAACAGAGTATACGGTCTTACGGCGGGAGAATACATAATAGTTCCGCCGAACGTGATGCACGCGATGAACCCCGATAAATGCCATTCCTTGTCGGTTTCGATTACTTTTTCGTGTAACGGGCTTGACGATAAGCTTATAACCTTAAAGAAAGCGAAAATAACCGACGAACAAATACAAATCATCAATATTCTCGTAAAAAATTATGCGGACAACTTTTATCAGAAGGGATATAAGGATTTACCGATAAAAAGCCCTATGAAAAACGAATACGCGTTTAAGCAACTGACTAAAAACGAGCTGGAAGTCCTGTTGATATTTTCTACGCGGAATTTTTTGCAGGAACAACAGATTGAAAAGATAAAAAACAAAAAATCTGCCCTTTCGGAGCAGATTAAGCAATATATAGAGCTTCATTTCAAAGAACGTATAACGCTGAAAAACATAGCCGACGAGTTAGGCTATTGCGTAGGGCATATTTGCAGACAATTCAAGCAAACCTATTCGATAAGCATTATAGACTATATGCTGCGCAGGCGCGTTATCGAAGCGATTACTATGTTCGAGGAGTCCGATATTTCCATACAATCGGTATCGGATCAGTTAGGTTTTGACAGTTCGCAATATTTTTCGTATATATTCAAACGCTTTACCCACCTGACGCCAAGACAGTACAAAACGAAAGTTAAAAAAGCGCATATAATAAATCCGGAATATTTCGTTTCCAACGCCGAATTTGAGTAAAGCTCTCGGTTATATAAATAACGCCGTATTTCCGTCGCGACTACTCTTTACTTTCGTTTTCTCCTTAAAAACACGTTGAAATTATAGAAAAAACAGCCCGAATCGGGCTGTTTTTAAAATTTATCGGAACGGATAATCCGTTTTATTTCTTCTGCACTTCGTGCAGAAAACGTCTGATTTTTTATCCGTTTTACTTTTATATAAAAGGGTTATAACTTGCAGAACTCACGGTTTTATCAGTATAAATCCTTCAAACGTTTTTCAAATTCCTTCGCCGCGACGGAAAGAGAAAAATCCGCACGCTTTATCAGGCACACCTCGCGCGGGGGGATAACCTCTTCCGTTTCGAGCTTATACAGCTCGCCGCTCGCTATCTCCTTTTCCGCGAACGAAGCGGGAATAAAGCCTATTCCCAGATTGTTCTGCACTATCGGCAAAATCTGATTCGACGTGGAAACCTCTATATCGGGAGAAAATTCCAGCCCGTACTTTCTGAACACACTTCTGTAATATTCGTAGGTTTTGCTCCATTTGTTGACGCTCACGAGACAATGCTTCGTAAACTCCTCGAAGCGCACCTTGTCGCCCGTGAGATATTTATATCTTTCGCCGCACACCACGACGTCCTGAAACCGCTTTATCGGAACGGCTTTAAGCGACTTGTCGAGGTCGAAGGGCGTCGCTATCAGAATGAAATCGACCGCCTGATTTTTGACCGCGCTTATCGCCTGAACGTTGGTAAGGTTTACGAGGCTGAACTTTATTTTAGGATACAGCGCGTGATACCTGACGAGCGCGGAAAGCAAAACCTCGTGCATAGCCGTTTCCGAAACGCCTATACGCAAAATCCCCTCTTCAAAGCCGTTATAACGGGAAAGCTCTTCCTCCGCCGCGGCAATCTGCTCGCAGGCGACTGCGACGCGCCTGTAAAGCTTCTCCCCCTCCGGCGTAAGCGTTACCCCTTTGTTCGAGCGCGTAAAAAGCACGCACCCCAGATCCCGTTCGAGATTTTTTATCGCGCGCGTAACGTTCGGCTGCTCGGAATAAAGCGCCTCCGCCGCCGCGGTTATGTTGCCGTATTTGGCGACGTAATAAAAAGTTTTGTAATTTTCAAAGTTAGTATTCATAAATTTACCCCTTTTCTATTCGTATTTTTTCTCTCTTCCGATACCCGTTCCGTCTATGCGCGTTCCGTCCGTTTTTGCCATATCAAAAACATATGACAAGTATTGTAAATATATATTTTACAGATACCGACGAAAAGATTATACTGTATTGCGAAAGATAAGTCAAGGAAGATTTTATGAAAAAGACGAAAAACGAAATTTCACAATCCTTGGGTATGCTGATATTCATTATAATATCGGGCGGGTTGCAGGACGCGTATTCGTACTTCTGCCGCGACGGGGTTTTTGCCAACGCGCAGACGGGCAACGTGGTGTTTTTAAGCGTAAATATAGTGAACGGAGACGTTTACGGCGTGCTTAAATATCTCGTTCCGATACTGTCCTTTTCTCTCGGCGCGATACTCGCAAAGGTTCTGTTCTTTGCAATGGATAAAAGGAAAACGTTCTGGAAGCAGATGGTTCTTCTGGTCGAAGCGGTCGCGCTGTTATCGGTGGGCTTTATGCCGCAGAGCATGAACTTATACGCCAACGCGCTCGTATCCTTTGCCTGCGCGATGCAGGTGCTTGCGTTCGATCAGATATACGGCAACGATTTCGCAAGCACGATGTGCATAGGCAATATCGTCCGTATGTCGGGTTCGCTCGTTACGGCGATAGCCAAAAAAGACAAAACGGCGGCGAAGCGTTGCGGCTTATACTTTATCGTAGTCGTTATATTCGCAATCGGCGCGGGCGCGGGCTATTTACTGCAAAAGCTCGTCGGCAACTACGCGATTATGTTCTCCGCGCTCCTTACGTTCATAGCTTCTTTCGCGTTTATCGGCAAAGAAAACAGGCAATCCGAAATTAAAGAAACAAATAAAGAAACGGACTCCGGCGTTACGGGCGAAGAGCTTCCCGCAAACGCCGCGGAAAACGAAAACAACGATAAAAACGAGGCGGATTTATGAACGATAAAAAGAAAAAAATAATCGTACTCGTCGTCGGGCTTCTGATTATCGCGCTGCTTCTTACGGGAATATTCCTTATCCCCGCAAAGGAGAGCGGCGAAAGCATAAACGAAGCGATGCGCGACGAGGTTCTGCACGAAACGAACAAAATAAATCTCTTCGGCACGGAAGTAAACCCCGGACTTATTTCGGCGTTTACCGTGACGGGAATTATATTCGTTTTCGCGCTCGTCGTAAGAATTTTCGTCATTCCGAAATTTTCTTACGTTCCGAACAGGTTCCAGCTCGTTCTCGAAACGGCGGTAGGAACGTTCGACGATATGGCTAAAACGAGCAGCCCCGCGAGAAACAAATTCCTCGGCGCGTATATCTTCACCGCCGCCGCGTATATCTTCGTCGGAACGCTGTTCGAGCTTTTAGGACTGCAAGTCGTAACGACGCTGAACCGTTCCGTTTCCCTGCCCGCCCCGCTTGCGGACATTAACGGCGCGATTACGATGGGCTGCGTTTCGTACGCAGTGATACTCGGCGGCGGCATCGCTTCAAACGGTATCAAGGGCGTGGGCAAAACACTAAAAGATTTCTCGCTCCCCATTTCTATGAGCTTCCGTCTGTTCGGCGCGCTTCTTTCGGGCGCGCTCGTCACCGAACTCGTATACTATTTCTCTGCATTATCTTTCGTCCTGCCCGTCGTGGTAGGCGTGATGTTCACGCTTTTGCACGCGCTTATTCAGGCATACGTCCTGACGATGCTCACCTCGCTCTTCTACGGCGAGGTTTCCGAAAAGAAAACGATAAAAATCAAAAATAAAAAAGAGGTAATTAAAAATGCTTAAAAGTCTCAAAAAAATCTCGTTCTTCTTATTACTTATAGCGATATTGTCCGTTATAGCCGTTCCCGTTCTCTCCACCGCCGTTCACGCGGAAGAAAACGGCGGCACGGAAATAGTTGCCGTTACCGACGGCGAAAACCGGTCCGACGCGCAGAACTCCGAAGACAACTCAAAAGGAAGCAAGGCGATCGCCGCGGGTATATGCGTAGGTCTTGCCGCCGCGCTCGGCGCGCTTGCGATGGGCATAGCCATAGCGAAGTCCAACGAAGCCATCGCCCGTCAGCCCGAAGCCACTTCGCAGATAAAGTCCGGACTTATGCTCGGTCTGGTATTCATTGAAACGGCAATCATATACGCGCTGATAGTCGCGATTCTCGTAATATTCGTGTTATAAGGTGAAGGGTATGTACAATCTCCTTTTAAGCGGTATTCCGCTGAACATAGACTGGCGGCAGATACTTCTGCACCTCCTGAATCTGGTCATACTGTTTTTGATTTTGTATTTTCTGCTGTATAACCCCGTAAAGAAGTTTATGGAAAAGCGCAGAAAGCACTACGAAGAGCAGGACGGACGGAGCAAGGCGGAGCTTGCCGCGGCGGAAGAAAAAAAGGCGACCTACGACGAGCTTTTAAATAAAGCGGACGAGGAAATCGCCGAAAAGAAACGCAACGCAATCGCCGACGCGAGAACGGAAAGCGAAAAGATTATAAAGTCTGCCGAAGCCGAC
>CAVBZJ010000025.1:15679-17625 GCA_963599785.1 Anaerovoracaceae bacterium
AACGCGCAGGCGGAGGAAATCAAAAAACGCGCGGAAGAAGAAGCAAAGACTTCTCTTTCCGACGCCATAACAGAAGCGGCGAAGGAAAAAATCGAAGCCGCCTGTTCGGTAGACGGATTTTTAGCGGAGAACACGAAAAATGACTGATAATCGGATTATCGGCGAATTTTTCTCCGCGACCGCTCCGAGCGAAAGCGAAAAAATGAGGCTCGCCGAGCATTTTGAAAAAAAGCTTAACCGCCCCGTCCGTATAGAATGGATTAAGGACGAGAGCGTGAAAAAGGGCTTCGTTCTGAAAATTCTGAACGAAGTTTACGACAACACCCCGAGCGGACTTCTTCGCGGGCTTAAAACGGCAGTGGACGAGGTTGACAAAACCGACGACAACTATATCTCGCTCGTAAGAGAAAGCGTAGAAAAATGGAAGCCGCACGTTATTCCGAAAGAAATCGGAAAGGTCGGCTCGGTCGCGGACGGAGTGGCAAAGGTCACGGGATTGAGCGGCGTTAAATACGGCGAAATTCTCGCTTTTGAAAACGGCGAGAAAGGACTTGCGCTCAACCTTTCCGAAACGGAGGTCGGGTGCGTTCTGTTCGACGACGAAAACACCGCCGCGGGAGAAAACGTTTATAAAACGGGAAAAACCGCCGGCGTACCCGTTTCCGAGGAAATAATAGGAAGAGTGGTGAACGCGCTCGGCGAGCCTCTCGACGGCAAAGGCGCGTTTTTCGCGGACAAATATATGCCAGTCGAAAGCCCCGCCCCCGCCATAATCGACAGAAGCCCCGTAAACAGCCCGCTCAAAACGGGTATCTTAACGATAGACGCTATGTTCCCTATCGGTAAAGGTCAGAGAGAGCTTATCATAGGCGACCGTCAGACGGGTAAAACGAGCGTCGCGCTCGACGCGGTGCTAAATCAGAAGGGCAAAAACGTAGTATGCGTCTACTGCGCGATAGGACAGAAGGCAAGCACCGTCAAAAGACTTGTGAAAACGCTCGAAGACGGCGGCGCGCTCGATTATACGACCGTCGTTTTCTCCTCCGCTTCCGACTCCGCACCTCTGCAATACATAGCTCCGTTCTCGGCTTGCGCGATTGCGGAATACTTTATGAACGCGGGAAAAGACGTGCTTATCGTATACGACGATTTAAGCAAGCACGCCGTCGCTTACAGAACGCTTTCGCTTCTGCTCGGCAGAAGCCCCGGACGAGAGGCTTACCCCGGCGATATATTCTATCTCCATTCGAGACTTCTGGAACGCTCCGCGCACCTTTCGGAAGAAAAAGGCGGCGGAAGCATGACCGCTCTCCCTATCGTGGAAACACTCGGCGGAGATATTTCGGCATATATTCCCACTAACGTAATTTCCATTACGGACGGACAGCTGTTCCTCGAAAGCGAACTGTTTTTATCGGGACAACGCCCCGCCGTAAACGTCGGGCTTTCGGTTTCGAGAGTCGGCGGCAGCGCGCAGACGAAAGCGATGAAAAAGGCGGTCGGCTCGCTTCGATTAGAGCTTGCGCAGTACCGCGAAATGAAAACGTTCGCGCAGTTCTCGGGCGATCTCGACGATTCCGTCAAGGAGCAGTTCGCATTCGGAAAAGCCCTTACGGAAATCCTCGTTCAGCCGCTCAAAAAGCCCTATCGCGAATGGGAAGAAATAGTAATTCTCGTGGTTTCGCTCGCAAAGGTCACCTTAAATCTCGAAGTCAAAGAAATCCGCCCGTTTTTCGGCGAGTTTCTGCCGTATTTCGAGGAGCGTTACGCGAACGTAATCTCTAACATAGAAAACGGAAAAACGCTTTCGGACGACGATAAGGAAGTTATCGTTTCGACGGCAAAGAAGTTTTTATCTCAAAAAAATGTCTGAATTAAGCGAAGTCAAAAACAGAATAAAGGGCGTTGCGGCAACGCAGAAAATCACGAACGCGCTGTACCTTATC
>CAVBZJ010000026.1:0-17158 GCA_963599785.1 Anaerovoracaceae bacterium
AATTTTTAATATCAAGCAATAATTTTTAAAAAATTCCGCGGCGGGGAGCTGCGCAAAGCTCCCCGCCGCGTTTTCGGTGTTTTTTAATTCTGTTTTTTCATTACGTTACGTTGCGCTTCATCGCGTTACGATTTGCTGCTCTACGTTACAATTCGTTACATTACGCTTCGCTTCGTTACGCCGCGCTTCGCGGTTATTTAAGCTCTATTTAAGCTCGAAGCGCGCGACTCTGACGTGCATACTCGTTCCATAATTAAAGGGCGTCGCGTCGAACTCGTTCTTTTTCACCTTTATCGCTTTGCCGTTATCAAGCCATCGCGCGTTCTTTATATCCGCGTTGATTTTTACCCTTTTCACCGTGCCGCCCAGCTGTACGTTGGCGTTTGCCGCCATAGGCACGTCTTTTATAAGCGCGTAGTAATAATCGCCCGCTTTCACGACGTCCGCGTTTTCGGCGGTTATTTCGCAGGGCTTCACGTCGTATATAAAGTTTTTGTTAAAGCGCACCCACTTGCCTATTTCTTCCAAAATTCCTTTATCTATCCCTTTAAGCGTGCCGTTTCCCGTCGGTCCGACGTTCAAAAGGAAGTTGCAGCCGTACTTTCTGCAATCGACAAGGTTTTCTATAAGCTCTTTTACCGATTTATAGCTTACGTCGTTTTTGGCATAGCCCCAATGGTCGTCAAGTATCTGGCACATTTCGCCCGCGCGGTGACGGTCGGAATTATCCACGAATGCGGGTTTGCCGCGCTCGAAGGTCACGCTGTCAAGCTCCGGATGCCCGACCTTGCCAAGCTCCGAAAGCCCCGTATTGTTTATTATCATAGCTTCCGGCTGATATTTCCTTATGGTAGCGTAAATGCGGTCTTCCTGCCAGTTTTCGTTCGGCTTATCCCACATTCCGTCGAACCAAAGCCCGCCGATTTTGCCGTAGTTTCTGCACAGAATCTCTATACTTTTTACAAGATAGTCTATATACGCGGGGAAATTCTTTTCGTAATCCTCGCTATGCCAGTCGAGAAGGGTGTGATAGAAAAACGGCGTTATACCCGCTTTGTTGCACTCGTCCACGAACTCGCGCACGAGGTCTCTTTTCGTCGCCGAATGGGGCGCGTCGAACTCGTTCAGCCCGCAGGTATCGTAAAGCGAAAAGCCTTCGTGGTGACGGGTGGTGAGGGTTATATATTTACAGCCCGCTTTTTTAGCCGTAGCGACAAGCTCCTTCGCCCAAGTCTTTTTTACCTTGAATTTGTTTATAAGCCCGAAATATTTTTCCTTGTCGATTCCGCCGCCTTGGGTAAATATCCATTCGCCCTTGCCGAGAATGCTGTACAGCCCGAAATGCACGAACATTCCGAAGCCCTTCTTTTCAAATTCGTAAACGTAATTTCTGTTTTCCATTCTTATTTTACCTTTTTCTTCCGATGATTTCTGTGATTGATGGTTGCGGTGATTGTTGATTGCGGTTTTGCGCCCGCTTATATCCGTCTGTACTCGCCTGTATCAGTCCGTATCCGTCTGTTTTCGCGAGAATTTCACGGCGCGGTTTTTTACAGCTTTTCCGCGATTATGCCGTCCGCGATTTCCGCTTCGTAGCATTCCGCGGCGTAGCCGATTTCTTTTTTATAGTTTTCGAGAACAAATTCCTCGAACGCCTTTTTCTCCGCGGTTTTCACGAGCGACACGGTACACCCGCCGAAGCCCGCGCCCGTCATTCTCGAACCCGCGCATGCGGGGTGACTTTGCGCAAGCCGCGCAAGCGTATCAAGCTCTTTGCCCGTGACTTCGTACAGCTCGCTCAAAGATTTATGCGAAGCGTTAAGAAGCTCGCCGAGCTTTACCATATCCCCCTCGCGCATAGCCTTTGCGGCTTTTTTAACCCTGTCGCATTCGTACACGACATGTTCGGTTCTTTTTCTCACGATTTCGCCGAGAAGATTTTTATTCGCCTCGAAATTTTCGGGCGTAAGCTCCGCAAGGCAGGAAATTTTGCAGACGGGGCTTAAAATTCTCAACGCCTCTTCCGTTTCCGCGCGGCGTTCGTTATATTTGCTGTCCGCGAGGTTGTGCGGTTTTTTGCAGTTTATAAGCACGAGAGAATATTCGCCCGTTTTTACGGGAACGTATTCGCATTCGAGCGTTTTGCAGTCAAGAAGCATCGCCTCGCCCTTTTTACCGCACGCGGAAGCGTATTGATCCATAATGCCGCAGTTCACGCCCGCGTATTCGCGCTCCGCTTTTTGGGAAAGCAACGCGATTTCCACGGGATCGAGCTTTTCTCCCGCAAGCGTACCCAAAGCCGCTATCGTAGAGACCTCTATCGCCGCAGAGGAAGAAAGCCCGCTGCCGAACGGTACGGTGCAGTCCATATATAAATCCGCGCCGACTAATTTATGCCCCGCGTTTTTCCACATAAGCGCGCTGCCCGCCTGATAATTGCCGTATTTTAAGCCCTTATAGTCTTCCAGACGGTTTATATCGAGAGTGACTTTCTCACCCAGCGTACTCCAAGAAATATTTATCTTATCCGTGCCGTTAGCGCGCGCGTAAACGGTGTTTTTCAGCGACAGCGCGGCGGGAAACACCTTGCCCCCGCAATAGTCTATATGCTCGCCGATAAGGTTCACCCTGCCCGCGGCAGAAACTTTATAATCGTATTTTTCCATATTCCTTCGCCCGATTTCTCGGTTTTGCCTTTTATTTTCGGTTTTATTTCCGGTTTTGTTTTCAGTCTATGACGCCCGCAAGCTTCAAGAAGGCTTCGGTGTCTTTTCTGTCTTTGAATACCGCGGTATTCTGCAAAATACGGTAGCAAACGCTGCCGAGTTCCTTCTTCGTAGCCTTTTCCACGTTCTCGCGCGAAAGGTCGCTTCCCGCAATCGCCTTAATCTCTTCCGCAATCATTTTGAAGTCCGCGAATTTTTCGGGCAACGCTTCCCCGCGGGAAATTATATCGCCGAGTTCTTTTAATTCTCCGTCTAATCTTCCGGGGAGAATGAACAAGCCCTGCGCTTCGATAAGCCCTATCGACTCCTTTTTGATGACGTGAAATTCGGGGTGAGCGTGGAACACGCCGTCGGGATATTCTTCGGTCGCTATGTTGCTTCTTAAAATAATATTCATCTCGTAACCGCGCGCGGTTTTAACGACGGTGGGGCTGACCGCGTGGCGGCGTTCCCCGTCCTCGCCGTGAGAAATAAGCCCCAACGCGGGATTATCGTAATCCTTCCAGCACTCGTTAATCGCGTCGGAAAGCTCGGTGATAACCGCTCTGTCCTCCGAAACGATACGAACGACCGTACCCGGCCATTCGAGAATCTCGACCACCGCGTTTTTGCCGCCCTTCGCCGCGAAGCTCTTATAAGCCGCCGCCTTTTGAAGGGGCAGAATCTCGCCGCCGCCCTGATAGTGGTCGTGAGCGAGAACGCTTCCGCCGATACGAGGAAGCGCGGCGTTACTGCCTATAAAATAATGCGGAAATCTGTCCGCAAAGTCCATAAGTCTGCCGAACGTGCCTTTATCGACGTGCATGGGCGTGTGCTTATAGTTTACCACGATGCCGTGCTGATAAAAATATCCGTAAGGCGAGAACTGCCAGAACCACGGCTCGCCGCCGAGAGTCACGTTCACGGTGCGGAGCGTGCGTTTGCTGCGCCCCGAAAAACCTTCGTTTTCGTGGCAGATATTGCATTTCGGGTATCCGCCCTTGGGCTTGTTGCCGGAAGCCGCGGTTTTAGCGTCGCGGAATTCGGGCTTCGCCTTGTTTATGGTGACGATAAGCCCCGCTTCCTCAAAGCGCGGATTAAGGTCTAATTTAGCCTTTTTAACATAGTCATTCTTGACCGAATAGTCGTAAAACCATTCGGTAGCGGCTTTCGCGCCCTCGGTTTTTTCTATCTCGTAAAACTCGTCTTCGACGGCTTTCGGACTCATAGAAAGCTCGCCCATAACGGCGTCGCAGTATTTTTCCGCTTCGCACTCCTCGAAAAGCCCCGCGCTTAAACAGGCTTCTTTAAATTCCGCAACGAGCTTTTCGGGACTTTTAAGGCTGTCTACGTCCGAAAAATCTTCGGTTTCGGCAATTCTGTCGTCGTAAGCGTCGAGGTCGAAAAGATTGAAAATCGCGTTCCTGACGTAATCGCGGTTTCTTTCTTCCAGCCCGAGGTTTTTTTCTGCGTAATAAACGAGTTTGTCTATGGATTTATAAACGTTTTGCATAAGGTTACTTCCCTTTCGTTATTTCCCGATAATTGTAGCATATCGCGCGGGTTATGTCAACCGCGGCGCAAAAAAAGAACGACGAAAATCGCCGCTCTTTTTATCGTCTCATTTTATCGTTCCTTTTGCACGTTTTATTTTTTAGAAGCGAAATATTCTATCGCTTTTATATAGCCTTCCGTGCCGAAGCCCTTTATCGTCTTTTCCGCGTACAGCGAAACGAAGCTTTTCTTTCTGAACTCCTCACGCGAATCTATATCCGTCAGATGCACCTCCACGGCGGGAATATTCACCGCTTTAAGCGCGTCTAAAACCGCGACCGAAGTGTGCGTGAGCGCGGCGGGATTTATTATTATCCCGTCGAATTTGCCAAACGCCTTCTGAATTTTCGTCACTATCGCGCCCTCGTAATTAGACTGAAAAATTCTGACCTTCACGCCCGAAATTTTCGCCTGCTCTTTTATTTTTCTCACGAGCGCGCGGTAGTCATCCCGCCCGTACAGCGCGGGTTCTCTTATCCCCAGCATATTAAGGTTCGGACCGTTTATCACAAGCAATTTCATAAGCCTTTATAACCTCCTTGGCGCACTCCTCTTTCGTGCCGTTATTATCCGCAACGCCTTCCGCCGCCGCTTCGTACAGCGGTTTTCTTTTTTCGTAAAGCGCGGCTATTCCCTCTTTTTCGGAAATCGGTCTGCCGCTCGCGGAAAGCTTTACGAGGTCGCGTTTTATATAAATTACAACGCCGTTTCTTTTGAGATTTCCGACGTTTTCCGCCCTCGTCGCCGCGCCGCCGCCCGTCGATATAACCGCGCCGCTTTTTGTCGAAAGCTTTGCTATGACCTCGCTTTCGATTTTGCGGAATTCCTCTTCGCCGCGGGTTTTTATGATGTTTTCGGGAGTTTCTCCCGTCGTTTCTTCAATCGCCGAATCGGAATCGAAAAATTCTCTTCCGAGCTTTTCCGCGACGGCTTTTCCTATCGCGCTTTTGCCCGACGACGGCATACCGATAAGCACTACATTAAGAGCGTTTTTATAAACGTATTTTATAAGCTCTTCGGACTCCTCTTCCGTATGCTTTATGCCGAGCCAGATATCCTCCGCAAGGAGAGCCTGTTCGACGAGCATGGAAAGCCCCGTATCGGCTTTTATTCCCGCCCTTCTCGCTTCGCAAACGAGCCGCGTTTCGAGCGGGTTATACACGCAGTCGAACACGGCGGAAAGCCTCGGAAACGCCTTTATATCCACGGGCAAGCCGTCCGCTTCGGGGAACATTCCCACGGGCGTGGCGTTGATAAGTATTTCGGTATCCGTAAGCTTTTCGTAATTTTCAAAATTTATCTCGCCCCGCCGAGTGACCGAATAAATCTTTTTCGCGCCCGCCGCGGTTAAAAACGCGTTCGCCGCCGCCGCCGCGCCGCCGCCGCCTAATATACACGCGGTCTTATCCCGCACCGAAACGCCCATTCTCTTAAACGCATAATTTAGCCCGCCGACGTCCGTATTATAGCCGTACAGTCCGTCCGCGCGTCTTACGACGGTATTGACCGCGCCGACCGCCTCCGCGTCGCCTGACAGCCCTTTAAGAAAGGGAATCACCGTTTTTTTATACGGAATGGTAACGTTAAACCCCGCGATTTCTTCCCCGCGGGCGCACGCGGCGCAAAAGCTCTCGACCTCGTTTTCTTTAAGCTCCGTAAGAGAGTATTCGAGACCGCGCCGCTTATGAATGAGGGCGGAATAGCTATGCCCTAATTTTTTGCCTATAAGCGCGTATTTCATACCGTTTCGCCGTAGCTGCCGAGGAACACGAATTTATCCGAACCGCTTTCGAGATCGGAGATGAGCCGCAGAACGTTTTCGTCCGTCACGTCGCCCTCGAAATCGAAGTAGAAGGTAAACTCGAAGCCCGCCGTCGGACGGGACTCGATTTTGGTAAGGTTAAGCCCGAGCGCGTAAAACCCGCCGAGTATGCGGTTAAGACTGCCGGGGGTATGCGCGAGGTTGGTCATAACGCTTATCTTGTTCGCGCCCTTATAAATACGCAAGTCTTTGGTGATGAGGATAAAACGGGTATAGTTGCCGTCGCTGTCCTCGGCGTTTTTCGTGAGGATTTCAAGCCCGTAACGCTCCGCAGACCGCTCCGAGCAGAGCGCGGCGACCGTTTTATCGCCCGCTTCCGCAACCGATTCCGCGGCAATCGCGGTGTTTTCGGAAACCTCGGTTTTCACGCCGAGCGACTTTAAGTATTTTTCGCATTGAGAAAGAGCCTGCGGGTGCGAAACGACCTTTTTAATATCCGAAAGCTTTGCGCCCTTAACCCCCGCAAGACAATGTTCTATCCGCACGCGCACGCTTTTCACTATGGAAAAGCGGTATTTTCTCATAAGGTCGTAGACCTCCGAGACCGAACCCGCGGTGCTGTTTTCTATGGGAAGAACGCCGTATTCGCAAAGCCCCTTTTCCACCGCCGCGAAAACCGCCTCGAAGCTTTTAAAATAGGTGACGTCGGGAACGGCGAAAAGCTTTTCCGCCGCCAAGCCGCTGTTCGCGCCGTACACGCCCTGACACGCGCACGTTCCGCTCACGGGGAAGGTCGGCAAGCCCTTTTCTATAATCGCGCGGATATTTTCCGCCGTTTTCGAGCCTTTTTCTATAAATCTGTTCTGATAAGCCTTGCCCGTTGCGAAAATCGTTTCGTAAAGCTCCTTAACGTACAGCCGCATATCTTCGGGAACTTTTTCCGCGAGACGGAAAATAACCTTCTTTTCGCGTTCCGCGTCGTACACGGGCGCGCCAGCCGCCGCTTTCGCTTCCGCTATTTTTTCGGAAACGGCAAGCCTTTTAAGGTATATTTCTATAAGCTCGTCGTCCGTTTCGTCGATTTGTTTTCTTAATGCTTCAAGTTCTTCGTTTCTGTTTTCCATAATCTGTCTCCGAGTTTATTTTTTACAAAATTTCGTCTAACAACGCGAGTGCCGCCGCGCTTTCCACGCAAGGCACCGCGCGGGGAACGACGCAGGCGTCGTGCCGACCTTTTATCGCTATCACGGTATTTTCTTTTTTTATCAAATCCACCGTGTTTTGCTCCTTTGCTATCGAGGGGGTGGGGCGCATCGCCACGCCGAACGTTATGGGCGCGCCGTTCGCGATTCCGCCGTTTATTCCGCCCGAAGCGTTGGATTTGAACGCTATTTTTCCCGCTTCGTCTATATAAAGCTCGTCGTTTGCACGGCTTCCCGTCATATCCGCAAAGTCGAAGCCCGCGCCGAATTCCACGCCCTTCACCGCGGGAATCGCGTATACGAGCTGTGCGATTTTACCTTCGAGACCGCCGAACAGGCTGTCTCCGATTGCCTTCGCGCCCGTTATAACGCACTCTATTTTCCCGCCGAGGGAGTCCTTTTCCGCCGCCGAATTTTTTATCGCCGCCAGCATTTCCGCCTTGTTTTTTAAGGACGGGAACTCGCCCGCGCGGAGCTTTTCTATAATTTCGGGCGTTAAATTCTCCGTTTTATAAGAGCCGCCGTCTATGCCGCCTACCCTCGAAACGAACGCCGCGATACGCACGCCGCGCGACTCTGAATATTCCTTCGCAATGCCGCCCGCCACGCAAAGCGCCGCCGTAAGCCGCCCCGAAAACCTGCCCCCGCCCGAAAAATCGAGCGCGCCGTCTTTCAGGTGCCACGCGTAATCCGCGTGCGAAGGACGGGGTTTTCCGTAAAGCTCGTTATAATCGCCGCTTTTTCTGTCCGCGTTTTTAATCTCGCAAACCCATTCGGAAGGAAGAAAATTATCGGTGATTTCGCTGCCGTCCGCGCGGTAAAAGCGCGGCTCGTCGGGTTCTCTTCTTTTCGTCGAAAAAACGGATAAAGAAGGCTTTCTTCTTTCGGTAAATTCTTTCAGTTTTTCGGGCGAAAAGGCGAATTCGGGAAAGCCCGTCACCCTTATCCCGATTTTATCCGCGTGCGATTCGCCGTAAATTTCCGCGGTGATTTTTCTGCCTTTAAATAAGGACATCTGCCTTTCCTCCCAGCCGTTTCATATCGTTAAAAAATTCGGGGTAAGACTTTGCCGCCGCCTCCGCGCCGCAAATCTCCGAAACGCCTTCCGCGCCCGCCGCCAAAACCGCCGCGGACATAACCGTTCTGTGGTCTCCCCCGCCCGAAAACCTCGCGCCGACGGGCGAACCGCCGTAAATCGTTATCGTGCCGCCGCGCCCGCTCGAATATTCGGCTTTTATCCCCGCCGCGCCGAGCGTTTTTATAATCGCTTCTATTCTGTCGCTTTCTTTAAGCCTTAATCTGTCCGCGGAATACAGCGTGGTTTTGCCTTTTGCGAACGCCGCGACCGACGCCACCGTCTGCGCAAGGTCGGGAATATTTTCGAGATCTACGGTTATGCCGCTTAAAGTTCCCGCTCTCACCCGTACGCCGGTTGTATTTTTCGCGCCGTTCTTGCCGTTTTTAACGCTTTTCCCGTCTTTTCCCGCACGCGCGCCCGCTTCCCGAACGCCTATAAGCTCCGTTTCCGCGCCGAACGCCTTTAAAATTTTGAGGATTTCGGAATCGCCCTGTCCCGAGGGGAAGGAAAGCCCCGTCACCGTGACGTCTCCCGCCACCGCGCCGAGCGACAGCGTAAACGCCGCGCCCGACCAGTCGCCTTCGGGGATAAATTCGCCGCCTTTTACCGAAAAACCCGATTTTATATAGAAAGTATCGCCGTTTTTCTCTATTTTTACGCCGAATTTTTCAAGAACTTCGAGCGTTATATCGACGTAACCGCGACTCACCTCTCTGCCGAGAATTTTAAGGCTTCCGCCGCCGAGAAAGGAAAGCGCGAACAGCATTCCCGTCACATACTGCGAGCTTATAGAGCCGTCTAAAACATAGTCGTTCGCTTGGAGCTTGCCCGTAACGTTAAGCCCTTCCGCCACTGTCCCAAACGAATTCATACAGGTTAAAAGCGCGTCCACGGGGCGCGAGGAAAGTCTGCCCTTTCCTTTAAACGTCGCGGGAATACCGAGAGCCGCCGCCACGGGCAATAAAAACCGCAAGGTCGAGCCGCTTTCGCCGCAAAATACCGTTACGGGAGACTGCGGCTTAAAATCCGCGTTCCGTTTTACCGCGATATAGCCCTCGCCCGCGGTTATCTTCGCCCCGAGCGACTTTACCGCCCCTATCGTCGCGAAAGCGTCGTCAGAAAGCTCGCCCGTCTTTATTTTAATTTCTCCGCCCGAAAGAAACGCCGCGATAATCAGTCTGTGCAGATACGATTTGGAGGGCGGCGCTTCGATTGTGCCGCACAATCTTGTCGGCGTGATTTTAACTTCCATAATAGTCTTTAAGAATTTTTTCCGTTTCGCTTATCGCGATTTTTTCCGCGCGCGGCTCGCCCACCCCTTTAAGGGTTACGAAATTCACCGCGTCGCCGTCGCTCTTTTTATCCGCGAGCATTTCCCTGCAAATATCTTCCGTTTTAAATATCGGCGAAAGGTCGAAGGGATAAGCGTTTAATACCGCAAGCATTTCGTTCTTCGTGCGGGAGCTTAACCCGTAGATTTTTGCGGAAATTTCTATCGCGGCGGCAATGCCCTTCGCCACACACTCCCCGTGCGAAAGCTCGTATGAGGAAAGCGTTTCTATCGCGTGTCCGACGGTGTGACCGAGGTTCAATATCCGCCGAAGCCCGCTCTCTTTCTCGTCCTTTTCCACGACGTCTTTCTTGATTTCGAGACATTTTTTTATAAGCGTTTCGGTTATCCCGCCCGAGAGGTCCTCCGCCGTTACCGAACGGGACAAAAGCGCGTATTTAACCGCTTCTCCGTAACCGTTTTTAATCTCCTTTTCGGGGAGAGTTTTTAAGAAGTCGAGGTTGATATACACCGCGTGCGGCTGATAGAACGTTCCGCAAAGGTTCTTGCCTTCTTTAAGGTCAATCGCGGTTTTGCCGCCGACAGAAGAATCTATCGCGGACAAAAAGGTGGTAGGCACGGCGAATAGCTTTATTCCGCGCATATATGTGGAAGCGACGAACCCCGCAAGGTCGCCGACCACCCCGCCGCCCAAAGCCGCTACCGCGTCTTTTCTCTGAAACCCGCGCCGCGCCAGCTCTTCCGAAAGCCGCAGAAAGTTTTCGCCGTTTTTGCTCTTTTCGCCCGCCGCGACCGACAACGCCTCGATTTCTTTGTCGGGGAAAATTGCCGAAAGCTCCTTTATAAACTCTGCGGCGAAAAGCTTTTTCACCGTTTCGTCGGTAATGACGGCGATTTTGCCCGCTTCTTCGAGCGGTTTTGCCACCGATTTAAGCTCCCCGTAGCCTTTCGTTATATAAATATCGTAGCCTTTATCAACTTTTACCGTCAGTTTTTCCATATTATTTCGCCTTGTTCACGTCTATCGCGAGCTTTATTTCGTTGCCCTCGGCAAGGAGAGAAAAAAGCTCTTTTTTATCGCCGCGCTTTATCGCCGCCGAGTACTTTTTAAGGTTTTCTGTTAGAATATCCAGCTCTTCCGCAAGATAATCGGCGTTTTCGAGCATCAGCTCCGTCCACATCGCGGGGGAAAGCCGCGCCACCCTCGTCATATCCTTATAGCTCCCCGCGGAATACCCGAAATGCTCCTTCGCGCGCGGGCTTTTAACGAACGCGTTCGATACGACGTGACATTCCTGCGAGGTGAAAGCTATCATTCTGTCGTGATTTTCGGCGGTAGTTATCACCGCTTCGCCGAAGCCGAGCGACAAAAACAGCTTTTTTATTCCGTCCAGCGCGAAAATATCCGCTTTTACGGGAACGAGTATCATGGAAGCCTTGTGAAAAAGCGTTGCGGAAGAGTGTTCTATGCCCGAAAATTCCCGCCCCGCCATAGGGTGTCCGCCGATAAAGGTGAGATCCCCGTATTTGTCCGAAAGCCTTTTCATTACGGGAACCACGCCGCGCTTCGTGCCGCAGAAGTCCATAACGACCGCGCCTCTTTTAAGGTGCGGAAGATATTTTTCCACCGAGCTTTCAAAATCCGAGGGATTGACTGCGGAAATAAGCAGGTCGAGTTTTTTTGCGGAAGCTTCCGAAAGCCTGCCCGTAATCGCGCAAAGCATTTCGGCTTTTATGAGAACGGCTTCCTGCCTGTCCTCGCCGAAAACCTCGTGTCCCGCTTTCACGGCTGTTCTTCCGAAAGAGCCGCCTATAAGTCCCAGCCCAACGATACCTATTTTCATTTTTCCGTTTCCTTATTGTTTATTTAAGATTGATATTCAGGTAGCGGCATCCCGAACGCCACTTCGTTTTTATTGCCATCTTGACGAAACCTCTGTTTGTCATTCTGAGACTTTCCACCCTAACGGACTTACAAAGAATCTTTACGCAAACCCATTGTTTGTCATTCTGAGCCACTCTTCCTTGACGGGCTTACGAAGAATCTCTGCACGAAAGTAACTTTTGAGATTCTTCGCGGGATTGTCTACGCAAGCCCATCTCAGAATGACATATTATACTTTTCATTAAAAATTTTTACACAGCTATAAACTGTATACAATCGAGTCGGGCGAGCGCGTAGCGGCAACGGCGTGCGTGCTATATGCCTTTAACCCCTCGATTTCCCGACGAGCGGCAACATTACGTCTACCTTTTTCACTATTTCCGCAAATTCTTCGGGGCGGATAGACTGCGCACCGTCGCAAAGCGCGTGCGGCGGATCGTTATGCACTTCTATCATAAGTCCGTGCGCCCCCGCGCCGACCGAAGCGAGCGACAAGGGTTTTACGAGACGGGAAAGCCCCGAAGCGTGCGAGGGATCTACCACCACGGGCAGGTGCGTAAACTCCTTCACGAGCGGTATCGCGGAAAGGTCAAGAGTATTTCTCGTATACGGCTCGAACGTTCTTATGCCGCGCTCGCACAAAATAATGTCCTTCGCGCCCTCGCTCATAAGATATTCCGCGCTCATAAGCCACTCCTCGATAGTGTTCGCAAGTCCGCGCTTCAAAAGCACGGGCTTTTTGGTTCTTCCCACCTCTTTAAGCAGCTCGAAGTTCTGCATATCGCGCGCGCCTATCTGCACCACGTCCACGTCAGCAAAAAGGTCTATATGCCGAACGCTCATAATCTCCGTGACTATCGGCATACCCGTTTCGCGCTTGGCAAGAAGCAGAAGTTTAAGTCCGTCCTCCCTGAGTCCCTGAAAGGCGTACGGAGAAGTTCTCGGCTTGAACGCGCCGCCGCGAAGCAACCCCGCGCCCGCGGCCTTAACCGCTTCCGCCACCTCGACGATCTGCTTTTCGGATTCCACCGAGCAAGGTCCTGCGATGAACTGAAAATTATCCCCGCCGAACTTTCTTCCCGCCACGTTCACTATGGTGTCCTCGGGGTGAAATTTGCGGTTTACGCATTTATAAGGCTCGGATATGCGCTTAACGTCCTCTACTATATCGAGCGAGCGCACGAGGTCTATATCTATTTTGCTGGTATCGCCGATAAGCCCTAAAACGGTGGAATGCGCGCCGCTGCTCACGTCTATTTCCAGCCCCTGCCCTTTTATCCATTTAACTAGGTTATCGAACTGCTTTCGTTCTTTTGTAGGTTTTACTACGATAATCATTTCTTCTCTCCTTTAATCGCGTATCGTATCGCTTCGATTTTTTCGCCTTCGTTTCGCGTTTCGTTTTCCGCTCCGTTTTTATCTGTTTTTATTCGTTTCGTTTATTCGGGTTTTTATAACGCCGCGCGATCTGCGAAAACAAATTTTAATCAATAAAAAAACGACCGCTATTCGTGAATAACGGTCATCTCTCAAACAATTTTATTTTAAGAATGCAAAAAATAACCGATATTCATAAATATGGCTTAAAAAAGTAATATTCGTAATAAAAGGCGAAAGTCTTTTTCATCGTTTTTTTGCTTCCTTTACGGTTAGTATATTATATCCTGAAAAATATGTCAACTAAATTTTGCGCGGTTTATAAATTTTTATTCTGTAATTTTTCAATTTATCGGGCGGAACAAAAGGAACGCGGGGAAAACGAATTGCACGCTTTCAAAACTAAACGCTCGCGGGGAAAAACACGCCGTCAAAACAAAAAAAGAACGCGAGCGGGGCGAAAATTCGCCCCGCTCGCGCCCGTTTTCCGTTAAACGGTTAAAGCGTCTTATTTATAAAGCTGTTTATAATTTGCGCAAGCGCGATAGTCCGCGCCTTCAAGATCCTTCGTGCCGAACGCGCTCCAAGCGTGAGGTCTGTAAATATCCTTGTCCTCGATGTTGTGGAGGGTTACGGGGATTCTGAACATACTCGCGAGAGTGATAAGGTCTTTGCCGACGTGACCGTATACGAACGCGCCGTGGTTTGCACCCCAGTTAGCCATAACGTTATAAACGCTGCCGAACGCAACCGTATCGTTAAGTCTCGGAACGAACCAGGTGGAAGGCCACGTTCTGTCCGTTCTGTCGAGAAGAGTTTTGTTCACGTTTTCGGGAAGCTCTACCGTCCAGCCTTCCGCAAACTGCAAGGTATAGCCTATGCCGTCCACCATATTCACGCGGACGAGGGTTACGGGCATTTCGCCTTCGGTAGAGAAGCTCGAAGAGAAGCCGCCGCCGCGGAAGTAGCCGCGGTTTGCGGGCGAGAACTCCGTTTTTGCGAGCATAGCTTCTATATCCTTATCGGTTACGTCCCACCATCTCTTCATAACGGAATTGCCGTTTTCGTCCTTGCACGCGCCCGTGCCGTCGAGTGCCGCCGCGCCGCTGTTAAGAAGGTGCATAAAGCCGTTCTTCGCAAGCCCTTCCGCCTTCCAGCCCGTGCAGCGTTCCACCGCCGCGGGAGACCAGTAGGTTCTTACGTCCGCGAAGATGCTCGCTCTGCCCGTAAGCATATTTCCGAACAGCATTGCGAGACCGTTGCAGTTATCGCTTTCCGTCGCGAGAAGGATAGGCTGTTTTTTGCCGTTCCAGTCGAAGGTGGAGTTAAGAATCGCTTCGGTATAGTCGCCGTTGGGCTTATAGTCCGTCCACATACGCTGACCTTGGAAGCCGCCGAGAATACCGTTTCTGCCGAGAGCTTCTTCGTGACGACCGATGTCGTTAAGCTTGTCGTTGCCGAGCATAATATCGCGAATGATAAGCGTCATTTTCGCGACGAACTCCCACTGCTTTTCAAGCTCTTCTTCGGTAAAGTCTTTCTGCTCCCAGATAGAACCGTTATAATCCTTGCCCTGTTTAAGCTTGGTCTTTATCCATTTAAGCTCTTTTTCGTACTCTTCCTTGTCGTAAATTTCAAGATCGATTCTTCTTAAAATTTCGGTCATATCCACCCATTCCGCGCGGATTCCGAAATATTTCTGCATCATGTTCGCGTCGAGGAAGCTTCCGCCGATCCCCATCGCGACGGAACCTATCGAAACATACGCCTTGTTGCGGAGCTGACCGACAACGAGCGCGCATCTCGCAAAGCGCAGAATCTTTTCTTCAACGTCGGGGGTAATGCCGCTCATACCGATGTCCTGCACGTCCTCGCCGTAAATAGCGAACGCGGGAAGTCCTCTCTGAACGTGCGCCGCCATACAAGCCGCAAGATAAACCGCGCCGGGGCGTTCCGTACCGTTAAAGCCCCATACAGCCTTCGTAGTCAGCGGATCTAAATCCATAGTCTCGCTGCCGTAGCACCAGCAGGGCGTAACGGTAAGGGTTGCGGTAACGTTCTGTTCCTGAAAATACTTTGCGCAAACCGCCGCTTCTTTGCCGCCGCCTATCGTGCAGGGCGAAATTACTACTTCCGCGGGCGTGCCGTCGGCATAAAAGACGTTTTCTTCGATAAGCTTTTTGGCGTCTTTTGCCATCTGCATCGTCTGCGCTTCGAGTCCTTCTCTGATTCCGCCCCATCTTCCGTCGATGGTCGGGCGAATACCTATTCTGTTCTTCATATTTTGTCTCCCTTTTATTTTTTTCGGTTTTTTTACCGTATTTTTTTTCGTTTTTTTAAGCTGGGTTTAATCAAGAAATTTTACTTATCCTGTTTACTCGGCAAGCATTCCACGAGAACCGCTTCCGTATCCGAAGAAACGGTGAATTTGCCTTCCGCGGCGTAAGGAAGAAGGAAATAATCTCCGCGTTTAATCGGCTTTTCGTAGCCGTCCGCAGTAATTTTGCCTTCGCCTTCCAGACAGATATACACGCTCGGCGCGTAGTCCATAACGAAGCTTCCGCCGTTTCTCACCGTGTGACGGTTTTCCGCAAAGCAGGGCGTGTCCGCGTAAGTGATAAGGTTTTCTTTTTTATAGTTCGGCGTGTCGATAGCGACGCTCGGCGTAACCCGCGCGTATTCCTTCGCCGCGTCGCCGTAAATGTCGTAGTTGATGCTGTCGAGCGCGACGTCTTTCGTAAGCCCTATGTATTCCTCTTCGTAAGAAATATGGTAATCGCCGCACCAGCGTTCGGGCTGAATGGTAAAATCGGTAGGCTCCTGCACCTCGATGATAGTGCAGCCCGCGCCTATCGCGTGGATAAGCCCCGCTTTAATAAGCCACATATCGCCGACCTTCGCGTCTACGCCCGCAAGCAAGCCGCCCATAATATCCTTTTCGGTCTCGCTGCGTTCTTCAAGCTCGGAAAGCCTTTCCTTGGTCATTTTGTCCTTGAATCCGAAATAAATTTTTGCGCCGGGGCGGGTTGCAACCACGAGCCACGCTTCGGTCTTGCCGTATTCCGAATGGAAATATTTGCGCGAAAAGTCCTTGGTCGGGTGAACCTGAAACGGAAGTCTTACCGCGCTGTCCAAAAATTTAACGAGGCAGTCGTACTTCCTTTCGCCGAGAACGTCGTCCTTATAATCGTTCAAAAGGTCGTCGAGGAAAATATCCGTACCCTTAACGACGGAAACGCCGTCGCGCTTGCCGAAATAGCGGGGGTTAATCGCCTTAACCTTGCTCGCCACCCATTCTTCGGGGAACATATTGTCCGTGCCGTCGTCGTAGCCGTTCGGGTCGTTAAAAATCTCTTTATAAGGCATTCCGCCCTTATAAATGCGGTATACCCTGTTGCGCTCGAAAAAAATCGGTTCTTTTACCAGCTTTTTAATATCCATTTTTATCGCCTCTTTTATCTTGAATATTTTGACTTTATTATTTTGTGTTGACAATTTTTGCGAATAACGCTTTGCCGAAAAATTACGGCTTTGAGCGTTTATTTTTTAAGGCTTTTTCTTACGGCTTTTCTTTGTCGCTCCGCCTTAAATTTTCACCGCGCCTTTAAACTGCGTGGCTCTCGCGCCCGCCTTGTTGCCGAAAGCGAGGGCTTGTTCTATATCGTCCTTCGTGAGCGCGGAAACGTCCTTGCCGTCGAGCTTTGAAAGCACCGCGCCGAAGAACGCGTCGCCCGCACCCGTCGTGTCCACGGGCTTAACCTTTTCGGTCGCGACGACGCCGCTTATTCCGTTGTAGTAGTACGCGCTGCCACGGCTACCCAAGGTCACGAGAAGAAGCCTGTTTTCCTTGTAAAGCGCGCGAGCGGCGGCTTCCACGGTGCTTTCGCCCGTGAACGCGGTTATTTCGTCGTCGGAAAATTTAAGAATATCCGCTTCCGCAACGTACGGGCGATAAGCCTCTATCGCCTCTTCTATGCCCGCGTAAAGGTCGAGACGGAAATTCACGTCGAAGGAAAGAGTTTTTTTCGCCGCGCGAACTTTTTTTATAACCGCGTCCGCGAAATCTCTGCCCGCCTTTTCGGAAAGCATCAGCGAGCCTAAATGTAATATATTAAGGTTTTCGTAAGCGGATAAGTTTACGGAATCCGCGTCGATATTGAAATCTGCGGTGTCATGGCGGAAGAAAGCGAAATCGCGTTCGCCGTCGGTCAGGGTTACGAGCGCGAGAGTAGTGTTTCTCACGCCGTCGCGCTGAATATCGAGATAATCGAACCCGACCTTATTTGAATAATCTATAAGGAACT
>CAVBZJ010000027.1:0-13570 GCA_963599785.1 Anaerovoracaceae bacterium
GAATAACCTTTCCGTACTGTGCGGTCGCCCACGCTCTCGAAGGAGAGAACGCGCCGTTTTCCGCAACCCAGCCGCCGTTCGCGCTTGCGATAAACCCGCCGTCGTCCGCAAAGCCCGTCTCGAATTCCTCGAACGCTTCGTACGGCGCGGGCGGTTCGTAAGCTATATCGTTCTCGCTCACTATAAAATTATCTATACGACTCATGGTCTCGGTGCTTTGTAACGCGAGATACACCTCGTTTTCCGTTACCGTAACGTCGAATTCCGTTCTGCCGTCGGCAAACGCGATAATTTCGCCGTCCAGATAGTAAGAAACCTTACCCTCGCCCACCTTGATTTTCATATTGTGGACCTTGCCGTCGTCCCACGCGAAAATGCAGTCCGCGAGCCAGCGGTCGCGGGAAAGACTTTCGTTGGCGGTGATGACCGCCGTTTCGCCCGAATAATAGGCGTGTATTCCGAAGCCGTTCTGCGAATCGAAATTCGGCAAAAACGCCGCGCTGAACTGCGATTCCGATTTGTTTTTCCCGTTTATCGCCGCAAAGAAATCGAAAGCGATATACGTCGTTTTATCAAGGCTTATCGGCTGAACGACCTTTACCGTCGCCCAAGCCGCGGCGGGATAAAAGCTTCCGCCGTTCGCGCGCCAGCCCGCAGACTCGAATTCGGCAGCGAAATATTTGTTCTGCGCCGCGTCCGAAAAATCTACGTTAAGCTCTTTGTAACGGTTATCGGGCTGAACGGGTTCGACGTACTCCACGTCGTTTTCCGAAACGATGAAATTATCTATATAAGACTTTTCGCTCGCCGCGCGGAATACTATTTCCGCTTTGTCCGAAAGCGTTTCTATATCGAGAGGAAAGCTCGTCACCGCGCCGCCGTTGAAGGAAAGCGGAGTTTTTTCTCCGTCCGCATAGAACGAAATCGCGGAATTTTCTATTTTGATTTTTATATTGTGCGCCTTGCCGTCCGCAAAATTTCTGACGTGGTCGCCGAGCCAATCGTTCTGATCGAGGTTTTTATTGACGGTAAACACCCCGCCCGCAACCGAATAAAGGTGCGCGCCTATGCCCGCCATAGTCGTTTCGGAATCCTCCGTCATAAAGAAATCGAAGGGTACGGAATCGGCGTAAAAATCGAACGATATATAATTTACGGCTTTAAGATTGATTTTCTTAACCGTTTTCGTTACCGCACCCGCCGCGGCAGGATAATATTTCCCTTCGGAAATCACCCAGCCCGCAGTACCGCGCCCCGCGGAAAAATTCTCCGCCTGCGAATCCTCTGAAAAGTCGAGCGAGACCTCCCACGGCTCGACGGAAGGCTCGTCGGGATCTTCCGGCTCTTCGGGAGTGGGAGGAGTCGGCGGCGAGGGAGGATCTTCTTCCTCATCCGTCGCGCTTATGATAAGATTGTCTATAAAGCTGTTCTCGCTCGCCGCGCGGAATATAAGCTGCGCTTTATCCGAAAGCGTTTCTATACCGAGAGAAAAGCTCGTCACCGCGCCGCCGTTAAACGCGAGCGGAGCTTCGCTTTTGTCCATATAAAAGGACATTTCCGAATTTTCTATTCTGATTTTAAGGTTATGCGTTTTTCCGTCCGCATAGTTGCCTATATAGTCGCCGAGCCAGTCGTTCTGATCGAGATTTTTGTTCACCGTAACGACGCCGTCAGCGATAGAATAGAGATGCACGCCTATTCCCTGCCAGGAAGCGTTCAGGTTTTCCGTAAAGAAAACGTCGAACGGAAACGCGTCGGTGCAAAAATCAAAGGAAACGTAATTCGTGGAAGCCAAATCTATCTGCTCCTTCGTTTTCGTAATCGCGCCGCCTTGCTTCGGGCGGTAAACGCCGTTTTCGACTATCCAGCCGCCCGCAGAATGCTCGGTAAACGCGCCGCCGTCGTCCTTTTCAAAGTCGAGTTTAAGCTCTTTAAGCCCTTCGGCTCTTGCGTTCGCAACGCCCGTAAAGGAGACGAAAAACGCCGTAATCGCAATCGCTAAAATCACGAACAGGGTTATAATCGCCCGTTTTTTGTTTAGTCCCTTAACCATCCTTTTCCCTCCTCGTCGGGTTATTTATTCGCGAGATATTCGTTGAATTTCGCCTGCTTTTCCGCAAGAATTTTGTCGAGACCGTTCGCCCTTAATTTCGCGTTAAGATTTTCGACGAGCGTTTCCGCCGTAATTCCGCTCTGGAACGTGCCGTTTAACAGCTGTTTTATGACTATATCTATTTCTCTGCCGCAATCGGACTGGTATTTCGCGACCGATTTGCTCGGCACGAACGCAAATCCGTTGCCGATAGAAACGAACGCTTCTTTGTTCAGAGTTTTTATTCTGTCCGCCATATCCGCGGGCTGGAAAATTTTTCTGTACGCGTTAAACATCGTGGGGAACGCCCAGTCGGAGTATATACTGTAACCGTTGCCGGGGATATACTCTATATAGTCGTATTCCTCCATAACGCCTTCGTCGTTTTCCATTTCGCCCTTCGTCCAGTTATATTCCGCTCTTTCCTCTCCCATCGCGAGAAGATTGTAAAGCGTTTTATCGGTATACAAAAGGTTGAGAAGTTTAAGACATTTATCCGTTTTCGTGCTGTTCACGCTTATCGCCGTGACCGAAGAGGTAACGTTGTTAGTCGTGAGCATAGGCACGCCGAAGCGGAACTGCTCGAATTCTCTGCCGACCTGCGTATAAAGGTCGGATTCGCACCCCGGTTGATAAGTACCCGTAAGTCTTACCCTCTGGTTTTCGGTTATATCGACCGTTTTTCCGTCGGGAATATAGCCTTTTTGGTGCATAGACATACAAAACTCCGCAAATTCCTTAAATTCCTCGGTTTCATACTGATTTATGACCGTAGAAGCGTTTTCCTTTGCCGTCGCGCGGATAACGCCGGGGTATTCGGAAGCCGTTCCCAAGCTGTCGAACGAATAATTCTGCATAAAAATATCGTCGTAAGGATTGCCGAGAATAAGCGTGCTTTGCGGAACTTTACCGTTAGGCGAAATTTCGGGGTTATTCTTGATATACTCCATCGCCTTGTTGATAACCTCTATGTAGGTTATTCCGTTTTTATCTATGTTTTCCTGCGTAAGGTCGTAACCTCCGTCGCGCAAAGCCTTCACAACGGTTTTATCTATCGCCACGCCCGTGCTTCTCGCAAAAATCTGCTCGTTCACGACGCCGTAAATTTTTCCGTTTACCCGTGCCGCGTTCCAGACGTCCGCGGAAAGCGAATTATAAATATCGGGCGCATATTTCGGAAGAGCTTCGGTTATGTCCTTAAAGTATCCCTCGCTCGCGCGGAGAGAATACGGGTTGCCCGTAAGAAGCGAGCCGATATAGCACATATCGAAATACTCGTTCGTATTAAGCTTTAACCCGAGCTTCGTGGAATATTCGGTATACGGAACGTAATTGAGTTCGACGTGGAAGCCGAGCTTATCGAAAACGTATTCGTCCACCTTGTTTTTGATACGAACCGCGCCGTCGAGACTGCCGCCGCCCGTATATACGATATACTGCACGGTATCGGACGAGCCGCCGTTCCCTCCGCCGGAGCAAGCCGCAAGTCCGACCGCGCCGCTTATAGCCAAAAGTCCCGCTGCGATTATCGCCGCAAATTTTTTCATTGTTCTTTCCTCCTGCTTTTATTTTATATCGGGGTGCTTCCCCGTAAAATTTCAATATTATTTCGGTAATCTTTCCGTAATATTTCGTTTTTCAGCCCTTGACCGCGCCGACCGTCATACCCTTCACTATGTATTTTTGGAGAGCCATAAATACGCCCATTATAGGCAGAGTGCCGAGTATGCAGGTAGCCATAACTATCGAATCGGAGCTTTGATTCCCCGCGAGCTGACCGAGATTTTTCTTCCACTCCTGCGCCTGCTGCACGAGGTTTATCATCAGCATCTGCACGTTCCACATACGATTGTCGTCAACGTAAAGATACGCCGTTCCCCAATCGTTCCAGTATGAGAGCGCGACGAGAATAGAACAGGTCGCGAGCGCGGGAAGCGAAAGAGGTATGGTAATCGTCAGAAATTCGCGGAACGCCGAACAGCCGTCCATCTTCGCGCTTTCGCCTATCTCCTTGGGAATGTCCGAGAAAAACGTGCGAAGAAGTATTATGTAAAACGTCGTGCCGATTTGCGGAATTATCATAACCGCGAACGTGTTTTTCCATTTGAGATACTGCGTGATAAGTATATAAGTCGGCACCATTCCGGGGGAAAACAGCATCGTTATGAGCAGCATTATCGTCACCGCGTTTTTGAACCTGAAATGCGGCTTGGACAAGGGATACGCTATCATCGCCGTTAAAAACACGTTGATTATCGTGCCGCCGCCCGTTACGATAAGGCTTACGCCGTACGCCCTTAAAAGCGGCGTAACGTTGCCGAACACTACCTTATAAGCGTTCAGACTCCATTCCTTTACGAAAAGCGTGTAACCGTAATTTTGCAACGCTTCGTCCGCGGAAAAGGAAGCCGAAATCATTATTACGAGCGGAATCAGGCAGAACAGCGCGAAAAGAACCATCCATAAAACGTTGAAAAAGTCAAAGACGACGGAACCGCCTATTTTATTCTTGTTTTTCATTCTTCTCCGCCCCCTTAAATAAACGCCGAATCCTTGTCTATTTTCTTGACTATCCAGTTAGAAAACAGCAACACGACCGTACCAACCACGGACTGAACGAGACCTATCGCCGTACCCGCGCTGTAATCGGTTTCCCTTATGGAAAGCTGATAAATATATGTATCGAGAACCTCCGTCGTTTCCAGAAGCGCCCTGTCGGAATCGTTTTTGGGAATAAACCAGAACAAACCGAAATCGGAACGGAATATACCGCCGAGCGACATAATAAGAAGTATCGCGATGATTTTTCTTAAATGCGGCAAGGAAATATACCACATTCTCTGCCCTCTGTTCGCGCCGTCAAGCTCCGCCGCCTCGAACAGCTCCGTATCCATTCCGCTGAGGCTCGCGTAATCCATGATTATCGCGTAGCCCTGCCCCTTCCAGATATTACAGATAAGCAAAATCCACGGCCACGCGTGCGCGTTTGCCGCGTCGTAAAACTTCACCGTATCGAGGCTTAAACTCGTAAGCACCGAATTTATCAATCCGTTCGCCCCGAGTATTCCCTCAACGCAATACTGCGCCACCGTCCACGAAATAAGGTACGGTATAAAATATATCGTCTGAAAAAGCTTGGTCGCAAACCTGTTTTTCATCTCGAACATAAGCATCGCCATAAGCGCGGTGCTGGGCGTGCCGACGAGAATAAAAAGGAAGTTGAGCGCGATGGTGTTCCATATAACGTGCCAGATTATTTCCGACCTGAAAAAATATTCAAAGTTCTGAAACCACACCCATTCGCTGCCGAATATACCCTGAAAGCCCTTATAATTTTCAAACGCCATAACGAGCCATAAAAGCGGAAGTATGGAAAATATAAGCGTTTTTATTACGACGGGCAGACACATAAGAACGTACGAAACGTTTTCTTTTGCGTAAAGATCCTTGCCCTTTTCTCCTTTCGGCACTAATTTTTTCGTCATATTTTCTCCTTAAACTCTTCTTTTTCAGGCTTTCGGCGGAACGAGCATTACGTCCGCTATGCAAAGGAAGTGATCCGCGGGAGTGGATTCCGTCTTTTGTACCTTTACGGAATATATAAATCTGCCTTCCGCCGCAGTTCCCGCAAGGTCTATAACGAGTATTCCGTTCGCGGGATAATTATCTTCTTTCGTGACGTTCTTAACGACTATCTCCGCAAATTCCGTCGCGGATTTTTTGACGGTTACGATGACCGTGAGATTCTTTCTGCTTTCTTCGTCTCCGCCGCCGTCCGTACGCGCCCCGAGAATGATTTTGTCTATCTTTTTACCGTCTACCGTTATTTCTATCCACGGATCGGGATCGTTTATCGCGTCGCTCGCCCATATGGAACCGGTATTTCCGTCGAGAACGTGCGAAGCGGAAAACGCGCCGAGAGTGCTGCTCGCCTTCACCTTGCTCTTATGCACGGAAATTCTCTGCGTCTGCAAATCCTGCACTATGCCCGAAAGCCCGCCCCACTTTTCAAACTGTCCGCTCATACAGAACTTTCTGTCAACGTTGAGCGTCGCGACGACGTAATTAGAAGCTTTTCCTTCCTTGTCTATCGCAAAAATTTCGCCCGAACGGTAAGCCGAACTCTTAAACCTTACGCAGGTATCAGTCCATTCTATAATGTCCTCCGCCGCGAGCTGAACCCTCTTGCCGTTCTTGCCCGTAAGCACGAGCGCGGCGTCCTTCTTGGTTTTCAGTCCGTTGCCGTACACGGCGGAAACGGTCGCGCTTTCGGTACGCGCTCCCCATAACACGCAGCCTTCGGGAATAAGCGTAAAGCCGTCTTCCTTAACGCCCGAAGTCTCGTAAATTTCGTTCTTTTTGCTTTCGGGCGCATCGTTTATAACGAAATAGAAAAGGTCGTTTCCGTTTTCGTCCTTCAACGGTTTCTTTCTCGCGTTCACCGTCTGATACGCCTGATCGAGGGTGTCTTTCGCAACGTAGTTGTTTTCCACCACGAAGCCCGTTCCGTCTCCGACCGCGCCGCCGCTCGTGTTATCGAGATAAATTCCGCAGCAGGCGTAATATTTGCCCGAAGAATCGCCCACGTCGTCGGGATAAGTATATACCGAGCTGTAATTTTCGCCGACGTAGTTGTCGTGAATACGCGCGCCCTGCTGAACGCCTACGGTATAAATCGCGCCGCCGTCAGCAAGCAGATTCATTACGCCCGTTATTCTGTTGTAGCCTATTTCGATTCCCTTATAGAAATCGTAAGAGGTGGCGGTCGTGTCCCAGCCCCAGCCGGAGCTTATACCCGTATACCGCACGTTGCTTATGGTGTTTCTGTTTATCTTACTGTTTACCGAATAGGTATAAATTACCGCGCACGAGCCGTATTCCTGCCAGCCTATATCGGTCATATAATTGTTTTCGGTATAAACGTTTACGTTGAACTCTCTTTCGTCGTCGTGCGGAACTACCCACGTTTTGTTTCCGTTTTCGTCCTCGTTATACATACCCGTAACGGTAGGTCCTACCAGAACGCCGTTGCCGCCTACTCCGCGGAAAAGATTTTTCTCTATCCTTATATCCTTAACGCCCGAAACGCAATCAATCGCCCCGCCGCCGAGACAATAAAAGATATTTCCGGAAAAGCGCACGTTTTCGGCGTTGGTAACGGCTATCGCCGCGATAGGCCTCGCGTCGTTCGGCCCGCCCGTAAAACGCTGCGTAAAGGCGTTATCGTTTCTGTTGCCCTGTCCGCCGATTTTCCCGTCAACGTAGGTGTTTGCGGTATACGCGAAGTTTACGCCCTCGAATATCACGTTTCCGATTTTATCGTCTTTTTCGCCGCTCGCCGTTACGAGAACCTCCGAATACGGAATTCTTATAATCGAATTTTCAAGCGTTTCGTTAGCGCGCGGAAGATAATAAACCGTCTTTTCCGTCTTATCGTAATACCATTCGCCTTCGGCGTTCAGAAACGCTTTGGAATTTTCAAAGTGGAACGCGCAGCGCGAGGTTTCGTTTATGCGAAGCCCTTCTCTTGCGAAAACGCGGGCGTCCTCGCCTTTTATGCGAACTCTCCCGAGCGTTCTTTCCACTCCGCCCGCGGACATTTCGAGATTAACCTTTTCGGTTTTTACCGATTCGATGCGAAGATAAGATTCCGCCCACATAACGTTCACGGTCATAATCGCGCCTTCGAAATCGCTTTCGCTGAATTCCGCAATCGAATCCCCGTCTATAAGAATATCCTTGTAAACCTGATCGGTCGTCATTGCGCGAAGCTCTTCGCCCGCGTCGGGATAACGCGCGCGCACGGCGTAGTTTTCTCCGACGTAAAGCTGATTTATATAGCTCTCGCAAGGTATTTTCCACACTCTTCCGAGCTTTTCGTCGCTGATTTCGGTAACGGCGGCGGAGTCAACCCGCTTTGAACCGCTTATCGTAGCTTTATTGTGATTTTCGGCTCGTATGTAAAGCGCGCCGCCCGCGGTCTCTTCCGTCGTAAGCTCCAAAGGCTTGTCGAGGTAATATTCGCCGTCGCAAAGAATAATCGAAGCGTCGCCAGAACCGCCGTTTCCGTAATAATTTCTGACGAGAACCTGCGCTCTCTTTAAGGTGCGCACGGCGTTTTCCTTATTTTCTCCCGCGCGGGAATCGTCGCCTTCGGGCGATACGAACACGCAGAATTTAATATCCGCCGCAGAATACGGCACGTTCACTCGCGAGGAAAAAACCTCCGCGCTACCCGAAGAAGCTGCGGGTACGGACTCGTCGAATTCCAAGGTCTTGTCGTTCAGCGCGAAAACGCTCGTCACTGCGGTTGCGGCAAGCGCGACAAGCGTTAAAATCGCGGTAAAAGGCTTCCAGAATTTTTTCATTAAAGTTCCCCCGTTTATTTATTTTCGTAATAAATTTTAACACCGAAAACCGCCCGTGACAATAGCCAAACATTGCACAAAATTGTCGTTTTGTTGCAATTTTTCCACCCGTCGGCTCTTAAAAGCCGAGACTTATCCTGTCGTTTCGGCATTTTTCGTAAAATAAAAAAAGTTCCGTAATTTTTCGGAACTCTTTTATTTTGCCCGCAGGCTTTTTATAAAGTTTTTATTTTAATTTTTCTATTTTCTTTTCTGCGGCTTTTGCGGCTTCTTCGCACAGATACCCGCATTTTATAGAAAAGACGGCTTTTCCGTGCGGCGGAAGAATTTTAATCTGCCCGTTCTTTCTCATATGCGCAAGCCCGAGATGCTCGCCCGTCGCGGGAAGAGCCATTCCCAAAGCTTTTTCGTCGGGCGTAGAAGAAATCCATCTTATAACGAACGGCAAATCGTTCACGGGGTGTTCGACGTAGCACGCGCCCTTTCCGTATTCGCGTTGCAGGGTATAACCGCGCCCCGCCTCGTCCGCCTTATACTTAAACGAAAAACACAGCTCGGGATCATAAACCTGTCCCGCGCCGCAAACCGTATCGGAAACGGTTATATCCTTTTTAAGCTTTTCGACGTATTCGCCGAGCGGAAGCCTTAAATCTTCTCTTACGGAAAGCGGGTTATAATAAATCTTTTCGCTCCCCTTTTCCGCGGCGTAAATAAGCTTTGCACCCGAAAAAGGCTGAAAATTTATATGGCACAAATAGGAATACTCCATAGGCGAGCCTTTAAGATTTTCAAGCGCGACGCGGTAATCGAGCAGCCCCGAATTTTCATAAACCTTAAATTCGGGGTTAAAAGAATAGCTCGTTATAAACGCCTTGTCGTAAACGTATTTCCCTCCGAAAACGGCGTACCTTCCGCCTTCGTCCTCCCCGAAAATCATATACGCGGAATCGTACTCCGCGTTAGGCAGCTCGCCGTGCTGCGGGTGCGAATCCTCCTTCGAGGGAACGCCGAACGCCGTTATTCCGCAATGATACAAAAAGCCGCCGTAATTGAACAGGTACTCCTTGACGCGCTTCGGCTCTTTCACCGTTGAGGTCATAGAAATTCTTCTGCCGTCGTACTTAAAATCCCAGATTTGTTGCCCGACGAAAGGCAGAAAAACAAACTCCGCCTTACCCGTGTTCACTCTCAACGCTTCGACGCCGCTTTCATATCTAAACGCGTCCGCGGTTATTTTTCCGTGTTCCGCAAGCCGATATTCGCGCGCGGAAAACGCTTCCTTCGTTAAATTTATTCTCATAATTCCTCGGCGCGAATAGCGCGCTTTAATACCGAATTTTGGCAATTTATGCAACTAAAACGCAATTTCGAAAGGGGCGTTCGCGTTCCCCGCGCCCGCCGACGACCTTTAATCGCGCAATTATTTTCCCGAGAAATTCTTGCGAAAATTTTTCGGAGTTTCCAGAAAAAATATCTTAAATTGCCTGCAAAAATGCGGATAATCGGGCATACCTACGCGGCACGCGACCTCGTATACGGGCAAATCCGTGTTACACAAAAGGTTCGCCGCCATATCCATTCTGAAATTCTGAACGTACTGCCATACGGAAACGTTCAGCTCTTCCTTAAACAGCCTGAATAAATTCGAGCGGTGCATATTCACCTGTTTTGCCACGTCGTCAACTTCAAGCTCTTCGGCGTAATGGGCTTTTATATAGTCTATCGCCTTATTAAGCGCGGCTTTTCTTTCGTTCTCTTCCGCATAAACGGCGTAGCCTCCGCCCTTTACAAGCTCCGCGAACAGAAGATACAGCTCGCCTATCAGCCGATAGTTGCCTCCTCCCGATTTGTTCAGCTCCTCGTCCTTTATTCTGACTATGGAATTCATAATTTTTCGTATTTCGGTGTAATTTTCGGGCGTTACGACGTATCCGTCCTCCCACGCGACCGAACCGACTAGCTCTTCCGCGAGTATTCCGTTAAAAGCAACGAATTCGTATTCCCACGGCGTTTTTTCGTCGGCGCAGTAATACGTTTCCTCGTTAGGACGGATTATAAAGCCCTGATTTTTGGTCAGCTCGAACCGTTTTCCGCCCGCAAGATATACTCCCTTTCCGCTTTTTATAAAATGGAAAAGATAATAGCCGCGTTTAGCCGGTCCGAACGCGCCGCTTGCGTTCACCTGATGCGAACCGTAATGGCAGACGTAAAGCTCGTTATTGACTTTATTTTTGGGAAAAACAAGTTTCGCGTACTTCATCGCCGTCCTCCTTTTTTATCCATTATGAACCAAGTCGGAATTTTTATCCCGAATTATTTAATGCGTTCTTCCAAAGATTTTAAGGAAAGTTCTACCATTTTGTCGCCGAGTTCCTTGTTCGCTTTTCTCGCGCTTTCGGTAAACCAGTGCTTAACGTCGTCTATCCTTTCCTTTTTCACGCAGTCGGGATATAAAGACATTAAAATGCTGCTTTCAAACTCGCCCGCGTGGTCGTAGCCCGTGGCGTTCTGAACCTCCGTCGTCATTGTGGGTATAACTTTTATCCAGCCGAACGGGTTGTTCGCTCCCTCCAACTGCTCGTAATAATTGGCGTAGCTTTCGCTGCCCCACCAACCCTCGCCGAGCGTTTCTTCGAGATATTCCATAGTGGCGCGTTTTGCCGCAGTGCGGTAACAAAGCGTCATCGGCATCTCCGATTCCTGCTCGAACTGATGATGAATTACAACGTAAATATTCCTGAACCCCGCGTAAAGAAAGCTTTTGAAAACGTAATAAACGTAGTCCTCAAACGCGCGCTCGGGAACATGTACCGTGCCGCTTTTTCTCCCGCCGACGGCGTATGACGAGGGCGAGTAAGAAATAGTCGGCGCGATCATTATTTCCTTTCTTTTGGCAAGCTCGTTGATAAGCCCCTCAACCACGAGCGTATCGCAACCGTACGCGCAGTGCGGACCGTGATATTCCACCGTACCGCCCGCGATGACGAGCGGAATATTTTTTTCCTGAACGTACTTTACCTCTCTCGGAAAAGATCTGTCTAATATCATATTTCTCACCTCTTTTTATTATTCGGAGAAACCTAACGTGGTGTAATACGCGAGGTTTGTTTGTCTGTTATCGAGTCTGCCGTATTGAAGAATAATGTTGCCGTCGGACTCTGCCTTCATAGCGTACTGCGTATCGAACGGAACGACGTACCCGCTCATATCGTTTACATTGTTCATTCTGAAACACCTTACCGACTTTGCCTTTACCGTCCATTCTATTTTATCATAGTACGGAGCGTCCGTAAAGTAAAGCGTGACTTTTATTTTTACGTCCCTGTCGTTATCGTTTACGATTATAACGCTTTCGTGACCTTTCAATACCCCTTCGCCGGGCATAGGCAGTTCGCAATCGGGGATTATCCAGTTTTTCTTTCCTATTGCCATAATTTTTTATCCTTTAATTTATTTTAAGTGCGTTTTTGCGGCGAATTTTGCTTGTATCTAACCTTTCAAAGCTCCCGCAAAAGATTTGCATTGCAAAGATTTTGCGGGAAGAGGAGCGACCTGCCGTAAAGCGCGTAAAAGTATACTTGCATACTTTTACCGCCAAAAGGCTGCGTCGCGACGAGAGCGGAGAGCGTAGTTCAAAGATGCGCCGCTAAACTGTTTACTCTTAAAAGCGAGAGAGCGGTGCAGATTGCGTCGGCTGGCGAGCGAGACCGCAGGGAGTGTACAACATAGTACACGACCAAGGCGAGACGAGCACGCAAGGCGCAAGATACGCCGCTATATCGCTTTTAAAACTCCAACTCGATTATTCCTTTTTTAAGATAATCCGTATAGGACTCGTAACCGTTCTCTTTTACGGCGATACCTTTTTCCCAACGGCAACCGAAGGTCGGTCCGGAAATAAAGGTATCTACCTGAAAGGTCATATTCTTTTCGAGCGGATAATCGGAGGTCGTTTCCATCCAAGGCGCTTCCACCTCTATCATTCCCGTGCCGTGGCAAGGTCCGTATACGAAGTTCTTTTCGTAACCGTTGTCCTTGAACATCTGATAAAATCTCTTTGCAACGTCGCTCGCGATTACTCCCGCTTTAATCTGTTCGCACGTCCATTCGTGCATTTTGCGGCAGAATTCCACGAGTTCGCGGCGTTCGCCCTCTAACTTACCCATAACGACGGGCAAGCCGATTGCGGGAGAATATCCGTCGATTTTCGCGGAAAGATTAAGCTGGACTATATCGCCCTTCTTTATCTCTCTGTAACGGGAACGGCTTATCGCGTGGCGGGTGCTTTCCTCGCTGAAAACGTACATAGGAAGCCCTTCGTATTCCGCGCCGTTTTCGTAAATTACGCGCTGCGCGACGCCGACCATTTGCAGCTCGGTTACGCCGGGTTTAAGACATCTAATAACCTCGTCCGTCGCAAGCTCTATTATTCTGAACCCTTCCTTTATGCAGGCAAGCTCGTTTTCGCTCTTTATTTTGCGCAGGTCTACCATTATATCGTTGCATTTTACGATTTCCGCTTTCGGAAACGCGTTTTTAAGCCCCTCGAATATCGGCAGAGTACATTCGACGTAAGAGCCTAAACCGATTTTAATGTTTTCGCCCGTTACGCCTATCGCCTTAAACACGTCGTTAAAGGTGCTTGCTTGAAGTTCGGGATAAGAGGGGTCTGCGGATTCTCTGAATTCCTTTAACACGAACACCTTGTCGAGCTTGCCCATATCCCTGCCGAAAATAGCGGATTCGGGACCGACCAGAAGCGCCGCGTCGCCGTTTGCGGATATCGCCACGCCCGCCCTTTCAAACAGCGGCCAGAAGCCCGAAAAGTACCTCGCGTTGGCATAGTCGCTTTCGGTGGAAGCAACCACCATTACGTCCAAGCCTCTTTTTTGAAGCATCTTCGCCGCGCGGGCAATTCTTTCGTGATATTCGTAATCGGGTATACAGATTCTTTGCATTGTTTTTCTCCTTTCTTTTTTCTTTTATTGTACCACCCCTCACGCCGCTTGTCTTTACAAAATCGTAAATCCTTTTTAATAAATCGTAAATTTATTGACAATAAGTAAAACGTGAGGTATACTTGTGTTATGGAATTCAAATTGAAAACTCT
>CAVBZJ010000027.1:13580-16787 GCA_963599785.1 Anaerovoracaceae bacterium
CCGTTACAGTGAACAAAATAGCAAACGTGCATTTTTTCGAGTTCCCGAGCGATTTTTACACGGGAACCGACAGCCATCCCTTCGCCGAACTCGTTTACGTTTCCTCGGGCGCGCTTAAAATTTCTTCGGAGGGCTTTAACGGAATTCTGGAAAAGGGCGAAGCCGTGTTGCACGCGGCGGGAGAAAAACACGCGCTCTCCTGTGTTAAAGGCGCGGCTCCGACCGTAATCATACTCGGCTTCGCGTGCGACAATATGCCGCCGTTTATTACGGACAAAAAGCTTTCCGCCGACGCGGAAGAAAAATCGCTGCTTGCGGAGATAGTAAAAGAAGGCAGAAACGTATTTGCCCCGCCGTACGACGTTCCGACTTACGATATGCGTAAAAAGAAAACCGCTCCTTTCGGCGCGGAACAAAAGCTTAAAAACGGTATCGAGTCGCTCGTCATAAAAATAGCGAGAAAGCTGTGCGAGAACGACGACGGAAAAAGTTCTGCCGTCGGAGATTTCGACGCAACGGAAGCCGTACGATACGTCGAAGAAAATTTTAAAGAAAAAATCACGATAGACGAGCTGTCGTTTTTATTCGGCACGAACCGTTCTTCGTTGTGTAAAGCTTTCAAGAGAACGACGGGAAAGAGCGTCAACGACTACGTTTCGGAAACAAAGCTTACGGAAGCGAAGAGGCTTCTTTCAGAAACGAGCGATACCGTTACCGAAATTGCGGAAACGTTGAATTTTTCGGGAATTCATTACTTCACCGCGTTTTTCAAAAAGAACGAAGGGCTTTCCCCTATGGAATACAGGTCGAATTACAAAAATGAAAATCGTGCGAAGTAACGCTTCTTCGCACGATTTTTTTAGTATTATCTTCTTAATATTATCCGAATTATCTCGTTTTAAGCGTTTTCATAAACTCAAAGGTATCGGCGCGGGATTTTATACCGTCCGAAGCGTTCTCCGTAGATAGCGAGGTTGCCGCCACCGCCGCGGAAAAGGTAAGGAGTTCTTTATCGCTCATACCCTCCGCTATTCCGCAAAGCGCGCCCGCACAAAACGCGTCGCCCGCGCCCGTGCTTCCTTTTATGTACCCCGCGGGCAATACGAAAGACGGAACTTCGGTATACCCCTCATCCGAAAGGCACGCGCCGAGTTCGGGAGTATGCACGATTACGCGTTCTTTTACGCCGTATCCTTTTAATTTACGGCAAATATCGGGCAGTCTTTCGCGAGAATACCCCTCGCCCGCTATCGCCGAGGCTTCCTTTTCGTTCACGATAAGGTTATCGGTATATTCTAAGCACGGCACCACGATTTTGTATTTATCGGAATTTTCGCTTACGAGGTCTATCGAGGTCTTTATCCCGAGTTCCTTCGCGCGCTTTAATATCTTTAATCCGTCGCCCGCGTCCACTTTGTCGAGGAGAAGAAAATACCCTAAATGCAACATATCCGCCTGCATTTTTTCGAGCGGGGTTTCGTCGTAACCGAAGTTCGCGCTCGCGCCGGGATAGGTGAAAAACGTTCTCTCCCCGCCCGTTACGCTCATTACCTCGGTAAAACTCGTTTTCTCGTTTTCGGTCGCGGTTACAAACTCCGTGTTTACGCCGCGGCGGCGCATTTCGTTTATCGCAAAATCACCTTCCGCGTCCTTTCCCACGCTTCCGCAAGCCGATATTTCGTTTCCGCCGAGAATAGCGAGGTCTATCGCCACGTTTGGCACGCACCCGCCGACAGCAAGGCTTACACTCTTTATTTTGGTAAGTTCCCCCGCCTTGGGGTATGCGGAAATGGCGTTTATTTTATCTACCAGAATGCTTCCCGCAACGACTATCCTTTTCATTAGTTACACCTTTATAGTTTTATTCGAGAGCGCGTCGCACTTTTTTACGAGCGCGGAGAGCGCGCGTCCGTGCTTCAACTCGCCGTAAAGTTCTTCTATCAGCGGGAGATATTTCCCCTCGTACCCCGAATACTTTTTGAGGGTAGCCGCCGCGCCGTTTTCTTCCGCATACGAGTACAGTTCCGCGCTCGAATCGTCGCCCGAGGGCGTAAACAGCATCGCCGCCGCTATGCCTATACAGATGTAGTTGGCGTTGACGTTATGCTTTTCGCACAGTTTAAGCGCGCCGATAAGTCTGTCGTTTTCGCCGAGTTTGCGCTTTGTGTCCTTGCCTACACGCGCCACGGTATCCGCAAGCGCGGTGTTGGTAAAACGGTACAAAAGATTATCCGCATGGTCTGCAAGAAAATCTATTTCCGCACCGTTTTCCTTTGCTATCGCTATCGAGGAAGCGGTAAGCGACTTATACGCGACGTAGCGTATGTCGTAATCGCCCACAGCCTGATATATGTACTCGTAATCTCTTAAATATCCGAGGTATGCGGAGAGCGCGTGGCTCATATTGTGCATAAACAATTTGCGTTGTATAAACAGATTGAACGGCGAATAGGGATAAAGGTTTGTAACCTCTTTCGGAGGTTCGCCCTTGAACGCCGCCTTATCCACGGGCAGAACGTTGTACGGCTCGACGTATACGCGGAGAGGGTTGCCGAGTTTCTTTTCCTCGGTCATTACCGGCACCATTCTGCCTATCGACGCCTCTATAAACCCTACGTTTTTATCGACGTATTCGGAAAGTTCTGGTATCTCGTTTTTTATGAGTCCTTTAAGATATTCGTCCGCACCGATAAGATTTTCGCAGATGATTATATTAAGCGGCGCGGCGTTTCTTTCCGCGCGCTTTTTTATGCCTAGCGAAATGGGTTTTGCAATGAATTTTAAAACGTTTACGCCTATTGCCGTAGCCATCATATCGCAGGTCGCTATCTCTTCCGAAACGAGTTCCGCGTCCGTTCCGTCTATTCCGTACACGTTCTTTACCGTTATCTCTTCGTTTTTATCCGAGGTCACTACGTTTACGGGGTACTCCTTATCCGCGTTAAGACGGGAAATAACCTCTTTGTTTATGTCTACGAAGCCTACTTTATACCCCGCCGCGGAAAAGGACTGACCGATAAAACCGCGGCCTATATTCCCCGCGCCGTACATTACGAATTTTTTCATAAATTTCTTATTACCTTTGCGGGATTGCCCGCTATTACCACGTTATCGCCGAAACTCTTCGTCACCACGCTGCCCGCACCCACTACAACGTTGTCGCCTATGGTTACGTCGGGACAAATAATCGCCCCCGCGCCTATCCAG
>CAVBZJ010000028.1:0-16662 GCA_963599785.1 Anaerovoracaceae bacterium
ATATCAGGCATTCCCCCCGTGAAAATGTCGTTAAATATTTCATTCTTTGTCCTGTAAACAGCGTTTTTCTCTTTTACTTTCAACCTCTCTATTTCGGGGTTAAACTGTACGAATTCGCAGCTATATTTTTCCGCCGTCATAAACGAATACATATCTACGATACCGCACCTACCTGCCAAAGAATCCGAAACTCCGTTTTGTAGTTCAAAACGGTTAGAACCCGTCAAAACGTACATAAGCTTTCGTTCTTCGTTATTTTTAAGCCATTTTAACTTTTGATCGTCAATTATTTTCTTTATTTCATCAATTAAACTCGGTGCTTTTTGAATTTCATCGATAACCAACGGCCACCCGTTACTTTCCAAAAATAATTTTGGATTCGATTGAGCCAAAGCCCTATCTTCAATATCATCTAACGAAACCTTATTTATTTTATCACCGAACAAACGGTCTATTGTGGTAGACTTTCCGACTTGCCTCGGTCCGTAAATAACAACGCAAGGAAACGATTCGCTCGCCGCAATAATAGTTTTTTCTATCGCCCTGTTTACATACATATTTTTCACCTCGCGTAATAAATATATCACACTTTTTCGATTAAGTCAATACCTGACTACGATTTTAATCGCATTTCTGCAATGTTTTATAAATATCATTGCAGTATAATGTTTTTTCAGAGAAGATATGTACACTTCGGCAAGTTAATCGATATTACTCGACCTATAACATTACTTAGAGTGATACTTCGATAGGATTTTTCGTAAAAAACTGTTATCAAAGTTAATCTTTTGTTCGATTTTATACTTGTGATAATGAGTTATTATTATGATTTCTTCTTTATAGTTCCCTGCACTCCCATTTTTTGGGAGCGCAGAGCTTTTATCAAACGGTAAAATAGTATTTATGAAAGGTTATACTTATGAAAAGTCGTTAGGCGAGAAGGAAAATCAAATTTTATCGCTTGTTTACTCCGGTAATAGTCATTACCTGAACACTTTTAACTTCGTTCATAAGTTTTACAGAATAAATTATCGCTTACACAAATCCAATCACCTTGCGGTGTTTAGGACTGTTTATATTGAAAAATCAAAACTGCCCGCCTGGAAACTTGCGAGCAGTTGTAATATTGCGCAAAGCACTCTGTTCAGATTAAGAAACGAAATTGTGGAATGCTTTTACGCTTGTTTAGAAGACGAACGAAATACGTTAAAAGAAATAGCCGTTACTATGGACTGATTTTATGAACGCAGAAGAAACGATTATTTATCTTATTGAGTTATACTCTCAATATTTAGAAGAACTAAACGCTGTACCTCGCAACGATTTTACTATCGGAGAAATGACTGCATACGTCGAAACGCTTGAAATTCTTCAACGCTGGGAAAAAGCACCTCTTCACGGTTTAGACTTCGTTATAGAGGATAAGTATAAAATTTAAATATAATTTACTAAATATTTTAAAAACATATCGCGAACAACGTATATAAAAATAACGCGCGGCGCAGGGAAAACCATGCGCCGCACGTTTTTCTTTATTTTGTTTTTGCGGCGTTTCGCCGCATTCGTTAGCCTTTGGTTTACAACTCAAAGGTATTTTTTCTCGTTACCCATTTGCCTTCCGTGAAATCGGGAAAAGCAACCGCGTTCCCCGTCGCTATCGACTCCTCGGACAACGCCGAAATACTCATCCACGTCGCCATATCGTATACGTCGATCGGCATCGGCAGCCCTTTTTCGAGCGCGGAGAAAAACGCCCCGAACACGAGAAAATCCAATCCTCCGTGTCCTCCCTCGTCGGGATGATAATCCTTCCACAAGCGGTGGTTATATTTCGCAAAATACTCGTCTACGTTATTGAAATGTTCTTTCCATTTCCAGTGGTCGGGTTCGGAAAAATCGGTATCGAGATACACGGAACGGTTCTCTTCACATATCATTCCCTTCGTTCCGCAAACCTGAAATCCGCGCGAATAATATCTTGGAAGCGTGGTGTCGAGAACTATCGTCACCGTTTCCCCTCCCGCACACTTTATAACCGTGGTCACCACGTCCGACTGCGCGAACTCCACGCCTTTAAGATAGCCTCTGTTTTTCTCTTCGGCATACTCTTTAAGCCCGTGCGCTCCCGAACCCGCCGAATATAACGAAACGAACCTGTTCCCGCAGTTTATGTCGAGAAGCTTTGCGATAGGTCCTATCTCGTGCGTGGGATAATTTTCGCAATTCCTCGCGATATACTCGTAAAGTCTGTAATAAGAAGGATCGCGGGTAAGTTCTTCTCTCAAATCGTGCCGATACGCACCCTCGCAATGCGCGATTTTGCCGAGAAGCCCCAGTCTTTTCATATTAAGCGCGAGAAGTTCGAGTTGCCCGTAGCAACAATTTTCCATCATCATTACGAGCATTTTGGTCCTTTCGTAACATCTTACGAGCTTCCAAAGACTCTCTATACTGTAAGCCCCGCCTACTTCGCACGCAACCGCGATTCCTCATTCCATAGCGTATTCGGTTATTTCGAGGTGCTTTTCCCACGCCGTGGAAACGACTGCCGCCTGCGGCTTCGCGCGGTCCAGACACTCTTTGTAATCCCCGTAAACCGCAGGACGAGCCTGACCGCTCTCTTCCACTTTTCCGGCGAGTTCCTCGCACCTTTTTTCGTTCACGTCGCATATCGCGACGACTTTAACGTTTTTTATACTTTTTATCGCGCACTCGTACACGGTTTTCCCGCGCGCGCCCGCGTCGTTGCGAGAAAGTTTTGAACGTAGTATTTAAAATTAGTTTTGTAAAATCTCCTCGCAAACCTTTCGCCTTTTTTCGCCTTGATTTTAAGCGGAATTACGGAGGTTATTAAGCACCTTTAATCAAGCTTAACGCCGACTATCAACGCTTTTACAAAATTTCAATCTCGAAAAATCTCGCGGACGGCTCGTCCTTATCGAATTTTACCGTCAGCGAATTTTTATCGAAGGTAAAATCCGTTTTAAGGCTTTCGGGATACCCGACCTTCACCTTCTCTATTCCTTCTTTTATCGGAACCGAAACGCTTCCCGCGCCGCCGAGCTTCCACACCGCAAGATATATTTTCTTGCCGAAGGTAATTCCGCTCGCCGCGAACGGCATTCCGAAATTTACAAAGCCGTTCGGCAGATACGGATAGGCTTTCTTTTTAATCTCCGTCAGCCCGTCGTAATATTCTATGCCGTCTTTAACCAGCGCGAGCCTGTCTTTCGGCAAAAGATTCACGCGGCTTGCAAGGTGCATTCTGCCGAGGAACGAATTTATCATATTCATAGCCACGCGTTCTTCGGAAATATTTTCTTTAACCCATTCTTCGGTCGGTTCGTATACCGTGCCTATGGGGGCGGAAACTTCTACGGGATAGCTCCACACCGCCGCTTGTTCGGGAGTTGCCGCCGCAAGCACGTTCGCCGCTATGTACGGATATTTTTTATAGTCGGTCTGGTCGGAAGTGGAAACGACCGAGAATCTTGAAAGCGTTTTATAATCCGTTCTCATTCCGCCCGAGGAGCAGCCCTCGAATATCACGGACGGAAAACGTTTTCTCATTTCGTCTATCCACCGTATATATGCGGCGGAACATTTTTTATACCCCGCTCCGTAGCCGTCGGCGTCTTCCGCGCCCGCGCCTATATCCTGATTATAATCGGTTTTAATATAGTCCGCGCCGTAGTCTTCCACCATTCTCCGAACGGTTTCCGTCATATAATCGCGTACTTTTTCGTTTCTGAAATCGAGAAAGTATCTGCCCTGAACGCATACTTTTTCGCCGTTTCTTTTTATAAAACAGTCGTCGCCGTAAAACCCGAGCATCTCCTCGCACTTATACCCGACGATTTCCGGCTCTATCCAAAGCCCCGCTTTCATTCCGAGCGAACGGATATAATCGGTCGTCGCCCTGACGCCGTGCGGAAAGCGCGCCTTGCTCTCCTCCCATTGCCCGACGTACGGATACACGATGTTACCCGCCTCTTCGTTATGCCAGCCGCAGTCTATAACGTAATACTTTACGCCGAGCTTCGCGATCTCTTTTGCAAGCTTTCTCGTCCGCTCCTCTTCGGGGCTGTCCCACGAAAGGTGCATATATTCGTTAAAAATCGTCGGCAGATTTTCGTCGGCGGCGCATTTTCCCGCAATGCCCCTTCTATACTCGGTCATTTCTTTCAGCACGCCGTTAAGGCTGTCCGAGAAAAAGAACGAGAACGTTTCCGTTTTATACTCCTCGCCCGAAAGCAGCGTTTTGCTCACCCCGCCGAAGGCTTCGTTGCCGCCGTCCGTCAGAAGGTACAGCCCGCCGTTATAATCGCTTATTTCGTAATACCAGAAATCGTTACTCTCTATCTGGAACGCGAGGTATTCGTTTCCGCAGAAAAGTATTCCCTGCGGAAGCTCTTCCTTCGTAGACCAGCTTCCGATATTCGCGTGCGAAACGCGGATCTGCGAGTTCGGCGAAAGTGCGGAAATCCCCTCGTCGAAAAGCGTTCTCGTTCTCGGCTGACATTCCGCGTGGTGACTTTGAAGAAACCGCGTAAAATTTATCTTATCCGTTTCCGAAACGCTTTTGCCGAGTCCGAGTACGAAAGACAGATTTTCTACGGTAAGCGGTTTATCCGTAACGTTTTTCGCCGTCAGATTCACGGAAAATCCGTTCACGTCCGCTTTGCGGAAAAAATTTGCTTTGACTTCTATCCGTTCGTTTTTAAGGGTTACGGTAAAATTATCCTCCGCGCCCTCGCACGAAAGAAATTCAAGGCTCGGTGTTTCCGAAGAACAGACGAGCTTCGCGCCGAAATGAGAGTTTCTGTTTCCGCCCGCGACGCCCGCCTCTGTAAACGGAATTCCGTTTATGGTTATACTTCCTTTCCGGAAATTTTCGTATAGTTTTTCGATTTTAATCATATTTCCTTTATTATACCGCAAAAGTCCGCGGAAAGACAAGAGCTTTTCGCAGGACTTTTACTGCGTAATCGGAAAAAACTCCGCAAAGTTTAATCCCTTTTTATTTGAAAATTATTCTGCCGTTATCCGAAGCGAACTGATACCTTACTTTCAGCACGCGCATCGCTTCGCGGGTTTTTAAAGTCTGCCAAGATCCCGAACCGACGCCGCTGCCCGTATCGCAATCGAAAAGCCAGCGCGGCGCACAGTACAGCGCGACCTTCATAGAGGTAAGATATTGATAATCGTTTATATCTATGCCGCTTTGACCGTGGTGCGCAAGCTGAACGACGTCGCAGGTTTTGGCTTCGTTTAGAAAATAGCCGTCGTTTTTATCTTTGAGAAGCGTTCCGCCGTAGCTGCCGAGGTCGCCGAGGAAAAGTATACTCTTTCCGGGCGTTTCCGCTTTATAAGTTATGGAAGAATCGTTCGGCATATTCGCTCTGTCTAAAAACTTCGCGTCGTTAAGAACTTTGATTTTCACTTCGTCGGTCACGAACTCGTCGCCCTTTTTCGGAGTTATTATTTTGCCTATCTTATGCGCGTTGTTCTTAACCGCTTCCGCCATATCCTTAACGAGGTGATTGTCCTCGTCGCCGTAACCGTTTAACGTCTCTTCCGAAACGTTAAAATCGTAATACAGGTTGCGAATATAAATGTCTTCTTCGTTAAGTATACGGATAAGCGCGTAAACGTGGTCGCAATGATAGTGCGTTATATACCAGTCGTCAACCTCGTTTTTATACGTTCTTATAACGCTTAAAAGGTTGTCTTTGTCGTCGTAATCGCCGCCGTCTATCACTATAAGCTTGCCGCTCTTCGTCACGAACATAAAGCTTTCGCACTGATTCTGCTTCGGCTCTATCTGATAAAGCGTCACGCCGCCGAAAATGTTTTCAAGCTCGTAAACGTCGTCCGAAACGGTCGCCGAACCGAGGTAAATTTTGGTTTTGTTCGCGTTTTTAACGCCGAGGAACACGCACTTTTTGCCGTCTCTCATATAAACGCGCGCGTCGAACAACAGGTTTTGCCACACCTTAACGCGGAAAGCGCCGTCTATATAATTCGCCGCTTCGTCTGTAAAGCTTATCGGCGAATATCCCGTCACGGTCGAGGCTTCCACGCGAACTCGAAGCTCTATGTGCGCCTTCTCGCCGACCTCGAACTTTTCAAGCCCTTCGAGCGCGAGCCACACGCCCGAAAAATTGCCGTCGTTCGGTTCTAACAAAAGACTGTTCTTTTTCTTTTCGCCCGTTTCCGAAACGGTGCAGGAAGCGTTCACCGCCGACTGCACGTCGCTTTCTTTCATCATACCGTTTTCCTCCGCCATCACCGCGCCGCCGAACGACGCCGTCAGTCCCAGACTCATTATAAGAAGAACCAAAAAACTTATCGCCTTACGCATCTTTTCTTCCTCCCTTTCTCGCTATCGCCGCGATTATAATCGCCGCCGCGGCAACGCCCGTCGCAAGATAAAAATTCGCGGACAACGAGGATTTGCAACCCTTCTTTCCTTCGTCGGGCTTCTCGGGATTATCGGGCGTATCGGGGTTATCCGGATTCGGTTTATCGGGATTATCGGGCGTTTCGCCCTCTTCGTACACGGCGAAGCATTTCACGTCCGAAGTGACTTTATCGTAGCCTTCCGTCCATCTTTTAAATGTATAACCCGATTTTTTGGGCGCTTCGGGAAGAGTCGCGTTATTATAAAGAGATACTTCCTGCTTTGCGATAAGCTCGCCGTCCTCCGTCAGAAATGATACCGAATGTAAAACTTCCGAACGAGCTATATGCCCGTAGCCCTCTGTCGCTTCGCCGACGGCTCCGACGTTATCGCGCGAACGCTTGTCGAAGCGATCTCTGACGGTGACCTTGCCGTCCTTTCCGTAACAGGTGAAATTGTCTATATAAAGTTGAGCCGAATAAACGCCTTCCGATTCGGCGTATACGCCGAGAACCGAACCGTTCGCCCCGTTAAAACTCGTTACCGAAGAATAGTTTTCGGTACGGAAATCGCTTTTTTCTACCGTAAGCGTGCCGCCCGCCGCCGAAACGCGATAATTATATCCGCCTTCAAAATCGACCTTGAACGTTTTTCTCGCTGATTCGTCTTTCGCTTCGAGCGCGGAAGAAGCGATTATAATTCCCGTTTCTCCCTTATCTCCCGAATAAAGCGAATCGAAGGTAAACGAAACGCCTTCTCCGTACACGGCGGAAAAACCGTTTTCGCCGTTCTTTCCCGCGGCGACTATTTCGAGCGAATAATTAGCTTCGAGGTTTTCGTAAGCGTATACGTCGCTCGCAAAACCTGCCGTTCCCGCCGAAACCGCCGCGAACGCTGCCGAAAGCGCGACCGCGCAAATCGGTAACGCCGCAAAAATTTTCTTTTTCATATCGTCTCCCGTTATTATCCCGCGAGTTTTCGCGGAAATTACTTTTTAAGCCTTATAAGGTATTACGAAAACGCCTTCCCCTGCGGGAATCGCTTCTGCAAACTTACCGTCCGACACGTTTTCCGTAATTGCTTTGCCGTTTCTGTAAACGATGATCTTATCGCAATCCGCAAGTTCGAGCGTTACGTCTGCGGTAACGTTTTCGTTCGGATCGTTATAGTTCACTATCATAAAGCCTTCGTTACCCTTTTCGTCCTTGAATTGCGAAACGATAAGGCTCGCGTCCGTCTGCACGCCGCTTATCACGTTAAAATCCGCGACTTCGACTATCGTTTTTTCCGTACCTTTAAGATAGCGGATTGCTTTTTCGTCCATAGCGTTGGATTTTTTGTCGTTTTTAACGTACACGGGATAAACGCCGCAGAACGACACCGACTGCATAACCTCGTCGAGGTCGTAAATGAGCGCGTTGGCGGCTTTAACCGCGTCGTAAATCGCGGTCTTTTTGCCGTTTCTGTCTATCATCGCAACGTGCTTTTCGGCGAACTCTTTATCGTCGGGCGTTGCGGGAGGCGTGGAATAGGTAAACCAGCTGAACTCGGTAAACCCGAACGCCATATTGACGTACGCCTGAAAAAGGCAGTCCGCCTTGCTCGGTTCTCTTCTCGGAGAAGTGTTTTCGATAAGTCCGAAGCTCATAGACTGCATAGCCATATGCAGGGTAAGCTCGGGGTGTGCGATTTTCATTTCCGCAAGATACGCAAGCGAACGCAGCCACGTTTCGTTTATATAAGAATATCCGTACTTTTCGTCGTTATGAAGGGGATAAATATCCGTTCCGAGAATCCTCGGCATACCCTCTGGAATCTGAGAGAGTACGGTATCATACCAAGAAGAAACGTAGTCGCGATAATTGAACGTTCCGAGATGGAGCGAAGCGGCGTAGCTCGAATTCAGGCACACGAACAGTTTTCCGTTCGGGTATTTCGACGCGAAATCGGGAATAACCGCCGCTATATCCGAAAATTCCTGCAAAGCGGGTTCGTCGGTATAATCTATTCCCGCAATCGTGGAATAGAAATCCTTGTTCTTATAGTCCTTTACGTTCGTATTAAGATTGCCGTTGGTGTAGCCTATCGCCTTGATTCCGTACTCCGCGCATTTTTTGATGTAGTTTTCCTGCGCCGTACTGCCGAACTGCGCCCCGCGCGCGCCGTCTATCCCCGAGTCGAGGATAAGAGTGTTTATTCCGCTTTCCTTAAAATACGTCCATTGCTCGTCGGAAAGATCGGTAGGACCTCTCCACGCGAAAATATCCGCCGTGCGGGTATCTCTGTATTCGGAATAATCCACAAGCGAAGAAGCCGCGTTCACAGAGGTATCGCGGGTTACCGTATCGGTTTTGCCGCCGCAGCCTATAAGCCCCGCGAGAGACGCCGCGGCAAGCGCGAGCGATATGCCTTTTATCGTTTTATTTTTCATAAAATTCCTCAATATCTATTGTTTTTCTAACCTTTCAGCCCGCCGACGGACATACTCGACATAATGGTTTTGCTGAACCCCGCGTAAATAGCGAGGACGAAAACCGTCATAAACGCCATCGCCGCGAAAGCCTGCGGATACGCGCCGTAGCTTTCCGCGTTTTTCTGAATGTTATAAACGCCGAGCGCGACAGTGGGCTTACTGTTTAAGTACAGATAAGGCGTCATATAGTCGTTCCAAAGCCCTATAACGTTAAGTATCGCCATAGAAACGATAAGCGGTATCGCCTGCGGGTACATTATTCTGAAAAACACCTTCAAGTTGCTCGCGCCGTCCAAAAACGCGGATTCCGCATATTCCCAAGATACGGAAGCGAAATAGTTTTTGTATAATAGCATTCCGAATCCGAGTCCGCCCGCGTTCATCAGAAATATGCCGAGCCAAGTATCTTTAAGCTTTATCGCCGTCATAAACGCATAAGTGCTTGCCGTAGAACCTATCGCGGGAACTATCATAGAAAGTATTACGAGGTTTATTGCGAAATTGCCGAGCTTCGTTTTGTACCTTGCTATAACGTAACCCGTGATTACGGGTATTATCGCCTGTACGATTACCGCAACGGCTATGAGAATAAACGAGTTTTTCATCATTCCGAGCATCGTGGTGCGCGCTCTGCCGTATTTCGTGACGAATATTTCGCGGTAGTTGTTAAACGTCGCGCCGTCTAATTTCCAGAACGCGTAAGGCTCTTCAAAATAGCTTGCCTGCGGTCTTAACGAATTGCATACCATAAACACAAGTACGAACACGAAAGACGCCGCAAATATGAATATTCCTATCGAAACGAGGATTTTATAAACCACGTCGCCCGCGTGAGAGGGGGCTTTTATAACGTTTTCGTTTTTCATCAGTATTCCAGAGCCTCCGCGCCTTTTTCGGTAATTTTTCTGAACACAGTTATAAAAATCATACCTATAACGCCGACGATAACGCCCCATGCCGCAGCCAGACCGTATTCGTTCGCCTTAGTGTTCTGTATAACGATAAGTCCCATAGTCGTTATATATTCGTTGGTGGGGTCGATTAAAAGCGACGGCATATACCACGCGAAGCACCCCGAAACTATGCTTATCGAAATGGTGCATATTGTGGGCCACATCATCGGCAGAACGATTTTGCCGAAAATTTTCATTTCGCTTGCGCCGTCAAGCTGAACGCTTTCTATAATTCCGTCGGGAATTCTCGCCATAGACGAGCCGAAGTATATAATGTTTGTGGAAATACCCGTCCACACGCTGAAAATAAGAATAAACGGCCACGCCGTACCCTCGTTTCCGAGCCAGCCCTCTATGGGGATAAGCTTTCCGAGTCCCTGCGCCGTCAGAATCCTGTTGAGAATGGCGTCCTTACCGTTTATGAACATAGTGAAAACGTAGCACAAAACGGTTGCGGAAATCATCGCGGGCAGAAAAAGTATTATCTGATAAACCTTATACCCTCTTATCTTTCTGAATATCGCAAAGGAAAATATAAGGGTTATCGGCAGGTTAATAAGCATGCTGAGCGGTATAAGCGAAAGAGTGTTCGGAAGGGCGCGCCAGTTCATAATCTGCCCCTCGTTCTTCGTTATTCCGAGCATCGCCTTGAACGCGCCGATATAGTTTGCCCCGTGATTCCACGAGCCTACCGTAAGATTGCCCGACCTGAACGAAAGGAAAACGGTGCTTGCGTTCATAGCGAGCCAGAACACGAGAAAATGCAGAACGGGCCACGCAAGCACCGCATATGCGAAAAGCGTGTCCCGACGCTTTTTTTTCTTCATTCCGTCCAAAGCTATTTGCGAAGGAGCGACCGAAGCCGCTCCCTCTCCTTTATTCAAGTTCTTCATCTTTTATTTCAAAAGTCCTCTTTCTGTGAAAGCGTTTCTGTAATTTTCCACCATCTGAACGCTTCTCTGCCAGTCGTTCGCCTGAGACGTAAGCTCGGAAACGAGCCAGCTTTGCATAGCCGTCTTTTCAATAGAGCCGGTATACATCTTCTCATAAATCGAAGAGCTGACTTCGGGACGAAGCCTTCCCGCAAGATAATAGAGGTTTACCGCGCCCGAAACGGTTTGTTTATATTTCATAGCGGCTTCTATATCCTTACCCCAGTCGGTGAGCTTCAAATCTCTCGTATCGTAATCGAACGCGAGCGGAGTCTGCAACGTTTCGTGCATTTTCTTCAAATTGTCTTCCTCGAACATATATTTAAGGAATTTCTTCGCGTTTTCCTTGTTCTTGCTGTTGGAAGGAATGAACATATACTCGGTGGGATAATTTATGTTCACGGTAATTTCGTTGCCTTCGAGAGCGGGAACGGGCGCGAAACGATAATTAAAGGTTTTATCGGTTATATTAGCGCGCATTTCGGACTCGAACCACGAACCCGCAAAGCACATAAGCGCGTTTCCTTTAAGGAAATACGAATATCCGTCCGTGTGAGTGGTACGGAGCATATGCGGAACGGAAGTGGAAGAAACGCCGTCCTTGGGCGCTAACAAGTCGTAAATCGCTTCGAGAGCCTTCGCGCGCTCCGAACTTGCGAACAAATCCTCGCTCAATTCTTCCTGCTCGAAATAAGAAACGTATTTATCGTAATCGCTCTGCGCCCAAAGGGTTTTGAACGTATCCATAAGGTCGGTTTCCTGATTGCCCCAGATAATTCCGTAAGTCTTATCCGTACCGTTCCACTTATAATCCGCTTCGGAAACGGCTTTCGCGAGCTTTACGAGTCCTTCCCACGTCGTGGGGAAAACGTTGCTGTCCGCAATCTTCTTTTCGTAAAGGTCGTTCAGCATATCCTGATTATACACGATACCCGTCGGGCAGTAAGAAACCTGAATAATATATCTGTGGTCGCCTATTTTGCCGAGATCTCTTATCGGTTCGGCAATCTTGCCGTTTATGGTAGAACCGTCCGCATAAGGCTCGTTGCAAAGGTCGGTCAGATCCTCTATGGTATCGGAAACCACCCAGTTAAGCCAGTCGTAAGTGTTGCCCGACATATAAATATCGTCCTGCGCCTCGTTGTTCGGCATCGAAGAAGAAAGGTCTTCGTCGAGCAGCTTATCGCTGAAAACGTTTACGGTTATGCCCGTTTCGTTATAGAAATCGTCGGTAAGATTTTTTACGAAATCCTCGCCGAGGCCGCATTTTAAGAGCATTACGTTCACTTCGCCGTTTTCGCCGACGTTATTGTTTCCGCCACCGCCGCACCCGACGAGCGAAATCGCGGACACAGCCGCCAGAACAGTCGCTAATATTCTTTTTTTCATTAGTTTTCTCTCCTTTTTTTGAAAATTATTGCTATTGCCGCCGCCGCGATAAGGGGAAGCGCGAATATCGCGCCGTCGAGACTTGCCCCGCACGAACAGCCGCCGCCGTCTTTCGCGCCCGCGTTAAGCGTTATTTCCGAGCCGTAGAAAGTTCCGAATTCGTTGGTGATTTTCGCTCTTACGACGATTTCGCCGTCCGATTCGCTGAAAAGTCCGTCGCCGTCTATTCTCGCTTTGCCCTTTACGACCTCGTAGGTCACCTCGTCGAACGCGGTAGGCATATCGGATTCATAAGAAAGGGTAGTCTTTTTGCCGTTCGCGACGACCGTTTTATTGCTCTTCGTCGTGATAACGGGCTGTTTTGCGGAATCGTTTACCGCGGCAATCGTGACGGTGCTGCCGCCCGCGCCTTCTATAAGTCCGCAGAAATATGTGCCGAGTCCCGCTTTTTTGTCTATACTGTCCTCTACAACGAGTTCGCCGTTCACTTTAAGGAACACAAACGCGCCCGAAGAAACCTTTTCTTCCGCGACGAAATAATCGACGCAGCCGACTTCTATTTCGTACGTTTCGCCCGTTTTGAAGGGAGAAGCTTTCGCGATAGAACCTATTATCACCTGATCTTCCGCGATATGGATAACGTAACCGCTCGCGGCGTGCGTATTTTTGCCTCTGAACGCGAACGTGCAGCCGAAGTCGTCGCCCGTGAACGTTATTTTCATCTTAATCGAGTAGCCGCCGTTGCCTGCGGAAACGTTCGTCGCGTTTATCATAGATTGAGAAGCGGAAGTAACGTCGCCCTCGACCTTCGTATAGGTTTTGCCGTTTCCTATCGGAATTATATCCGAAATATCGTACTTATCGTAGTTCTCTTCTCTGCGGAGCTGCGGAGAATAGAAGCTCATCGCGCCTATTTTAACCGTTTCGCCGTCTATCGTGCGTTCGCTGTCAACGCTCATAAGGGTAAAGTCTTTAACGTCCTTTTCCGTCCACTTAACGTAGTCCACGTCTATACGCGCGGTATTGAAAGGTCCTTGATAAATAGCCACGTCGCCCGCTTCCGACACGTTGTTTTCGCCCGTCATAAGACATTCGGCGTAAGCCTGTTTTTCGCCCTGAATAACGTTTACGAAGAATACAAAGCCCTCTTTGCCGTAAGAATCGGTTTTGTTCACCGCACCGAATTCCACGAAAAATTCGCCTTCGTCAAGTCTGAATTCGTCGTTCGTAAAGGAAGCTATAAGCGGAGAATTCTGCAAGCCGTCCGTAAAGAAATCGAACCACAAGCATTCGGAAACGTCCGTTTCCGCGGCTTTACTTCCGCAATAGCGCAGTCTTACTATGGGCGCGCCCTGTTCTATCCAGTGATTGCCGTTATCGGACTCGCTTCTTATTTCGAGCGCGAGATAAACGTCGCCGCCGCTATAAACCGAACGGAATTCGATCTGCGGTTCGGACTTCTTTCCGATAATCTTTATGGATTTGCAGAGAAGCGAAGGATCGCACGCCGCAAAGAACACGTTGTTATCCGCAAGCTTTTCCGCGCCCGCTTTGAGTTTGACGACCGAAGCGCCCGCTATATAATCTTCTATATTCTGCGCGGTGTATTCTATCGATTTATTCTCTATGCCGCGGCTTAAAGAGAACACGCCGTCGGGAGGTTCGGGAAGCTCGTCTTCGTTTTCAGCGAAATCCTCGCCGCGAAGCCAGAGCGTTAAGTCGTTGGCGATAAGGTATCCGCCGCCGAGTTCCGAGCCTTTCTTTATAGTCACGCTGTGCGTAGCGATTTCCGCCGCGTTTCTCGCGCCTTCTTCTATATCGTTATAATTGAGAATAACGAGAATCGCCGTACCGTCGTAATCCTCGGAATCGGGCTTTGCAATGCCGCCGAGATAATAAATCGGAGCGTATCTTTCGTTTTCCGTACCCGCGTCTATAACGCACTCGTTACCGTTCCACATAGTGTCGCCTATATTTTCGAGATTAGTCTGAATATAGAAAACGTATCTTCCGAGGTTATCCTGCGTGCCGCCTTCGAGATAACCGAGCAGGTCCTTTTTCCACTCGATTTCCATATCGACAAGGTCGGTTTTGATTTCCACCGCAGAGCCTTTCGTCTTTACGGTAAGTTCTTCGGTAACGACGTAATTCGCGAATTTCGTTCCCGCTTTAACGGTAATTTCGTTCTTCGTTTCTTTGGGAGCTATCGTATAATCGACGGTGAGGAACACGCACTTACCGTCGGCGTCGTTATAAGCTCCGACGACTTCGTCCTTTCCGTTTACCGAAACGGTTATATCTCCAACGCGGAATTCAGAATACTCGAACGCCTTGTCGAAGTAAAGATATATAAGGTATCTGTGAAGATTCGCGCTGTCAACGTCCTGCGCAACGCCCTCTATCGAAACGATTTTCACGTTTTCTTCGGGAAGCTCGGGAGAAGGAACGTATACCTTATCCCCTTCCGTCACGAACGAGAAGTCCTCGGTAACGGCGAAATCTCCGATTGCCGTTTCCGCTTTTATCGTAATTTCGTTCTTCGTTTCCTTGGGAGCTATCGTATAATCGACGGTAAGGAACACGCGCTTATTATCGGAATCGTTATATACCCCGACGACCTCGTCCTTTCCGTTTACCGAAACGGTTATATCGCAAACGCGGAATTCCGGATACTCGAACTCTTTGTCGAAATTAAGATATACGAGGTATCTGTGAAGGTTTGCGCTGTCAACGTCCTGCGCGACGCCTTCTATCGAAACGATTTTTATATCGTTATCTACGGGTTCGGGAAGCACGGGGTCTATTCTGCCGCCTTCGGTATATACGGTAAAGTCCTCCGCCACGGTGAAATTACACGCATCGCTTACGAGCTTCGCCCCCGCCTTTACAATTATTTCGTTCCTTTGATTTTTCGGCGCGTCCACAAGATTTACCGAAAGAATAACGCCGTTCGCTTCCGGATAGTATTCGACTTCCGCCGAAACGTCTTTGCCGTTTACCGAAATCGCCCATTCGCCGAGAACGCCGTCTTCCGCGACGAAAGCCCTGTCAAACGTAAGATAAATGCGGTATCTGCGAATATTAAGCTCTTCGTTCTCCTGAACATGACCTTCCGCGAATACGATTTTCACTTCGTCGAACGTTATCGGAGTCGTAACTTCTCCGTCCCTTATCGCAAGGGAAACGCCCTCGAACGTATAGCCGCCCGCAAGATCCTGTCTTTCTATTTCCAGCGTATGATAGCCCGTGTTCGGGAGAACGTCGTAAGAAATATAAATCGCGAGATCCTCACCCCAGTTCCAGAGTTTGGCGGTTTTTTCCGCGCCGTCCACCTTAACCGCGACGTTGCCCGCTTCCGAGCCGTATTCTCCGTTACCCGTGCCGCCGTTTAAGGTCATTATATATCTTTCACTCTCTTTCTGATTCGTTAAACCTACGAAAGAGAGGGTTCTTTCCACCGTCGGATCGAACTCGCTGTAAGCAAAGCCGTCTCCGTCGTAAAGGAGATAGAATGAATTAGTTATGCGGCACGCGCCGTGATAACCGCCCCAGACCGTTCCCGCGGGGATTTTATAGAGGCGTTTATGCCCCGTAGTTCCGCTCGTCTCTCCCACTAACTCGTAATTGATTATAAGACCGAGTGCGGAATTGCTTTCTTTATTTACGTTTACCTCGTTTACTTTGCCGCCGTAAAGAGTGTAGCTTCCCTTAACGTCGTCGTCGGTAGCGTAGAATACGTTGCAGTTCCAGATCTGCCCGTCAATATCCACGCCTTCCGCAACGCTCGCGCCGAGAGCGATATACCATCTCTGCTGTCCCGCGTGGTCTTTAATAACTCCGTTCAGACCGGTTATCGCAACGGCGGTCGTGCTTTCTTGCCCGACGTATACAAACCCGCCGTTCACGTTCATAAGGTTATAAAAATCGTAATCCTCTTTAAGAACGCAATCGCCGAACTGAGTTCCCGCGGGAACGCGAATGTGCAGATAGCTTTCGTCGTTAAGACGGTAAGCGGATTTGCCTATCGCAAGAGTAACGGAACTCGCGTCGCCCTCGTGAACCCAGATATCGTTGGGTTCGTCGTTGATATAAACCGTTATTTGTTTTCCGCCGGCGTTCGACGCGTCGCCGCCCGTCGTGTTCAATATAAAAATATTGTCGTTATGCGCGCCGAGCGAGGTTATCGTAATTTCTGCGGGCGCGGCGGAAACCGCGTTTTTGTTAATCGCCGCAAAAATGCCGAAGCACAGGCAGGACGACAACATTATCGCCGCAAACACGCTTATAAGCGTTTTTCTTACAGACCTAATCATTTTGACCTCCGTTTTTAAATTCTGTTTCGTTACGGCTCGGGGCATAAGATTTTCGCTTTTAAAAAGCGCGGAATACCCCTTTTGCCGCTTCTATATACATTTTACCATACGAATAAAAAGGGTGTTATAACTAACTTATCGTATTTTTTGTATTATCTTATCATTTTATTGACTTTTGACACCTATTATTGTATTATGT
>CAVBZJ010000029.1:0-16516 GCA_963599785.1 Anaerovoracaceae bacterium
CTACATAGCGTTCAGACTGCTGGCGGTTTTAAGGGATAAAATATTCGGCGCGCTCGGAGACAACCTTTCCGCGGGCGAAAAGCAGAGGATAGGTTTGGCGAGGGCGTTCCTCCGCGGCAGCGAGCTTATACTTCTCGACGAGCCGACGAGCAACGTGGACAGCATTAACGAGGGCATAATTCTTAAAGCCCTTAAAGAACAGAAGAACAAAAAAAGCATTATTCTCGTTTCGCACAGAGAATCCACTATGGCGATAGCCGATCGCATATACAAGGTGGAAAACGGAACGATGACGGAGGTCTCTTAAAGATGGAAGAACAAAAGAAAAACAATGAGATAGAGGAAGCGGCTTCCGCCCTGATTGCAAACGCGGAAGAACAAAGCTCTGCGGAAAGCGGCAACGGCGCGGAAAATTCTGCGGACAGCTCTGCGAAAAGCCGCGACGATAAGGTCGGCGGTAAGACGAGGACGGCGCAGAATAAAAACTCGGCGGAGGAAGAAGAGAACGACAAAAAGATTTTTAAGAAATACAAAATAAAGGACGTGGTATTTCTTGCGATAATAACCGCCTGCACGCTTGTTACGGGCGCGGTTATGCCCCTTCTCGTAAACGTGCCGCTGTTCGGCATAGTTCAGCTGGGGCTGGGCTTGCAATTTTCCGTATTCCCCGTAATCGGAATGATGAAGGTGAGGAAACCGGGCGCGCTTTTAATGCAATCGGTGTTCATATCCGTATTTCTGATATTTATGTTTCCGCCTATGGCTCTCGTTATCGTGTGCGCGCTCGTTGCGGAGGCTCTTACGCTCGCTATATTCAGGGGCTATAAAAACGACTGGGCGTGCGTATTCGCGGGAACGCTGTATCTGCCGCTTACACTTCCGCTTATGTATTTGTATTACAACGCGTTTTATACGGTTACGGGCAACGAAAAGGCGGCTACGAGTATGTTCCTCGGCGGCGCGAACGCAGGCGTGGTCGCGGGGATTTCCGTCGCGGTCGTGGCGTTATGCTTTATCGGTTCGGTCATAGGAATGATTATCGCAAGGGAACTTAAAAAAGCCGGAGTGCTTAAAAAATGAGGTTCTTGTCCTTCAAAAAAAAGATATATCCGCTGTTCGTGTTTGCGGCGAGCCTTTTTCTGATAGTTTTCGGACTGATAACGGCAAGAAGCGTTAATTGCTCGTGTTTTCTCGCGGGGTGCTTTTTGTGGTTTATGCTGTTCGGTTGCGCGAGGGGGTGTTTAAGAACTCTCCCCGTGTTTATAATCTTCGGCGGTGCGTTCGGGCTTATCGCGTATTTCGCTTACGGAAACGACCTGAACGCCGCAATCGCTATGGTAAACCGTTTCGGCTCGGTATTTCTTGCCGCCGCGCTCGGTATGAGCGTCGAACCCGCGGATATGACGAGAAATTTATCCACGCTTAAAGCCCCGAGGGGGGTAACGCTCGGTATGCTTATAGCGACCTCTTTTCCGCCCGTACTCGGCGCGGAGATAAAACGCGTGCGCGAAGCTATGAAAACGCGCGGCGCGGGCAGTCTTTTTAATCCGAAAATTTTTTACAGAGCTTTTCTCGTGCCGTTCGTGATGCGGCTCGTGAATATTTCCGACACGCTTTCGCTGTCGGTGGAAACGCGCGGCTTCTCGCTCGAAAAAACGCCGTATACGGTTTATAAAAAGGAAACCGTATGCGTATCCGATTTGCTGTTTTTGATAGGGCTTGCCGCGGGCGCGGTTTTGGCGGTGGTATTATGAACGCTGTTGAGCTTAAAAACGTAAGCTTTTCTTACGACGGAAAAACGCAGATATTAGAAAACGCGAGCCTCTCGCTTGATTACGGAGAGGTAAGCCTTATTTCGGGGCTTTCGGGCGAAGGCAAAAGCACTCTTTTATATATAATGAGCGGCATTATTCCCAACGTCACGGACGGCGTGCTTTCGGGCGAAGTGCTTATCGGCGGAGAGAGCATAAAAGGCAAACGCCTCGGCGAGGTTTGCAGAAAGGTGGGCGTGGTTTTGCAGAACGCCGACGAACAGATTATACAAAAAACGGTAGAGGACGAAATAGCTTTCGGGTGCGAAAACCTTGCGTTTTCTCCCGAAAAAATAACCAAACAGATTTACACCGTTTGTAAGCTTATGAAGCTCGATAAAGAGTGGCTGTGCCGCAAGCTTTCGGGCGGGCAGAAGCAAAGGCTTATAACCGCTTCCACGCTCGCGATGGGGCAGAAGATAATCATTCTCGACGAGCCGCTTGCGAATCTGGACGCGGCGGGCGCGGAAATGCTTATGACGACGCTGAAAGCCCTTGCGAAAACGGGGTACTGCGTGGCGGTGATAGAACACAGGCTGGATATGGTGCTGCCGTTCGTGGACAAGGTTTTTCACGTCGGCGAAAGGCGCGTGCGCGAAATAACGGACAAGGAAAGCTATTTAAGCGAGCAGTCCGCGGCGATTGAGGACGAAAGCCCCACGTTTACGGGTAAATTCCCCGCGTTCTCCTTGAAAAACGTTGCGTTTTCCGTTAAGGGGCGGGAAATTTTAAAAGACGTGAGCTTCGATATAGTAAAGGGCGCGCGCACCGTGCTTCTCGGCGAAAACGGGTGCGGAAAAACCACTCTTTTAAGGCTCGTTTCCCGTCTCGAAAAGCCCACGCAAGGCACAATATCTCAAACTCTGGACGAGAAGTTCGGGAGCGGAAGCAAGGCGGGCAAAAAATGGTATAAAAAGGTCGGCGTGGTGTATCAGAACCCCGATTATCAGCTGTTTATGCCGACTGTGGAAAGGGAGATAAAATTCGGCGCGAAATCGGACGAATACGCCGACGAGATAGCGGAAGCGTTCGGGGTGAAGCGTTTATACGCCCGTCACCCGCAATCGCTTTCAGAAGGGCAGAAAAGAAGGGTTTCCATTGCCGCCGTCGTCGCGACCGATCCCGAAGTGCTTATTCTGGACGAGCCGACGGTGGGGCAGGACTATAAAGGCTTGTGCGAGATGACCAAAACCCTTAACCGATTGCGCGCGGAACGAAAAATCACTATGATAACCGTCACGCACGACAGAAGGTGCGCAAAGGCTTTGTGCGATTACGCCGTGTGGATTAAGGACGGAAAAACCTATAAAACGGGCGGAAAAGAGCTTGCGGACGAGTTTTTTACCCGTCTTAAAGGGCAGTAAAAGTTATCTAACACTAACTTTATAAAAGTCCGTATATTTTTATTGACTTGTATAAAAGGCGGTGCTATAATATCACCGTCGTTAGCGGGTGCTAACCAAAAACAACGAGAAACCGACCACCAAGGTCGGTTAAAAAATAACGGAAAGTTAGTCAAGACTAACTAAATTCGGGCGGCGTGGGAAAAATAGAAAACTCGCAGGTAAAGCGAGCGTCGCAGACAAAGAACGCCGTAGAGAAAAGGCTCGGCGGCGGACGGGTTCAAAAGAGAAAACCGAACGAAAATAAAAGAAAAAACGGTTGAAGGAGCGAAAAAAATTGCTGTTAGAGTTAAAAAACGTCGGAAAAATATACGACAGCAACGATATTCTGACGATAGGCATACGCGGAATAAATCTCGGGTTCGATTATAACGAGTTCGTTACGATAGAGGGCGAGAGCGGTTCGGGTAAGTCTACGCTTCTCAACGTTATCGGCGCGAACGACAGCTACGAAGAGGGCGAGCTTTACATAAACGGAGAGGAGACCTCTCACTACGGCGCGGCAGAATGGGAAAAGTACCGCGAAAAGTATATCGCCACGGTGTTTCAGGACTTTAACATTATAGAAAACCTGACCGTTCTCGAAAACGTGGAGCTTGCGCTTTTAAGATTCGAGGATAAAAAACTGCGCCGCGAAAAGGCGAAGGAGCTTATAGAAAAGGTGGGGCTTACCGAGCAGACGAACAGGCGCGGAAGCAAGCTTTCGGGCGGCGAAAAGCAACGCACGGTAATCGCCCGCGCGCTCGCAAAGGATGCGCCCGTGATACTCGCGGACGAGCCGACGGGCAACCTCGACGTAAAGGCTTCGAGAGAAATCGCAAAGCTTCTTAAAGACGTTTCCAAGGATAAGCTCGTGATAGTCGTTACGCATAACCCCGAATTTTTCGTCGAATACGCGACGAGAAGGGTGACGATTTTCGACGGCGGCGTTAAGGAAGATAAGGTGATTGAAAAGCCGAAAAAGCCCGAAAATACCGAAATTCCCGAGGTCAAGCCGAGCAGAAGGAAGAGCTTTAAGGACACCGTGCATATAGGGGTGCTTAACTATAAAAGCCGCCCGAAATTCACCGTTATGATGAGCTTTGCGCTGCTCGTTTGCGCGGTCACGCTGTTCGTGGTGCTTTCGGTGTTCGGCGCGTCTCTCGTCAGACCGATAACGGGTTCGCTGGACGGGGTAGGCGTTAAGGGCAAGGTTATAGTTTCCTCCGAAAAAGGAAGTCTTACCGCCGACGAGCTGGACGAAGCCGCCGCCGCGACGGGCGCGGGGTTCTGCTTTCTCGATAAAGACTTTTCGGAATTCACGGTAAACGTTCCGAAAAAAAGCGGAACGTTATCCGCTTACGGCGTGACGTGCTTATACGCGCCTTACGAATACAACTTGAAACGCGGAGAAGCGGTTCTCGTACTACCGAAGTCCGCGGAAAGGGATAAAAACGAGATAGCCGAAACGTTTCTGAACGCGAACGCGGGTATAGAAAACGTAACCGTGAAAACCACGGTTACCGACAGCCGAGTGCTTTTATATCTTTCGCACGCGGACGCAAGCGAAAACGGCGTTAAAATAAAGGCGATAAACACTAAAATGAAGCTCGGAGAAACGACCGTCACGGTATACGCCTTCGAGAAGGACGAGACGGCGGAGCGCGGAAAAATAAACCTCGTAAATTCGGGGGCTTACCGCGCGACCGATTATTCCGCGGTGTTCTCGGTAAAATCAAACAAATCCTACGAGGTGGCGAGCGACGGCGATAAGGACGACGCGAGAAGCGGAAGGCTTATCGTAAAAATGAATCCCGAAGATTACGCCGAAATTTTTGAAAGCGAAGCGAGCTTCGCGGCGCAGTCCGCGCTGTATTTTGAAAGCGATTCGGCGGCGGAAAACGCGCTCGGAAGCTTTCCCGAAGGCATTATGGGCTTGCTTTCTTCGAGCGAGGTATACGTTACCAACGCGGGCGACGTTTACGCGATGAACGTGCTTTATTATATCGCGCTGATAGCGGTTTGCCTGTTGTTTTCCGCGCTTATATCGGTGATATTCGGCAGAAGCGTGAAGGTGTTTCAAACCGACTTCGCGGTGTACAGAACGCTCGGAATATCGAGTAAAATTTCGTCGCGGTCGCTGTACGTTCAGATGCTTCTGATATTTTTGCCGACGATAGTGTTGTTGCCGCTCGTAAGTCTCGTTGCGGCGGTCATTCCGAACGGCGGCATATCGTTCATCACGGCGGGGAACTATTTCCTTATAGAAATTATGTTGTTTTTAATAGTGGAGTTCGTAGCGTTCGGGTTTAACCGCGCCATAAACGGACAAAGCGTGAGAAAATCTTTAAGAAGGGGGACGAAGGGCTGATATGTCGAGGATAAAAGTCGAAAACGTGACGAAAACCTTTAACAAACGCTCGCGCAATGCGAACAAGGTGCTGAAAGGCGTATCCTTCGAGCTTCCCGAAAAAGGTCTCGTCTGCATATTCGGAAAAAGCGGAAGCGGCAAGACCACCCTTCTTAACATTATCGGCGGGCTGGAAAAGGCGGACGGCGGCAAGGTCTATATAGACGGCGAATGTACGAGCGGCAAAACCGATAGGATAAGAAACGAAAAAATAGGGTTCATATTCCAGAATTATTACCTCGAAAAGGGCTACACGATTGCGGAAATATTGCGTAATCAGATGCTTATAGCGGGGTTTAAGGACGAAAAGGAAATCGCTCGCAGAACGGAAGAAGCCTTAAAGCTCGTGGATATGGAACGCTTTAAGAATAAGCTCGGGGACGCGCTTTCGGGCGGACAGCAGCAGAGAGTTGCGATAGCCCGCGCGATAGTAAAGGGCGGAGACGTGATTCTCGCCGACGAGCCGACGGGCAACCTCGACGCCGAAAACACGATGAAGGTTATGGATATTCTTAAAGAAATTTCCGCAACCAGACTCGTAGTCATCGTCACGCACGAGGTGTCGCTCATAAAAAAATACGCGGACAGTCATATCAAAATCGTGGACGGCGAGCTTGTGGAGGACGGCGAAATAGAAGAGACCGACCTTGCGCCCGCGACCTACGACGGCGTTCGCGAAAAGGGCGGCGCGCACGACGTTTTAGCCACCTTTACCAAAAGCACGGCAAAGCGCAACGGCAGACTGTTCGGATTTAAAAGCGTGTTCGCGAAAAGAAAGGGCGAAGGAGAAAAAGCGTACTCCGCGGGCAACGTGTTCAAGCAGATATTCATTCTCGCGCTTGCGGTCGTTGTAACGTTTTTCGCGTTCTCGGCGTTCGAGTCCCTGAATATTACCGACGACAACAAAACGCTCGGCGAAAACACCGTTTATACTAATCTCAATTCCTATTCGGTATTAAGAAAAACCGACGAAAGCCACTATAAAAGCATAGACTTTTTCGATACCGAAACGAGAACGGGCAGCTTTTCTTACGGCGGACTTTCGGGGCTTTCGGGAATAGAGGTGAAATACACTCCCAAGGCTATCGAGGAGGGTGAAGCTCCCGATATGGAATACGGCAGGCTTCCCGAAAAGGGCGAGGCGGTCGTTTCGAGAAAAATGGCGGAGGAGCTTAAAAAGCAGTTCCGCTTAAAGGAACTCGATACCGATAAGGCGATAACCCTTATAAGCTTCGACGGCGAATACCCGATTACGGGCATAACCGCGGGGGAAGATAAAATCATTTACCTTAACAAAGCGGACTACGTCAATTTCCTCGGCGTGTATAACAGAATAAGCTTTTCGGACGGAGAGGAGATTTTCTTTAAGGATACCTTCGGCTCGGTAGCGTTCACCGCGGAAATTTTATTGTACGACGGCGAAATAGATAACGACAAGGTAAGAGTGGAAATAAACAGAAACTCGCTCTATAAAATGCTTGCCGATACCACGCAGGCGGATTCGGAAATAAACAAAACCAACACGCGGCTTAAAAACACGCCGTACGCGATACAGCTTACGGGCAGCAAGGTATACGTCGAACGCTTCGAGGTAACGCGCGACGTGATGAACACGGATATTCGCGTATACGTCAATAAAAACGTGCTTCGCAACGTTTTCGTGTATATTTCGCCGAATCTTGACGCGCTGTCCTCGACGGGTTCGCAGTATTATTTCGAGATACAGACCGAAAGCCCCGAGCAGCTTTCTTCGCTCAAAGCGGATTTAAGGGCTTTGGGAGTGACTGCGGTGAACGTCGGCGCGACCTACGCGAAGGAAAACGCGGAACGACGGCAGGAAGCGGCGAGCGGACTGCAACTTTATCTTCTCGTCATCGCGCTGCTTTTTATAATCTATTTCTTTATAGAGAAATCGGCGAGCATAAAAAACAGCAAGGAGTACGGAATTTACCGCGCGATAGGCGTAAACCGCGGCAATCTTTTGTTCAAGGAATGCGTTTCGGCGATAGCTAACGGGGTGATAAGCTTTTTTGTTTTCTCCGTTCTCGCGGCGGCGCTCGTCGCGGGGAGATACGCGGTTATGAATACGGCTTTCGCGGGGTTCATAGGTCTTGCGGCGGCAAGCTTCGCGGTCTGCGCCGTGCTTATGACCTGCATTTCTCTCGTCCCGTATCTGTTCGTTCTCTTTAAGTCTCCCTCGGAGATACTTGCGAGATACGATATATGACGTATGCGCATATAAAACGCTTAAAACAGGTGTTTATCCCGTAAAAATCGGGTTTACATACGATAAAAATTTTTTTAGGAGGTCATTTGAAAATGACGAAAATCAGAAAGAACGTGCTTGGCGCGATATTGTGCCTCGTCGCGCTTCTTGTCGGAGTCTGCGCGCTTGCCGCGTGCGGAAGCAAGGATCTGTCGGTTACGTTTACCGTAGAAGGCAAAACGCAAACGGTAGAGGTCGTGGACGGCAAGGTCAATATGCCCGCCGATCCGGAAAAGGAATTTTACGAGTTCCGCGGCTGGTATACGACGCCTACGTTTGAAGAAGGCACGGAATTTACCAAGGATACCGAGGTAAAGGAAAATATGACGGTATACGCGTATTTCGCGCCGATACACGTCGATATTTCGGTGGGAGGGGCAACCCCGACGGACATAAAGCTCGAAGATCTCGCCGCTAAAACGGAGGAGTACGCCGCAGAAGCCAAAAAGCAGAATTTAACCTTCGACGGTTGGTATATAGACGCGGCTTACGGCACGAAATACGTTTCGCAGGACGCAGACGCCCTTTACGGTCGTTACGCCGCGGAGGTCGTGTTCGACAACGGCTACGAGGTGCTTAAAACGGAGCTTGTGGGAGTAGGCTCTTCGGTAAAAGCTCCCGATAAGGAATCCGAGGATTTCGTTCCTTATTATATGGATAAAGAGGATTTATCCTATGCTTACGAAAACGGCGAAGCGGTAGACTTTTCTTCTCTCGTCGTGAACGAAAACACGAAGATAAAGGTGCTTTGGAAGTCTCCTTATATCAATTATCAGAAGATAGACGGCACGGCGAACGACTACGCGGTGACGGGCTTCGATTTCAAATCGCAGAAGTCCGAGGAATGGGAGAACATTCAGAGATTCCCCGCGATTTCCTTCCTTTCCGAAAACGTCACGATAAACGGCGTTAAGGGCTGCAACGTTGTCGCGGCGGACTTCGGTCTTTCGGGCGGAATAAGCAACGCCGGACCTGATAACTGCATCTCCGCGGTATACGCAAGCTTTGCGGAAGGCATTAAGTACATAAATCGTTTTCAGGCTTGCACCAAGCTCGAAACCGTTTCTCTTCCTTCCACCCTTAAAGTGCTTGAAAGATCTTTCTGGAATATGAGAAACCTTAAAGCGATAGAGCTTCCCGAAGGTCTGGAAGCAATAATCGACTCCTTCTGGGGCGATTATATGGAAGGCTATATGGGCTATTACAGAAACGCGAGCTTCTACGATTTCGTAACCGTACCCGCGAGCGTTAAAACCCTTATCACCGTTCCCTCCAACCTCAAATTCGAGGCGGGCAGCGAATATTATTACGAAGAGGGCGAATTATACAGAGACCGCGTTATAAACGGCGCGACCTATAAAACCCTCGTAACCACTTATCAGGCAAAGGTCGTGAACGACACGATTACCGTAAAAGAGGGCGTGGAAGCCGTTTCGGTAGGCGCGTTCAGGGGTATGGAAGTAAAATATATTTCGCTTCCTTCCACATTTAAGCTTATTTCTTACGCTTCGGACGAAAACAACGAAACCTACGAGCTTTCTTACTACACGGGTTCGTCCTTTACCGATATGCAGAGAGTTTTAGCTCCCGACGATTCGGCTGCAATAGATTCCTTCTCGGTTTATTCTAACCTCTGCAAATCTGATTTTGAATATCTGTACGTCAATCAGAAAGCTATGCCCGAGGGTGTGAGCGAATACGCGTTCACGAATAACAGAGATCCGTATACCGACCTTTGCGACGACAATAATAAGTCTGTTGAAAAGGTAGTGTTTATCGGTAAAATAGCGAGAGGCGAGGACGTGGTTATCCACATAACGGGCGACGACGTGAGAGACGCTTCTGCAAAGAGAATTTATTCGCTTGCGGGCAAAAAGTCCGGCGACGAGCTTACCGCGGCGGAGGTTCTCGAAGCGGTCGGCATAACCGCGGAAGAATATACCTACGAAATAACCGATCTGGGCGGCGAATTCAGCGAGGGTATGATAGAGAGCAACAAGTACCTTAAAGTATCGTATATGCTCAACGTACTCGGCTTTACTTACACCGCCGACGACGCGAACAAAATAATCACCGTAACGGGCTTCGACCAAAGCACGGCGAAGGACCTCGGCGGCGTTTACAGAATCAATATCGACTTCCTTAACGATCCTAAATATGCGGACTATACCATAGTTATCGCGAAGGACGCGTTCAACGGAAACAACTATATTTCGGAAGTATACGTCGGCGCGCAGGTGACGGAGATAGGCGAAAGCGCGTTTGCGAATACCGCCAACCTTACGAAGTTCATCGTTTCGGACGGCGGGCTTTCGATAATCAGAAAATACGCGTTCCTTAACGCGGGCTGCACGGTAGACGGCGAAAACGTCACTATTAACCCCGCGATAAAGAGAAAGGGCGTGAATATGACCATTCCTCTCGCAAATCTCACCGTTATCGAGCCTTATGCGTTCAAGTCCAAGGGCATAATCACCTTTACGAGTACCGTTAAAGAAAAAGACAGATCGAACGGCGGAATAAGCGCGACCTCGACGGTCGGCGAATACTTCTTCGTTCAGAGCATGGGCGGAGATAACTACGGCATCGTGAAATACGTTGACGGAAGCAAAACGCAGACGATGAAGGATAACGAAAACAACGACGCGACCATTACTATTTACGACGTTCAGTACGTTGCCACCGCGGGCGGCTTTAACGACGGCAGCGGACATATGGGCATAGGTCAGTCTAATCGTTACTACGGTTATTCGTGGGCGCAATTTTTGCCCGCATACGCGAGATTCCAGAGCTTCGTGTATCGTTACGAGGTTATGGAAGGCTCTGTCTACTACCTCGGAAAAGCGTTCAACTATATCTCGTTCGGTATCTTTACCAAGATTCACACGAACGCGTTCACCGATATGGAAGAGGAACGCTACGCGATTTACAACAATATCGACTTCGATATATGGATGGACGCGGAGCTTGTCAAAAATCAGGATTCCTCGCTCTTCGAGGAAGGCTGGTTCGAGGGCAGAAACAATTCCGAAAACGAATTTATGAAAAACCTTCTCGACCACGAGGATAACTATCTGTAAAAAACGAACGGAAAAAAGACACTGAAAACGAAACGGGAAGAGCGCGCGCCCGCGGCGCGGGCGCGCGCGGAATTTCCGCAAAAAGGTAACTATGAAAAAATCAATCCGAAAAACTATAATCGCGCTTTTTATGTGTGCGGTCTGCGCTTTTTCCTTTGCGGGGTGCGCGAGCGGCGCGATAAAAACTCCCGAGGAGCTTATAAAGAACGCGTACGGCGATAAGGAATACAGAATTTCTTTTTCCTCCGAGGGGCTTGACGAACCGATAGGCGATCTGACCTATACGGCGAAGAGCATACCCGTTCTGCCGTCTCCTCAAAAGGTCGGCTATGTTTTCGCGGGTTGGTATTTCGATAAAGAATATCAGACTCAATATCAGGACAACCTGCTTCTGATGACTATGGCGGACGTAACTCTTTACGCAAAGTGGGGAAAGGAAGATTTCTCCGCGAACGGAACGTACGACGTAGAGTTCGAGGCGAATATTCTCGAAGAAACGATTAAAGAGGGAAAGACCGCCGCGCAGTTCGGCGGCTATAAAAAATTCCCCGAAAACATTTCGGCGGAAAATACTTACATAGAAAAATCGGACGGCGAGCTGCTCCTTAAAATAGTGTACGACTGCGTAGATCCCGAGCCTTACGGCTCGCTTGCGGATTCTTACTCCGTCACCGTGAACGCGACTAAAAACCCTTCGAGCGTTTATATAAAAGAGCGGGTAAACTCTTTTTCGGACACCGTTAAAACGATTTATATCCGTATCACGGACGCAGACCTTTCCGCGCCCCTTTATCTCGATATAGAAACCACAGACTGGAAAACAGAAGGGCTTTCGGACGAAGAGAGATACGGCACGACCACTTCTTACACGGTGGAATTCAAAATAAAAAGACTTATAGGCTTCAAAACGCCGTACGTCGATACGAGCGTACCGCTCGAAAACGGCTATTATCTCGTGAGAAGCTATTTCAAAACCGAAAAAAACGCCTCGTCTATGGGCGACGGCTTCAACTCCGTTTTCTCCTACATAAAAGCGGAAAACGGGAAATATAAGCTTATAAAACCCTTTACTCCGTACGCGGGACTCGTGAAATTTGCTAACGGCAGGCTGGAAGAACCGTATTCGGTGAATATGTTTTACAGAATGATGTCCTTTATGCCGATGCAGTATTGCTTCGAGGTTGATACCTCGGACTACACGGGAGAGGTGGAGTCCGATTATTATCCCGAGGCGTATAAGGCGAAAAAATACGTCGATTATTCGGTGGAATTTCATACGTCCGATTATAAAATCTATTCGATAATAGACCTCGGCACGAACTTTAAGCGCGAGTTTGCGCTTATGTATTCCGTATCGGGCTTCATGGAGGTCGCGGGCGGAATGGGTTCGGGCATAGAAATTCTCTATATGGATTACGACCATATAATAAAGCTTGCGGACGAGGACGTCGATTATAAAGAGCTTTCGGGCGACGCGTATACCTTCAAATCGCAGGAAAGCTTTTATGCGGGCAGCGCGTCCGACCTCAACTCCAAAAACCTTTTGTACGGAGAGGTGACGGAACACGGGCTTTCCACCAAAATGATAAACTTTATCTATTCCGCGAAGTCTGCGGACGCGCCGTATAAATCGAGAACGATTTACGACGGAAAGATAACGTTCAGCCCCGATAAAGAAACCAACTCGAAGAACGTGGCGGACGCGCGTTACGAAATAGCGCGCTTCAACGTTTCCGCAAGCGTGTACGGCTACGACGCGGTTGAAAAACGCAAAGACGGCGAAGAGCTTTATTACGATTCTATGTCCGTGCAGACCTTCGGTTCAAACGGCTTGCGTGAGTCGGGGAAGCTCCGCGTGGGCAAAACGTTCGGTAAGGGCGAGATTATAAGACTTCAAGACCTTTTCCGCGAAAAGGTATCCGAAACGGCGGATTATTCGACGGTTAAAAGCAGAATTTACGCGATGAACGGCGGCAATATAGATTTTTCGCGCGAGCAAACCGTAAGCGAGGCTTTCGCGTTTTCTTCGGACTGCGCGGTGCTGTTTGCTTACGAGGGCGAGAACGGCAAAACGAATACCTGTTTAGTCGAACTCGTCGAAAAAAGCGGGGCGGATTACAGAATTTCGGATGAAACGCGCTACTGGTCGTGGTCGGAAGAATACGACGCGTACGTTTCCTCCGCGATAGATAAAGAAAGTTCTTCGGTAGAGCTTCCCGCGGTGACTTATTCCTGGAACGGCGTGGCGGGCATTCGGTTTAGAAGCAGCTGGTACGACGACGAGTCGTGCATAAATCCTCTTCACGTCGGCGTGTTCGCAAACGAAAACGGGGTTTACAAGCTGACCTATATAGGTCATCAGAATAAAGCCTTTACCGTGTCGGGTTACGAAACCTACGTTTTATACGAGCTTGTGAACGTTTACGGCGAAATCGATTTCATAAGATTCAGATACGTCACCACCCAAAAGGAAACCTATCGCATAGAAGCGGATAACGGCGAAGTTCTGAGCGACGGCGACGTTACCTACGACGAGTACGGCAAGAGAAAGGACGTTCGGGCGAGCGAGTCCGTATATCTTACGGCGGCTAATTTCGCGGAAAAGCTTTCGAGAAAATTCACCCTCGAATTAGGCGACGATATTTCTTATGCGCTGAATATATCGCGCGTGAGTTTTTATCTTACCGACGGCAAAAACCGCACTACTACCGTCGTTAAAGAAGCGGACGGCGATTTGGATATAAACGCCCTGACGGAAGAAATCCGCGGGTATATGAACGAGTATTCGTGGTTTGCGGCGACCGTTTTATACAAGAATTTCGGCGACGAATTTGAAAGCAGATATATTTATAACGTAAGCTTTTCGGGCGAAAAGACTACTAAAATGCTTAAATTCGATTCGTATTTTACGAACACTCTTTATACTATGAGCATGCCGCGCGCGTACAGCGACGAGGGGTACGAAATAGCCGCGTCCACCGTGAACGTTCAGCACTACCTCGGCGGAAAGCGCGACAACAGCTTTTACGCGAGCAGGACCTATAAGCTTACCAAAGGAGATTACGAATATTCGCTGACCTTTAACGAGGCGGGTGAGTTCTACGTCGAATACGGCTTCCGCGTGAACGGAATTTCCTTCTATTTCGGGCAGAGAATAAACGCGCTTTCGGATAAGTGCGACGTCTTGATAACCTACGTTACCGACGAAGCGCACGCCTTCCTCGACGGTCTGACCGAGCGAAGCGTGACCTATAATTTAAGCGAAAACATAAAAACGCTTAACGCGAAGGAGTTTTTCGGCAACGACATACTGTTCGGCTGGACGCAGAGCGAATCGCGCGACGCGACCGAGCGGGGCATAGTGGCGGGCGGTAACGGTATTTCGGATTTCATTTCCAAATACAACGCCCAAAGCATCGTGCTTTACGCGGTCTGGGACGGCGGCGTTTCGGTCACGGCAAAGGCGGAAGGCAACGCGGACAGAACGAAGCATTATTTCAGAGATTCTTCCACCGGCTATTATATAATCGACCTTGCGTCGTTCAACGCTTACGCGCCCGCGGGCTACGTTCTCGCAGGCTGGACGGGCGGATTTATCGGCGACGAGGTGAAAACGGGCAAAATTTATCTCAACGACGTTTCGTTCGGAAAAGAATTTTTCACGATTACCGCCATATACAAAAAGAAATTCACCGTTAAGTATTCGATAAATTCCGAATATTCAAACACAGTTCTCAAAAACGACGAGGTTATAGACGGCGAGGGCTTGGATTCGGACAGACGCGCGGTGGCGGACGAGGGCTTTAAGTTCGTCGGGTGGTTCGTTTCGGGCGACGAGAGCAGAACGCTTATAGACTTGTCGTCCTATAAATTTACCGCAGATACCGTCCTCGTGGCAAAGTTTATCGACGCAGAGGGTAACGAAATATGGTAAAAAACGCTATTAAAAAAATATTTTGGCGCGCGTCGGCGTGCGCCGCGGCGTGCGTTCTCGCGGTCGGCTTCGGGCTTTTATTGCCTCTGCTGTCGCGCGGAATTACGTTCGCGGCGGCGGAATCCGTCGTCTCGGGCGAAGACGGAACGTACGAAGTTCCCGTAAAGCTCGATTTGAAAATGGGCGCGGATAATTTCACTAACCCCGTGACGGTCGAAAAGCAGGACGGCAGATATTATATGACCTTCGGATACAGCTCGCAGATAGGCTATATAAAGCTCAATCTCGAAGGAATGGATGTCGGCTCGACCACCGAGAAAAAGAACGGCACGACATACGTTACTTACACTCTTTCCGAAAACAACTTAAAAAGTCGGCTTTCTTTTTCGGCGTACATAAACGCTATGGCGCGCGAAACGAGCTTCGGCGCGACGCTCGATATTGCTTCCGCGAAAAAGACCTCGGAAGCTATCCGCGACATAGGTGAAAGACCTGCGGAATTCGTTCCCCTGATAGAGACGGACTCGGCGGCGGAGTATTCTCTTAAAGTCGGCACGGTTTTCCCCGTTCCCGAAGCGACGGCAACGCTCGGAGAGAAGACCTGCGCCGTTACAGCGGAAGCCTTTTACGGAAAGGAAACCGCGGAAATTTCGGACGGCAGGCTCGAACTTAAAAACGTCGGAGAGTATACCCTCGTTTACAGGGCGGAAAGCGCGGAATATAAAACGTCGCTCGGCAACGATACATATTCGGAATTCATCGTTACGATTCGGGCGACGGCGGGCGAAAGCGAACTCGTCAAAACGCTCGATAAGCTCGGAACGCTGCCGAAAAACGCAAGCGTCGTCGCGGGGAAGGCTTCCGAAAGCTCCGCGGTATATAAAAAAGCCGCTTCCGCAATGAAAAACATATCGGAAAATTTCGAGGTGTTTTCGGTGGAGCTTTTAAGCGCGGAGGGCGAAAGCGTTTCCGCGAGCGGAAAGTTCGGACTGCTGTTCCGCGCGGACGACTTTTTCGACCGTACCAAAGCAGAAGTGTATATTATGGACGAAAACGGCGGTATTCGGAAACTGACTTCGAGCGGGTACGGCAGATACGTTTTAGCCGAAACGGAGGAAACGGGAATTTTTATCGTGTGCGTGGCGGGGGTAAGCTTCCGCATGCCGATGTGGGGTTACGCCCTGATAGTCGCGGGCGCGGCGATACTCGCGGCAGGCGCGATAACGGCAACCGTGATAGTCATAAAACGCAAGAGGGCGAGAAAAATATAAGGTAAGGAAGGAACGATGATTGAAAATACGGAATCGCAGGAAATGTACTTAACGGCGATTTACGCGTTGCAAAAGAAAAAAGGAACGGTAAGGCTTACGGACGTTGCGGAAGAGCGCGGGTACAGCAAGGCGAGCGTGCATAACGCTATGGACGTGCTTGCGGAGTTCGGGTACGTTCGGTTCGAGCGCGGCAAAATCACGCTTACGAAGAGCGGCGTAAAAAAGGCGGAGGACATTGCGGAAAAGCACAAAACGGTTGCGCAGGCACTCGAACTCATCGGCGCGGATAAAGCCTCGGCAGAGGAGAACGCATGCCGGATGGAACACGTTATCACGGACGACGTTGCCGCGCTGTTAAAGAA
>CAVBZJ010000030.1:0-3517 GCA_963599785.1 Anaerovoracaceae bacterium
TCGGAAATGAGAAACGATTCTCAATATGCGGGTATGTCTGACGATGAGCTTATTCAAAATTACTGCATCAACAGAGTTTACGAACAATATTTCAGAGATACAGACGTAATCTTTACCGATAACAAAGGTGAGCAGAAAACGAGAATCAGTCCTTCCAACTTCCGTACGGTAGCTAAATACTGGGCAACCGCCTCCACCGTTCTCGACCAGTTCACCGCGGAAGCAAAGAGCGACTACTTTAAAGGTTCTACCAAAGTTGTTCAGAATATCACGGGTATTACGACCTCTAAGGTTACGAGCTTTAAGGGACAGGCGCTTGACGGTTCGTATGACGTTCTGAAAATTAAAATCAACGGCGTAGACCCCAAGGCAATATATAACTTCTCGTTCACGGTATCTCCGATGCACTATTATTCGGACGCGGAGCATATCGCTAAATACGACGGTATAAGCGAATTCGGCGTTGAGTTCGGTGATATCAACTTTATGAACAACGTTCTTAATGCAAGCAGCAAGGTTGTGCTTCCCGTAGGCGCGGGCGCATATATGGCTTCTTCTTCGAGCGGAACTCCTGCGAGCAGAGGTTCGGAATTTTATAATAACAATATGGTTTATTATGAAAGAAATCCCTACTTCGAGACCGTAGGCAAAGAGCTTGAAAACGCTAAAATCAAATATTTGATATACAAAGTTGTTGAATCCGATCAGATTATCAACGCTCTTACCAAAAACAATATCGATTTTGGTGATCCGAGTGCAACGGTTGATAATAAAGATGCAATCGTAAAAGCAGGACTTAGTTATTCGCAGATTAAGACAAACGGTTACGGCTACGTCGGTATAAATCCTCGTTTCGTTCCGAATATAAACGTCAGAAGAGCTATTATCAAGGCTATGGATACGCAAACCATACTCGATAACTATTATAAAGGCGGTTTTGCGGAACTTATTTACAGACCGATGAGTAAGACCAACTGGGCGTATCCTAAGGGAGCGACCACTTATACCAGCACGTCGGGCGTTGACTACGCGCTTGATAGAACGGGTTCGGAAATCGAAGATCTCGTTATCAGTGAAGGGTACGTTAAAAACAGCAACGGCGTTTACGAAAAGACGATTGAAGGCTTCGGAACGGATACTCTTAACTATACGTTCACGATAGCGGGCGGCTCTAACGACCACCCTGCGTACAAAATGTTCCTTGATGCGAAAGAGATTCTGAACGCTCACGGATTTGACGTTAAAGTAGTTTGCTCGCAGACCGCGCTTTCCGATTTGTCTAACGGTAAGCTCGCTGTATGGGCGGCTGCGTGGTCTTCTACGATAGATCCCGATATGTATCAGGTTTATCACATAGACTCGCAGGCAAGCTCCACCAGCAACTGGGGATATAAGCAGATAAAAGCGGGCAAGAACGGCGTTTACAGAACCGAGTACAACATTATCACCGAGTTGAGTCAAAAAATCGACGAGGGCAGAGCTACCACCAGCCAGAAAGAGAGAATCGATATTTATGCGGAAGCTCTTGACCTCGTTATGGAACTTGCGGTCGAAATGCCTACCTATCAGAGATACGATATGTCCGCGTTTAACGGTAACGTAATCGACGAAGCGACTATGACTCCCGAAAGCGAGCGTTCTCCTTATAACGGATTGCTTTCTCGTATCTGGGAAGTAAATTATAAGTAAAAAAAATCAAACGAAAAGACTTTCAAAGCGGCGCGAGATAATCGTCGCCGCCTTTGAAAGACGGGTTTTATTCAATGGATATGCTAAAATATATAGTCAAGAGGCTATTACTTTCGGTGCTTATATTGTTCGGTGTTTCCGTAATAATATATGCACTTGCGCGTATGATGCCGACCGACTACGTTGACAATCAATATTCTTCTGCCGTTGCCCAAGGAACGATGAAGCAGGAGGACGTGGATCGTATAAAGGAACTTTACGGACTTGCTATGCCGGACGCGTATTTAACGCTTCATATCGGCGAGAACAGCGAATTTTCCGGAAAGACTTTTACCAGAAACGTAAAAGCCAAAACCTTTGACGAAGACGTTACGTTAGGGCTTCTTACTTATACCGAATGGTACGCCGGCGAGTACGACGGCGCGCATAATACCCGCGTCATATTAAATGACGACGGGACTTTCGGCATTTATAAGGTTACGTCGAAGGGCGCAAGCGCGAAAGACGATGAAACGGATTCTTCCGATTCGACCGACGACGGCGGAGAAGAGGACGGCAAGATTATAACCATAGACGAAGAGCTTACTCTTTTAGAGGGCGGTACTTTTACGGTTATCGAAAACCCTGACATGAAAAATACGGATGTGAGAAACGTTCGGTTTACTCTTAAATCGGGTGAAACCGTGGAAACGGGAGTTAATTACAGACTCGCTTCCGGTTGGGATAAGTTTGTTGCAATACTTAAAGGCTATTTCGGCTGGCTCGGCAACCTTATGAAGGGCGACCTCGGAATGTCGTTTAAGTATAAACGCCCCGTAAACGAGGTTATTTTCCAGAATATGGGCATATCCTTTGCGATAGCCTTTATCGCGACTATTTTGCAATTTGCAATCGCCATTCCTCTCGGAATCAAAGCGGCGACGAATCAGTACGGTGTAGTCGATTATTCGGTTACCGTACTTGCGATGATAGGCATAAGCCTTCCGACGTTCTTCCTTGCCGCGCTGTTTATAAGATTGTTTGCCGTTCAGCTTGGTTGGTTTGAGGTCGGGGGCATAGCCTCCGCGTCGCTGCCGATGGACGCGAATTTCTTTCAGAGACTCGGCGATATGTTGTGGCATATGGTGCTTCCGATGGCGGTTCTGGTTATTTTGTCTATCGGTTCTCTTATGCGTTACACTCGTACGAATACTCTCGAAGCACTCAAAGCGGACTACGTTCGTACCGCAAGAGCAAAGGGACTTTCCGAACATAAAGTAATTTATAAACACGTTTTCAGAAACACTATGATACCGCTGGTAACTCTTATGGCGGGTATTCTCCCCGGACTTTTCGGCGGCGCGATGATTACGGAAACGGTTTTCAGTATTCCCGGTATCGGTAAACTCGCGTACGACGCGCTCGTCGTGGCGGACATACCGTTTATAATGGGGTACAATATGTTTATAGCAATACTTACGGTAATAGGCACGCTTTTGAGCGACCTTATGTATGCGGTAGTCGATCCGCGTGTCAAGCTCGGCAGATAGGAGGTACGGTAAAATGAAAAAAGATATTTTCGTCGGAAATCCTACGGATACCATACTTGGCGAACAAAACGAAGTTGAAAAAGAAATAGTCGGCGAAGGAGCAGATGTTACGGAAAACGTTTCCGCCGCCTCCGAAGCTTCCGTAGGAGAGGCCTCTCCTAATTTCGGTATGGACGAAGAATTCAATACCGAAGAGGCGACGAGCAGAACGTTAAGCCCCGGAATGTTAGTGCTTAAACGGTTTTTCCGTTCAAAGCTTTCTATGACGGGACGTGTGATGCTTTTGGTAGTGTTTGTGT
>CAVBZJ010000030.1:3527-14392 GCA_963599785.1 Anaerovoracaceae bacterium
CAACACAAAGGTCAGAGAAGAATTCTCTACGCTCGTAAATCCGCCCGAGAACGCGTCGGGAGATACTCTTTTTTACGGCGATCAGGGCGTTTATATCATAACGTATTCAGAACCCTCCAACTATCTCCCGCCTTCTCCTACGCACCTGCTCGGTACGGACGATAAAGGTTTTGACGTATTTTCTCGTCTTATGTACGGCGGCAGAGTTTCGCTTACGGTCGGGTTTGTAGTTATAATTCTGGAAACGTTACTCGGCGTATTGCTCGGCGGACTCGCGGGATATTTCGGCAAATGGGTAGACCAGATAATAATGCGAATAGTCGATATATTTAACTGTGTTCCGACGTTGCCGATGATGATGATAGTCGGCGTTGCGCTCGAAGCAAAGGACATAACCGGACCTGCCAAACTATATATAATGATGGCGATGCTGACATTATTCGGCTGGGCCGGAACGGCAAGGCTCGTTCGCGGTCAGATATTGTCGCTCCGCGAGCAAGACTTTATGTTGAGTGCGGAGGCGAGCGGACTTCCCGTCGGCAGAAAAATCTTCAAGCATCTTATTCCTAACGTAATGCCGCAGCTCATAGTTTCTATGACGCTCGGTCTCGGCGGAATTATTCTTACGGAAGCAACCCTCGGCTATCTCGGAATAGGTCTTCCCGCGGAATACGCAACGTGGGGTAATATGATAAACGCCGCTACGAACAATACTGTGCTTCGTAAATATCCGAATCTTTGGATTTCTCCGGGTATTTGCATAGTGCTTGCGGTTCTCGCGTTCAACTTCGTCGGCGACGGCTTGCGCGACGCTTACGATCCCAAGGCAATGAGGTAAGGTTATGTCGGAAATTAAAAAAGATAACAAGCATTATATCTCTGCCAAAGAATCGAGAAATATTGCAAAAGAAAATGCAAGAACTATAAAGGCTCTTAAAATTAAACGCGCCGCGTATACGAGAGACGATTACGTTACCCATATGCGCGACGATAAAAACATTGTCGAATTCGACGATCTTCATACTTATTTCTTCACCGACAGCGGCGTGGTAAAAGCCGTCAACGGCGTTTCGTTCGATATTCCCGCGGGTTCTACTGTGGGCGTTGTCGGCGAGTCGGGGTGCGGAAAATCTGTCACGAGCTTATCTCTTATGCAACTCGTGCAAGGTCCTATGGGGCAGATTGTTGACGGGAGCATCAGATTCCGTTCGACGGTGAGAACTCCCGTGGGAACCGAACCGATTATGGAAGAGGTTAAGGATGAAAACGGTCAAACCGTAATCGGCGACGACGGAAATCCCGTTATGAGACAGTCTCTCGACAAACGCGGCAAACCGCGTTTCAAGAAGATTTTTGAGGAACACGACGAGGTTTACGACGTGGCAAAAATGCCGATTTCGGAGATGTCGAAAATCCGCGGCAGAGAAATCGCTATGATTTTCCAAGAGCCTATGACCTCTTTGAACCCTGTTTTCACGATAGGGGCGCAGCTTGACGAAGTAACTCTTCTTCACGTTGACGGCGCGGACAAAATCGCGGCGAAGGAAAAGAGTATAGAAATGCTCAAACTCGTCGGAATAGCGATGCCCGAACACGTTTATAAATCATATCCGCACGAGCTTTCGGGAGGTATGCGTCAAAGGGTTATGATAGCGATGGCTCTTTGCTGTAATCCGAAGCTTATAATTGCCGACGAACCGACCACCGCGCTCGACGTTACGATACAGGCGCAGATTTTCGACCTTTTAAGAGACGTTAAAGAGAAAATCAGCGGAAGCATTATGCTTATAACCCACGACCTCGGCGTTATCGCGGAAATGGTCGATTACGTCGTCGTTATGTATGCGGGCAGAGTCGTTGAAAAGGGTACAGTCAGAGAAATTTTCAAAAATCCTATGCATCCGTACACGATAGGCTTACAAAAGAGTAAGCCCGTAGTCGGAAAAGAGGTTGACAGACTGTATAGTATCCCCGGAAACGTTCCGAATCCCGTAAATATGCCTGCAAACTGTTATTTCAGAGACCGTTGCAATATGCGTTGCGAAAAATGTAAAGGCGAATATCCGCCTATGGTTCAGGTTTCGCCCACGCATTTTGTTGCTTGCTATCGCGCGTTAAAGGAGGGCGAAAACTATGGTAAATAAAACCTAGGCGTTAAACGAAGAACGCGTTTTGCCCGAAGAAACGAAGGCGAAAGAGACTTCCGATAGTGCTGAAAATGCTTCCGAAGAAAAATACGTTTTAGAGGTTAAAAACCTTAAAGAATACTTTCCTATATCCAAAAGCCTGCTGAAAAAAAATACCGTTTACTTAAAAGCGGTAGACGGAGTTTCACTCAAACTTAAAGCGGGGCAGACGATAGGTATAGTCGGTGAATCCGGTTGCGGCAAAACTACGCTCGGAAGAACTATTTTAAGATTATACGAGCCGACCGACGGAGAAATCATATTCGACGGAGTGCATATAGAAAAGCTTAAAGGCAACGCTTTGAGAAAGCTTCGCCCTAATTTCCAGATGATATTCCAAGATCCGTATTCGTCGCTTTCTCCGAGGCTTACCGTCGGCGAAATAGTCGGCGAAGCTGTAAAGGTGCATAATATCGTTCCGAAGGAACAGTATAAGGATTATATCGTCGATATAATGAAAAAGTGCGGGTTGCAACCGCATTATTTCGACAGATACCCGCACGAGTTTTCGGGCGGACAGAGACAGCGTATCTGTATCGCGAAAGCTCTTGCATTAAAGCCGAAGCTCGTTATTTGCGACGAACCTGTTTCCGCGCTCGACGTAAGTATTCAGGCGCAGATTATAAACCTTTTCAAAGACTTGCAGGAATCCGAAAACCTTTCGTATATATTTATATCTCACGATCTTTCGGTCGTAGAACATATTTCGGACGAGGTCGGCGTTATGTATCTCGGTAATATGGTCGAATACGGTTCTAAACGCGAAATGTTCGATAAACCGCTTCATCCCTATACGAAAGCGTTGTTTTCTGCTATTCCGATTCCTGATCCCGACAGCAAGATAAAGAGGATAGTTTTGCAGGGAGATATACCTTCGCCCGCAAATCCTCCCAAAGGTTGTAAATTTCACACGCGTTGCGTGGAATGTATGAGCGCGTGCAAGTTTAAAGAACCGGAGTTCAGAGACGTAGGAAACGGACATTTCGTCGCGTGCCATAAATACGACGAAAGCGTTATGTCGAATATGGCTTATTACGATATGCTTGAACAGGAAAGCGAAAACGCCGCGGCGGAACAGGCGAAACAAGCCGAACAGGACGCTTCGGCAAAGACCGAAACGCAGGCGTAAAGCGTAACAGGCAAAAAGCTTGTCGCCCGTATAAAAGGAGCGGTAGCAGAGAGTGTAAAAGGGGAAATTTCCCCTAAACAGTTATTAAGAGGAGAACGTATGGCACTTGTCAAGAAAATACTTATAACGATATTTGCCGCGCTTATGTGCGTTTCGGCGTGTGCGTTTGCGATCGGCTGTAACGGGTCGGACTCGAACGACAAATATTCTCTTACCGTGAACAACGATTCCGAAAAAGGAACGGTTACGCTTTCGTTAAACGAAGCTTCCTACGAAAAAGGCACGGTTATAAAGATTACCGTTAATCCGAAAGACGGTTACGAGCTTGACGAAATTATCGTAAACGGTAAAAACGCCGTTACTGAAAATAATTCGACCGAAGTTACGATAGAGAGCGATACGGTCGTAGACGTCGTTTATAAAGCCGCTTCCTCTGCGGATATGGTAACTTTGTTGTGGGAAGAAAACGAAGCCGCGGAATTCATCTTCGAGAGCTTTGCTCCTAAAAAGGTTGAACGCGGCACGGTAGTTTCGTTCTCCGTCAGAATTTCGCCTTATTATACAGGTACGCCGAAGGTAATGGCGGGTAACCAAGAATTGAAGAAAGGCGAGGACGGTAAATATTCGTTTACGGCGAACTCGTCTCTTTCCGTTTACGTTGAAGGTTTGAAAAGTGCGAACTCCAAAATAGACGGTCTCGGAACGGAGAAAAATCCTTATAAAATTTCTAACGCGGCACAGCTTAAAGCTTTTACCGACAGTATTAACGCGGGCAAGGATAAATATGCGGAAGCTTATATGGAGCTTACCGAGGATATATCTTTGAGCGGCGAAACCATTGATCCGATAGGAACAAGTCAATATATCTTTATGGGCTTTTTCAACGGTAACGGACACGTCGTTTCCGATTTCAAAATGAAGCCCTCGGGCGGTATTGCCGGCTTTTTCGGTTATATCGCCACCGCAACCGTTATCGATCTCCATATTAAAACCGATTATTCGATAGAAGCGAACGAAGAGTATAATTATATACTCGGCGGAATCGTTGCTTATAATATAGGCTCGGATATAGTGAATTGCTCATTCGAGGGAGATATTGCCGTAAGAAACGAATATTCAAGCGGCACGGTTTATCTCGGCGGTATTTGCGGCTTTATGCAGGGTTATGCTCCCGATTACGTTGCAGATTTGTCTTTTTGTTCGTATAAAGGCACTATCAGCTCGGAAGGCTCTTATCCTTTGTATGCGGAAGGCGGTATAGTCGGAGGGCTTCTCGGCGTGGCATATTCCGCCACGGCAAGCGCGTATAATTGTTCCTTTGAGGGTAACGTTATCGGTTATACCGAAAGAGCGGGCGGTATCGTAGGCTATCTCCGCGACACGGCTTCCGTTGCGAATTGTATTGTGAGCGGCAATATTGAAGCCTCTTCCAAGGGATCGAACACATATGCGGGTGCGGTTGCGGGAACTGCCGACAACGAAACTGCTATTTCACATTGCGTAGCGAGCGCGACTCTCAAAAGCGCGTGGGGATCGGATAGCGAAAAAGACGGCAGAAAAGACGATATAGCTGGTATCGTTCGTAAAGAAGACGCTTTTGAAATCGACGCGAAAGAAAGCTTACTTTTAAATAACTATTATACAAACGACGGCGTTTTTTCTGAAAACGGAACTACGTTCGGAATCAACGATTTGGACAAGATCGTTGCGGTTCTCGAATGGCATTCGGAAGACTGGAAATCGGTTGACGGCGCGATTCGTCCCGAATATCTTGAAACCGTTTCGCAGAACATTAAAGCGCACTTTGTGTTCGGAAAAGAAATAACCCGTCCGGACAAGGACGGTAACGATTTAACTCTTACCGAAGAGACCGTTACATTCTCTTCCTGCTTGCCCATTTACGCCATTTGGGACGGCAACGGAATGAATAATTTTGCCGCCGACGACAGAAGCGTTTCTTACGGATATTTCCTTGACGAGGAGCTTACGCAGCGTATACCCGCGTCGTTCCTTATAACTAACGATATAGACGTTTATGTCGGTTTTACGAGCTATAAACCCGTAGAAGGCGAATATTACGCCGTATTCAACATTACCGACAGCAACGGTACTACGCAGACCGAAATAAAGCTCGTATTCGACGATTTCGGAAAAATGACTATGTATTGCGACGGTATGGTCGCGAGCTATATGTACGTTTTCGACGGCAAGCGTATCACCATACACGACGCCTATTTTGCATATATCGCATACCCCGAACTTAAAAAATATTACGTTCCGACCGATTATTATGCGGATATGGACGGAGACGAACTTCACGTTTATAATCCGCAACTCGCGAGCATAACGGAGGAGCTTGATTTTTATTGCAGAAAAGAAAACGCCGCAATGGGTACTTGGTACGACAACGACGGCTCGGTTTATCGTTTCCTTGCAAACGGAACGGGAACAATTACTTCGGTCAGCGGCGCATTGCAGGAATTCACTTACGGTTGTTCGGGAAACAGTGTTACAGTTACTCTCGGCAGAGATACCTTCTACGCGACGATTTCGGGAGAAACTATGATTTCTGCCGACGGTGTTAAGCTTTCCGTAACCAGATACGATATTTTCACCGGAGCGTGGGAATCTTCTTTCGGGACGATGAAGACGATAGATTTCGACGGTAAAGGCAAAGTCGTATACGGTACGGAAGATTACGACTATACGATTAACGGCGCGGTTGCGGAGTTTAACGGAATCACCGCTTACTTTAACGAAAACGGTATGCTCGTCGTTACGGATAACGGCGATTCTACCGAGTTCGGCAGAGAAGGCAGTTATATCGGTACTTGGACGGAGACTTATCTCGACTATACCATAGTTTTATACGGAATAGACAAAGACGGCTACGGTAGCGGCAGAGACAGCCGCGGCATAGAGTTCAGCTACGTTGCGGACGTAACCTATAACGGCGGCGAAAAGGAAATTATGGTAAATATGTATTACCGTACTACCTTTTACGGAATGTTTTCCGCAATAGACGTAACGCCCGAAAGAGGTCACGGCAAGCTTCTTGCTCTCGCGGCTTATTATTGGCAGACGGGAATGATTATAGACGATTACAATATGTGCTATATCGATCCGATGCAGGGTAAGTGGAACGGCAAGGACGGAACGGAATATACTTTTAACGGCTTTGGTTTATACGATATAAATTACACTACGAGCGAAGGAAAAGACTGGATAGCGCAAGGAACGGTTATCGTCGAAAAAGACGGCAATTCGCAGTCGGTGAGATATGATTATTATTTCGACGGTCGCGCGGTATTCACCGTAAACGGCACGGAATACGTCGCGCTTTTAAGCGGCGACGACATAATCGTGAACGGCGCGGTTTATAAAACGCCCGACGCCGTAAGCGAATTAAAGTACCATTTGGGCGAAGCCGTCGTAGAATTTAACGGTAAGAGTCCCGTAGGACTCGGAACTGCTACCGTTACCGAAAACGGCAAAACCGAAACCTACACTTATACCTATACGGAAACGAATAACGCGGCGATAGCGGAGCTTTCCGCAAACGGCGTTCTCGTTTACAGGTTCGTATTTGAAAACGGCGCGCTTACCGTTACCAAAAACGGTGAGGAGATAAAGGACGTAGGCTTGTATCACAGAGTTGTCGGCGGGGAATATATCATCAGCGGCGACAAGACTTTCAAAACGAACGGCGCGATGGACATAACGGGTAAAACCACGGGAGTTTTTGCGGGAATAGACGTAGACGTTTATTACGCCGACGAAACCTACGTTTCGCTTTATATTGATTCGACCTTCCTTTATTACGTCGGATTCCTTAAAGAAAACGTACTCGTTATACTCGATTCTTCCATGGAATCGGTAGGCGTTCTGACAGTTCGCGACGAGTATATCGGAACTTATTACGGTAAAGACGGTTCTAAACTCACTTTTGACGGAAGAAGCTATGCTTCGGAATATATTTACGCTATGATGACTTTAACCGTTATCGAAGATTTCGGCGACGGCGAAGAGGAATTCGACGAGGATTACGCTTATAAAGAAGAAAACGGCGAGTACTTTGCGTATATTATAGATAAATCGGGCGAGGAAACCGTTCTTATCAAAGCTTACAAAATCAGCTTTACCGAGGAAGAAAACGCTTCGGCGTTTACAAGCGACTCGGGCAAGACTATCTATCTTATAGAAATAACCGCATAAGGAGATAAATAATGAAAAAAAGAATTTTAGCGATTCTGACGGTTATACTTGCGTTGTGCGCGACGGCTTTTTTCGTTGCTTGCAACAATAACAACGATAAAAACGACGATCCGCCGAAGGAGAGCTATACGCTCGTAATAAACAACGATACGGCAAAGGGCAGCGTTTCGGTGTCTCCCGAGCAGGATAAATACGAAAGCGGTTCTACCGTAAAAATAACTGTTTCCGCAAAGGACGGCTGGCTTTTGAACGAAATTATCGTAAACGGCAAAATTGCGGAAATAAAAGACGGGCAGACCGAAATAAAAATCGAAAAGAATACGACGGTAGACGTAACCTACAAAAGCGATAATCCCGAGGCGACTTACACTCTTACGATAAATAACGACGAGTTTAAAGGTAGCGTTACCGTTTCTCCGTCCGCAAATTCTTATAAGAGCGGAACGCAAGTTACCATAAAGGTTACTGCAAAAGGCGATAATGTTGCCGAAAGTATTACCGTAAACGATAAGGCAACTCTTATGCTTAATGCGGATAATTCTTGTTCCGTGACCATTGTCGAGGACACGGTCGTTACCGTAAATTATAAGGTGAGCGGCGGGGAAGATCCCGAACCGCCCGCCCCGTCCGACGAGAAATTTAAGATTTATATAAACAACGACGAAGAAAAGGGTACTGTTTCCGTTTCTCCCGCGCAGGACGAATACGAGAAAAACGCAAAAGTTACCATTACCGTGACCGCGAAGGACGGATACGAAGTGGAAAGCGTTATAGTAAACGGCTTGCTTTCTGCGGCAAAAGACGGCTCGGCGACAATCGTTATAACCTCCGATACGTCGATTATAATAGTTTACAAAGAAAAAACTACGGGCGACAAAGGAACGAAGGAAAATCCTTATCTCATATCCACTGCGGAGGAATTGTTTGAGTTTTCCGCAAATATCAATTCGCCCGATAATGCTCCCGACGATAAATACAGTTCGGCGTATTTCCGTCTTGCGAACGATATAGATATGGATGGCGTTCGTTACAGCGCGGCGGGCATAAAGCCCGAAACGCTTGCCGACGGCACGCTTGATTTAAGCGCGACTTTTACGGGTACGTTTGACGGTGCGGGGCATACCATTAAAAATCTTTCGATCGTTAGGACTGTAAGAAATGATATTTATTACGTCGGTCTTTTCGGGTATACCTATATGGCAGATATCCGCGACCTCACGCTTGAAAACATTTCCTACGAAGTCGAAAGCACTTCGGATAAAGCTACGGTAGGCGCGGCGGTAGGCGGCGTTGTCGGTTTCGCTCATCTGACTAACCTGACAAACGTAAAAGTCGGCGGAACTATCGTGACGAGAGTAGGTTCAACCAACACTATGTATATAGGAGGTCTCGCGGGCGTATATAACGTTTCAGATGACGCTCAGGCGTACATTGCCTATATCAGAAACTGTAATTCCGCAGTGAAAACAGAGGTTGGCGATTACGATGATGGAGACAAAAGCTCTTTGGATGCGGGGATTAACGGCGGTATCGTCGGATACCTTAACGTTTCCAACGGAGCGGCGGCTGTTGTAAACAGCACCTCCACGGGTTCGGTCGTCGGCGGAAAATATCTCGGCGGCATCGTTGCTTATGCAAGCGGTTCTAACGTTTCCGTAATCAACTGTCTTAACTATGCAGCGGTAAGAGCTTCCACGAACGGGTTTGCTTATGCGGGGGGAATACTTGGTGGTGCAACAGGAGACGTCGCATTGATGGACTGCTACTCGAAAGGTGCGGTTGTTTCTACAAAATCCGGAAGCGCGACTAACAGCTATGCAGGCGGAATCGTGGGCTATGCTGTCGAGGACGACTACGATATGTATTACGACGCGGGTATCGCCGTAATAAATTGTTATTACAGCAGTGCCGTCAGGACGTACGACGTTAAAAACGAATCGGGCGTTAAGGTAGAAGCCGACGCGGTAAATGCTGCTTGGTTCAACGATACTTTAAGGCTTGACGTAAGCAAATGGACTTTGAGCGACGACGGCAAGTATATTCCGGAAGCATTCGACTACGGCAACGGTTCTTATACTCTTTCTTATTATAAAGACGGTAAGATATACAATACCGAAAGCAAAGCGTATACGGCGAACGGGTATTCTATAATAGGCGTTCCGAACGAACTTTCTAATGAAAACGGAAAAGTATTTTTCGACTGGGCGCATGAAAACGGCATAAGATACCGTTTCTATGTTCCCGTCGTTAAAGATATGAGTTTAGAAGCGATTTTCGGTGACGTAACGGAGCTTGTCGGCGTATATACGGGAGTAGGCGATTTTCACGGCGAAACCGACGGCGGCGTTCTCGCTATAAATGCGGACGGTACCTGCTCTTGGATAATGAGCGGTAACGATGCCGGTACTTACAAAACCGACGGAAAACATATTGTATTCGATTTCAACGCGGTAGGTTCTCTCGTCGGAGAGATCGTCGGCGAACAAATAACTTTAAGCGTCGATTACGGTATGTCAGGCACTGTTCCTTATACGTTTACCAAAACGGATCTCGTTGTGTTCGGCGATTATTATTCGGCAACGGGCGATATGATTACGTTTACTGATAAAAACGTGACGTTCCAAAGCTCGAACGTAAACGGCGGGGTAACTGTTTCCGGAACTTATTCGATAGACGGTAACGAAATAACGATAACCTGCGGTTCTATTATGCAGAAGTTCTATTCTTCCGCAAAGGTTACGGTAAACGCAGATTTCTCGCTTACCCTTAACTTTACGGGAATAAACGGAACGGAAAGCTTAAACGGCGTCAGATTCGGTAAACTCGGTACTCCCGATTATACGGGAAAAGCGTTCCTCGGAACTTACTACGTTGCGTATTTGAGCGTTTCCAGCCAAATTCCGACTCAAAGCACCTATCAGCTCGCATTCCTTGCCGACGGCACGGCGACTTATACGAGCGAACTTGGAACTGTATACAAAGGGAACTACTATCTGTTCGGAGATAACGTCTTAAAGCTTAATCTCGAAAACAATATTTCGACGTTTACGTTCGATTCTGCAAGAGGCTTGGTTTACGGGGTATTCGTCAGAGGTATGACTGCAAATAACTACGTCGTGCTTGCTCCCGAATCCGAAGGCGCGCCTAAGGGCTTCGTGGTAGATGCCGAGAAGAATCATTACGTTCTCGTTAACAACAAAAACGTTTATTATGTCAACGGTTCTTTTGAGCCGACCGCGACTGTTTCCGCAGAAAATAAATTTGCGGAAGGCGACAGGGTAACGATAAACGGAGAAGCTTACCGAGCAATTTACTATCGCAGTACGACCTATATG
>CAVBZJ010000030.1:14433-15900 GCA_963599785.1 Anaerovoracaceae bacterium
ACCTATATGGGCGTCGAATATACAAGCGGTTACGGTTTGACTCATATCGGAGAAGAGGAAGGAACGTATAAAAACGGTTCGGATACGGTCGTTTTAGACGGTATCGGTAACGTTACGGGTACTAAAAACGGAACTTACGTTTTATACGGAACGCTTACGGTTGTCGTGTTTGAAGACGATACGATAATAGGGTTCGATTATGCGGAGGCGAAAACGGCAGGTAACGTTATCACCGTCAAAGCTTCCGACAAATATCAGGGTGTCTGGACGCAGGACGAAACAAAGTCTTACGAATATCAGGGCGTTGAGTATACCGAAAACGTGAAAGCGTATCACAAGTTTATATTAGACGGGTACGGTCACGTTGCGTATATGTATATTTATAATTACGAGGAGTCGCATTTACTGGATTTCAAGCCCGTTTATAAATACAACTGGGGTGTAGAAACGGCGTGGGCAGAGTACAGCGAAAACGGTACAGGACTTTATTGCAGGTTTAATTCGTATAATCAGGGCGAAATGCTGTTCTATTATGATATGAATTTGTTATACGTCAAGTTCATTCACGATTCGAGACCTGCCGATTTTGAAAAGTACGTTAAGAAGGGGTATACGGGGACTACCGAAATACCCACTCTTCCCGACGGAGCGACGGGTAGTTACAACGGTTCGGAGAACGGCGTTGCCGTGGTGTTCAATCTTAAAGCAGACCTTTCCGGCAGCTATAAGGGAATGCCCTTTAACGCGGTATACGACGGCAACGGAAACGTTATATTTAAGCTTAACGGCGAAACGTATATATTCAACGTAAACTCCAAAAAGCTTACCTATGGCGATGTAACTATTTCGCTTACGAGGAGCGGCGACGTGACGGAAGTTATTCCTGCGATGTTCGTCGGTACTTGGGAAGGCGTTTGGACCGGGTTCGGTACGAGTTCCAACGATAAGCGACAAATTAAACTCGAGGCAAACGGAACGCTTACCTATAACAATTCGACGGTATTTATCGTGGTATACGACAACGATTTGGGTAAGATTACGGGAACGGCAGAGGTAAACGGCGAACCGTGGGAGATAACTCTTACCTACAATTCAACGTCGAATTCGTTCAGCGTAAAAATAAATTACGAATATGATCAGGAATTGCGTTCGCTTGAATGTTCTTCACTCACTAAAATTGCGTAATATTCACATTTTATGCACTGAAAAAATCAAACAAAATCGTTTCATAAGCGCAAGTTATGCGAATTATTGAAAAAAATTATGTAAAATCACGCAAAAGCCTTTTCAATAATTTGACGAATTATGCGTAAACATTGTATAATATATTCATAATAATATAATGTATTATTGTATCTTGAAACGATAAAAACCATATTAAAAATCGGCTTCGGGATAAAATCGAAACCGATTTTTTTAATACGGAAAAATTTTTATAGGAGGAGCAAACAATGACAAAGAGAAGAA
>CAVBZJ010000031.1:0-8270 GCA_963599785.1 Anaerovoracaceae bacterium
ACTGTTCCGAAAATACAGAATAATGATGTTTTTAACCTCTTACTCATAAATTACTCCTTTTTGAATCGTTTTTTTCGCGATTCGATTTACAATGACATTTTAATATCCACACCGCTTTCGGTCAATGCCTCTTTATACACGAATACGCTTAGTTTATACACTATTTTATTATATGTTTTTTGCGTTTTGCAAGACATATCCAGATACCTGCGCCGATACCGACCACACAAACTGCTCCGCCCGCAATACATATCGGGAGAACTATATTTGACTTGTCGTCTGTATCGGGTTTCTGATCGGGAGCGAACGGTTTTTCTAATCTGAACAGAACGGTATCGTTAGAAAGAAGGTCAAACTCTATCGTATCCGTGCCGTAACTTACATATTTACCGGAGAACTCGTCGTAAACCGCGTAAGTGCCGTCCAGTTTAATAGTCTTTTTACCACCGACCGCGCTGTGAAGTGCAACGTAGTTGGCATTGGAATATATAACGTCGTTATTGCTTTCGCTATAAATATGCACGCCCGCGGCCTTACAAAGATTTCTTAATAAATCTACATCGAGGTTAACGGCGGAAGAATATACCGAAGTCCAGTCGTCGAATTTCTTTACGCCGAGTCCGGGTTTGCCGTTATCCTTCATGTTACCTAGAATAGTCGCGTCAGCGTCGTTTATATAGGTTACGGGGCAACAACTTTCCATTGCGTTACCGTATACGAGCCCGTTTAGACCGTTCGTAAGAGGATTGTCTCCGGTTGCGATTTCTACTTGTAACCACGCCTGACGAGTTTCTAAAACCACGTCGAAACCCGTGAGTTCTTTGATATTTTCCGCACTGCTCGAATACCCGTCCGATATGCCGGAAAGATATATCCATACGGCGTATTGTCCGTCTTTTTTGATATATTTATTTATCGCCTCGCGCATTTCGGGCGTAGCCTCGAACGGCGAAAGGAAGATGTTGAGTTTGTGCGGCGCAACTCTGCCGGATTTTAACGATGACATCGCGTACATGTCGTAGCCCGTTCCCATCTTCGCAAGGTGTCTTCTTTGTTGAACTAGCAACGAATTATACAGCGTATACGGAGAATTAAACTCCGTGTCGGCCGTACTGTATGCATACATCTCGTCCGAAACAAATACCGCCACTTCGTTAAGGAAAGACCTGTTTTGCAGTTTAAGACTGTTGTCATAAATGCTTTTTTCCTTAGCCATCGTTTGATACAGTTGCGGGTCGTTAAGCCAACCGCCGTACATATTATAATGCCACAGTCCCGCACCGTTTACGAAATCGTGCGCGAAATCGCGTTTGAACTGATACACCGTATCTTGTGCGACGTGCGTTTCTCCAACCTGATAATCCCAAGAAGCATTCCAGTCGAATCCGGTATATCCTTTATTAGTCAAAAACGTCCTGTTATCTTGTTCCAGAATATACAGTTTGCCGTATGCCTGCGCGGAATCTGCCATAGCCATAAATGCGGTGGAATCTCCGAACATTCTTTCCCCGTAGATTATGGGCGAAGCGATAAAATCTATATCTTCCGAAGAAAACACACGGTCAATAGCAGTATGAGCTTTCGCCGTACCATCGTAAGAACCGAACGCCGTAAGGTAACCGTTATACGCTCCGACGATTTTTTTGCGTTGAGTTTCAGTTTTTACTATATTTGCCCAATATAAAAGACAATCCGTTGCTTTTGAATTGAGAAACAGATTATAGTCGATACATCTTCTGTCCTTACCTGAATTGTATATCGTACCCGTTTTTGCCGCGCTTACTCTGTAATCGGTATTCATCCTATCTACCATGGTGGGGATTTCCACTTCCGACCAATCGGTTATGGAAGCATCGTTCCATGCTTTTTGAAGGGCTTCTACTGTTTTATACTTTTCCTTCGCCCAGACTTTGAACGCAGCTCTCGCCGCATCACTATAATCCGGTAACATCGTAATATCGCTACCGTAAGTCATAAACTCGTAAGTGCTACCTGCGGTAATTCTTACTCCGAATATACGGTTATAATAAGGCTGTTTTACCATATACTGCATAAGTTTTCTTAAAACTTCGCCGCTTTCCTTCATCCATTTTTCGGAAGCAAAAGATATACCGTCGTTTTCTACGTATTCGCCGTTTTGCCAAACGCCGTTTGCGTCTTTATAAAGCTTTTGTGAAACATTCCTCTGTCCGGGGTTTTTCTTACACCACCATGCCGGCGGGAACATACCCACGTTGACCATAACGAGCGCGTCGCCGTCTACCGCAAGCATATCGAGAATATAGCTGTCGAATACATCGTAGTTTATAACATTTTCAGACTCCCAAATAATACCCGTACCATTTTTGCCAAGCCCGCCTTGATACGTTATATACAGTTGGAATGTGGACTGCGAAATATATTCTTCGTCATCGTTATTAAGGTAGGCGTCAAGATCCGGTCTCAAATAAAATATGGGGCTATACGGCTCGTCGTTTATCATTATCGTGGGCGTGCCATTATAATCTCTTACTTCCGCTATGAGTTCGTCCGTCTGATTGTGCCCTGCGACCGCGCGGAAATAGTTTATTTTGTTGTCGTAAACATCACCCTCCGCCATAATGGTGGGATCACTAAGTTGCAGGTCGTATCTGCCCGCTTCAAGATAAGAAGGCACTCTGTAAGAAAGCGTAATAGTATAAGACTTACCCTCTTCCCATTTCGTTACATCCGCTTCGCCTTCTATAATTTTAAGCGAAGCTTTGGTAATTTCTATGTCGGTATTGCGCCTTAAAACCCTACATCTGAACGAAAATGCTGATTCAATTTTAGTGAGTGGGGTTACCGTCATTTTAAAAACGAGGTTTTCGCCAGTTTCTACTTTTTCTCCCTCTTCCACATCGGTTATCATTATTTTGTTTGTGACGTAAAGAGAAGAATCGTAATACACAGTTCCCCAAGGAGAACAGGGCGGTTTGCCGAACGCTTTCGCGTTACTCCATTCGGAATCGTCAAAATCAAGCGTCGCCCATTTAGGTATCGTCACGGTATCTCCGTTCTGCACATCCGCGCCGGGCGTTTTCGTTACTTTCACCGTGTTATCGGAAATTACTACCGCTGTACTTTGATTTTCCAGCGTAAATTTGCCGTCGAATAATACACCTGCTTCGGAAACGAGGTTATAAGCCTTTATCGCGATGACGTTCTTACCCTCTTTAAGATAATCTTCAAGTAAATATTTCTGAACGTTACCCCATGAGTCCTCGCCAGCTTCCCAGTTGTTGTCAAGATATCTGCCGTTAACGTAAATCTGATACTTGTCGTCTACGGTAAGTTGCAAAGGCGCGTATACAGCCTTCCTGTCGAGATTGAACGTGTATCTGAAATATCTATATTGTTTAACCGCTTCTTTCGTCGGATTTTCGTTATACCATACCCACTGCCCGTCCCAAGAAGCTTTTGACTTAGGCAATGCCGTTTGATACAACGTTATTTCGGAAAGTATGATTTCTCCGCCGTCTGCAAAACCTATCGCAAACTCCGTGCGGGAATTGCTCGGCGCGACGAAATCGATGGAAAATTCGGTATTTTCTTTTTCAAGAGCGAACGAAAGAGCGGAAGAAGAGAGTTCCGCGCCGAACGCGTCGTAAAAACGCACCTTTACTTCCGCGGTTTCGGTTGCGACGTACTTACCCTTTACGGAGTAAGCATAACCCTGCATAAGCGCAAAATAATCTGTCGTTATATATGCGGAGGAACCGTCGGTTACTGCAAGCTTGCCGAAGGATTCACCGTTTTCTTTATAGCCGACAAACTGTGCATCTCCCTTTTCCTTCAAGAGAGTAAAACCGGAAACGATGCCATTATGATCCACAGAATGGAAATCGTTGTTATCAACTATAATATTTTCACCGTCCTCAACGACCTTCATCGTAATATCGTCCAGCCAAAGTTCGGTTTTTCCCTGCGCAATGGTGAGAGAATAAGAAACGTACGCCACACCCGGCTGAATAACGGTTCTTAAAACGGTCTGCTTCCATTCGTCAAGGTTTCCGTCCGCATTAAGCATTGCGTAAGTACCCGTTATAACGAGCTTATTGCCGTATTCGTCGTACATATTGTTTCCGTTCTTGTCGTAAGTATAAAGGTCGAGTTTTATAATAGAAGTCGGCGAACAATTACGGGAATTGTACCATGCGGACAGTTCGTAATTCATTCCCGTCTTCACGGGGATACGCGCGGAAGATTCCAGCACCGTCTTTTCCAACGTGCTGTGAGAAACTATGTGCGCCGATTGCTTTCCGCTGTGATAAATGCTTTCATCCGCCTGCAACACGGAGTTATAACTTCTCGAACCGGATAAGTACCAGTTTACGGGATAATTGAATTCGTCGGTCAGTTCAAAATCCTCATTACATTCGTAAACGTATTCGCCCGCGGCGTTAAGTGCGCCCGCGGCTTTTTCTATTTTTACGTCATCGTAGTAGATTTCTGAATTTTTCCCGCGGGAAATAAGTCTTAACTGAATTCTGGCGGCGGAATCTGCCACCTTGAAGGAAAAGCCTGCCTTTCTCCACTCGCATGCGCCATATATATGATAAAGCCAAAGCGGATTTATATATTGTGCGCCCTCAAACGAACCTCGGCTCTGATAATAATTGGCTGAATTTCTGCTGTCGAAAACAACGCCGTATGCCTGATTTCCGTCTTTATCATATTGGATAAACATAGCGTATGAATCGATATCGTAGCCACCAACCGCTTTCACCCAATATTCAAGGTTATATATCTCCCCGCCCTCGACTTCAATGAGTTCAGAGTAAAGAATAGTACTTTCTGCACTATTTCCTATAGAAACTGCGGCTGCATAACTTTCCTCAGGAGCATCAGGACGAACTTCATAATTCTGCATAACGAAGGTGCCGCCCGCCGTTCCTCCAAGTTGCCAGTTATAAGGTATTTCGTTATCGTAACCGTATTCAAACCCGAAGTTATATCCGGCTTCCGAAGTGGTAAACACGCGCTTTAAGGTTATGCCGTCCACGCTTACCGTTCCCGTACCAGCATACGCCTTGAATCCGATAAATATGGATATATCGCCATTTTCATCTGTGGGATCGCTTTCCGCAAAAGTCAATAAAGACCTTACTTTCTGCCAACCGTCGGTTGCTTTTTTAACGGCAGGCGAGAAATTGTCTTTCCATTGTAAACCTGTCCCGGAACAAAAAGTTGAAAAGGAAAAGTCTTCCGAAACGTCTTCGGCAAGGACGTAAAATTCCATAAGGTAAATAGAATTGTTTTTGACCTTAATATTGTTCTGCTGTATATACGGCGCATTGGCTGCTCCATCGAGAGGTTTGCCGGACGCAGAAAATTTAACTGCATAATCGCCTTCGTAAACATTTCCCTCGCCGGAAACTATCTGCGCATAGCCGTTGATAGATGTGGAATTATCAAAGTTCCAGCAATATCTCGGATTTTCACGCTCGTTTTCCGTTCCCGCATACTCAATGTATTCAAAATCGCCGTTCGTAAAAACGTTTACGCCGTTAAGTGCCTCGTTATTCGCATAAGAACGACGCACGCTTACAAAGAAAAGCGAAAAAGAGCATACGAGTATCGCGAACAGTATCGTCGCGACGGGTATTCTTAATTTGCGATATAAATTCATAGTTATGAATTTCCTCCTTTATTCGCATATAGTTTATCATACGCCCCTTATCCCGTCAACCCCGACTTGTGCACAAATCCGCTTGTTTTATGCACTAAACTTATCTATAATCCATTTACATATAAAAAATATTGTGGTAAAATAATATAAAAGGGGAACAAGAAATGAATTTAACGCTTTATAACAAAAACTTTGAATTTAACAAAATAGGATTTTACACCCATATCGCGCCGAGTGCGCCGTGCGTACCGCATAACCACGATTTTTACGAAATTTTTTACGTTATGGACGGAACTGTTATGCACTATGTAAACAATAACGAAGTAAAACTATCCCTCGGCGATATGGTCATTCTGAGACCTTCCGATACGCACAAATTCGTTAAACTGAAAGAATTTTGCGGCACGAGAAGAGATTTTATATTCAAAAAAGGAGTATTCGAAAAAGCATGCAATTTCTTTTATCCGGAATTTCTTGATAAACTAAAAAGTCCGTATCTGCCCATAAAATTTCATCTGACGAGCGAACAGATTTCGCACATAGAATATCTTTCCTCCAAAATACATTCTCTGTTCGACACCGATACGGAAAAAAGCAAGGCTTACGTTAAGTTGCTTTTATCGACCATTATAGAAGCATATCTGGAATCGCTTTCTGAAAAGAACGAAAACTACCCGCTGTGGCTTAAACAACTGATTTCTTTTCTTAACGAAGTGCTCTACCTCAACACTCCTATAAACGAATATCTCGAAAGATTTAACTATAACAAACCGTATATGCGTAGAGTATTTAAACAATATACCGGCATGACCATTTCTTCTTATTATCTCAACGTAAAACTAAAATACGCGGATATGCTTCTACGAACGACCGACTCCACTATAAACAACGTCGCGGAAAAGTGCGGTTTTAACAGCAACACATACTTTTTCCGCGAATTCAAAAAAAAATACGGCTTCACCCCCGCCAAATACCGGAAAAAGCAATAATTCGCAGTATAAAAAAGAACGAGGCTCTACAACCTCGTTCTTTTCTGTTTATGTCTTTTACGCTCTTTTTCTTTTTATCACGATTACCGCCGCGCCGGCTATCGCCATAATTACGAGCCATAACGGCATATTTGCGGAAACCGCAGAGCCGCAACCGGAGTCCGTTTTAGAATCCGTCGCCTTTTTCGGCAAAACGGTGTCGGTCAAAGTTATTTCTTCGACGGCGTTTGCGTCTTTAAAGTACTTTTTACAAACTGTACAATAATAATACTCGATATTGCCCTCTTCTTCCGCAGTCGCTTCTTTTGCTTCCGTCTTTTTAAGAGAATGAGCAGCTTTATCGATTACGTCCGCAATTTCCGTTTTTCCTTCCGCATCCGCAAAATTTTTGCCGCATACCGCGCAATGATAATGTTCTATATTGCCGTCTTTCGTGCAAGTATGATAAACGGTATCCACAAAACTCATTTCGTGTTTTGCGGAATCGGTTACGTCCGTCAATTCCGTTTCCCCGTTTTCGTCCGCATAATTTTTACCGCAAAGCGCACAGGAATAATATTTAACGTTGCCGTCCGCCGTACAGGTGTGCGGATTTGCCACGTGCTCGGTCATATCGTGCGATTTTTTGGGAATAACCACGGTAAATGTACCGTATTTTTCGCTTCTGAAACTTTCGCTCCCCTCTTCAAAGCATGTTGCTTCTTTTACGACCGTACGTTCGTACGCGCCTTCCGTTCCGAGCGCGGGAATTTTTTCCGTCTTGCTTTCATCGTACTCTCCGCACCCCACGCAGCCGTACTTATACTCGCCCTCGGCATCGAGCGTCGGTTCCTTAGTGACCATTCCGTCAAAAACGAGATGCGCGCAATCAAATGCGAAATTATCCAGCGTAACGACGGAATTACCGCCGATAAAATTGAGAATAATCACGACTTTGCCCGTTACCGTACCCGTAATTTCGGGCATTTCAAAGATTACGTCCGCAAGCTTTACGCCCGTGTCTGCTTTCTCCTCTACGGGATAATCACTCACCGAATAAACGGTGTCGCCGCTGATAAGCGCTACGGATAAGCTTACGCTTCCTTTAACCGTATAGTCAAACGCGAAATTATATTTAGCTTTTCCGGCGAGCTTCAATTCGTCGGTAATTACGACGAAGCATTCGGAACTTCCGAAAGAAGCATCGTGAACGATTTCCGCTACTCTGCCGGATTTATAATTTATACCTTCCCCAAGTTTATCTTTCACGTCTTTGCCCGTAAGTTCTACGCAAAGCCCTTTTTCCATACCTCCGTCTTTAAGCATGCTTTCTATGGGCAGCTCCGTTTCTTCCTCTAATTCCGTTATGCTTACGTTATCAATGTAAACGGTACCGGAACCGAGCATTCTGAATCCCATCAAGTAGTACCATGCATTGTCACCCCATTGAGTGAATACATAAGAAATTTTAGTCCAACCGTCAGTTACCGCAAATATATCCTCGCTTTTTTGTAATGCAGGTTCGCTATCTGGACAGTTATCCGCTTTTTTATCCAAGCTATCACGAATTGCAGAAAACGCGAAACCTTTTTCGGCACTTTCTACTTTTACCATAGCCGAATAAACATACTTTTTGCCGGCAGGAACAAATG
>CAVBZJ010000031.1:8280-15464 GCA_963599785.1 Anaerovoracaceae bacterium
AACAAATGTTTCGTATTCGTTAAGAAAAAGATCTGTGCCTTCTATCTTGAATCCCTTACCCTCGTAGCCATCACTCACGCAAGTCGCGGCAACAGTAACAGAGTCGGCGGGACCTGATGCCCAGCCCCAGCTGCTTTCACAAGAACCTTGTTTTCCCATAAGGTTAGCTCCACTCGGACAATATAAAATCAAATCATCCATACATATGGTTGCCGTACCAGCTCCTGTGTTGGCAAAGTATATCGTTTTGAGAGGTCCACCATTACCAGTTATAGTATACGAAAATTCATAGTATCTCCAATCGGTATCCGCAGAAACAGAGGCAATAGTTTCATACCCGCTCCAGTCTCCTGCGGGTTGAAGATTTGTTCCTTCATACTGAACAGCGAAGTTAACTTTACCATTAACGTTTTGGAATTTAAGCCACGCACCTATAACGTAACCCTTTCCTTTTACAAAATCACCAGTATAACCGTTAGTACTTATGTAACCGTTGTTACCTGCGGAATTAGAGGCGGCGTTGTATTCGAAATACTTGCCACTGCGACCGTTATCCTTAATTTCACCTTGCCCTCTAAAATTCCAATAATCGTTAGAATCCACAAGGTCAAACATACCGTCTTTGAGAAGGTTTACCCTCGTATCGAACACGGTAATTTCCGCAGATTTAGCGGAAACCGTATCCGCGGCGGCAACGCCGATTGCGGAAGACAGTCCCGCCACGCAGGCGAGTACGGCGACAACCGCAAGCATAATAACACTTTTTCTTTTTGTTTTCATATCATTCTCTCCTTTATTTTTTATCGTATAAAACGATTTAAACCTTCATTATCTTTTAAGCATTTCAGCCTTTAACGCCTTCGGTCATATCCACCCCGTTCTGAATGAACTTTTGGAATACCGAGTAAAGAACGAGTACGGGAAGCATTGCTATCGTGAGTCCCGCGAAAATCATTCCGTAATCGCCCATAGCCTCGTACTTCATATTATCAAGACCTATGGATAACGTGAAGTTGGGCTTTCTTAAAAACAACAGCGCGATGGTGTATTCGTTCCAGAACGCCATAGTGGCGGAAAGTCCCACAAAAAACAAAATCGGCTTTAGGCACGGCATAACCACGCGGAAAAATACCGTAAATTCGTTTGCACCGTCTATCCGAGCCGCCTCCATAAGCCCTTTATCTATTCCGCGGACGAACTTGCCCACAAGGAATATCTGCAAAGGTATCGCCTGAACGGCGTATATAATCGCCAGCACGAACAGATTGTTTATCAGCGCGGAACTTAAACTTTTAAGTTGCGTATACAACGGGACGATAAGCAGTATAGACGGAATCATCATGGCGGCAAAATAAAAAACTTCCACTATTTTAAGCCACTTAAACGGAAATTTTGCCATTGCGTAAGCGGTTGTAGAGACCATAATTTCCACTAACGCGACGCCTATTACCGTTACGAACAACGAGTTAAAGAAATATTTTCCCACCGGAAAACTTTTGCTCGAAAACGCATCCGCATAATTTTTAAACCTCAGATAGGTCGGAAACGACCAGTAATCCTTTGCAAACTCGAAAGAGTCTTTTACCGAAGTATACAGATACCATACGAGAGGAAAAAGCACGCTCAGTATCCACAGCCAGATTATTATCCTTATAACGACCAGCCCGACTATTTGCGGGACCGATCTTTTGACCTTATTATTTCGCATCTTTCTTTTCCCCGCGCGACATAAGCGTATTTATCGTAAAACAGATGACGAAACTGAGTATCATAAGTATCACCGCCGCGGCGTTGGCATAACCGGTAAGTTCTCTGGTCTGAGCGTAATAATATATATAAGAGCCCATAACCTGAACTTTGGGACTGTTACCATACAACGGAAGGATAAGATTCATATTCCCCGCAAGGGAAGACGAAACTATATTTACCACCATATAAGTTATCTGACCTTTTATCTGCGGAAAGGTTACGCAAAAGAGTTGCGTCATACTGCCAGCGCCGTCTATTTCCGCCGCCTCGTACATTTCCTTCGGAACGTTGTTTATCGCGGCGATAAGTATTATCATAGAACCGCCCACACCGCACCAACTCGCTATCGCGGTTATTATCCACACGGGATATTCGTATAAATAATCCTTCGTTCCGTTAAATATTTTGCCGAACAGACCGTTTATCGGATGGAAAAAGTCCTGCCAAAAAGTAGAAATTATTACCACCGACAAAACGCACGGTATATAAATTATATATCTGTATAGCCCCACTTCCGCATTGCAAAAACCGAGCCTTGTCATAGACACGGCAAAAAGCGTCGCGAAAAAGACTATCATTATCTCTTTTCCTAAAATTATAATAAGGTCAAGCTTCATTGCCTGCCAAAAAGAAGTGTCACCAAAAAGGTCAGCATAGTTTCTCGTCAAAGAAAATTCGCCCTTGTTATACGGACTCATATTATAAAAGAACCCGTACCGCACAGAAGTGAACATAGGAACTATGCATATATACAAATACAGTATCAGCGTAGGTATAACGAACGCAACCAGAAACAACTTCATGGAAACTGATTTGCAGGCTTTTTCACGTTTAAGTCTTACTTTGTTTTTCATTATTATTTAGTGAGATAATCTATAAGGTATTCCGCCGCTTCGTCTACCGTCTGCTCCTGCCCTGCAAGGGAGTTCACCACATTGTTGAACATATCTCCGAGCGTTCCCCAGTTATACTTTCTGTAAACCTTGTTTTCACAGGAAGTAATCGTATCTATTACATTTTGGCTCGTTTCGGTAAGCCCAAGAGTACTGTCAGTGTAGTCAAAATTTTTCAACGCACTCAAAAAGCCATATCCTTTAACAAGTTTTGCCTGTATATCCTTTTTAAATAGAAAACTTATAAACTCTTTAGCCCAGTCCTGATGTTTACCATAACTCGCAACAGCCATGTTCTTTGCACCGATAAGCACCGTTTCTTTCGCGCTTGCGGCAATAAACGGAGAGTTGATAAAACGCATTTCGAACTCTGCGGGAATGGTCTTTTTTACTTCGCCTTCGAGCCACATACCGTTACACATAAACAAGCTTCTGTTATTTAAAAACGCGGTCTGAGTATTTGTATGATCCTGCGTTATAGAACCCGTCATAAGATTGCCCTTCACTCCGCAAAAATCTCTCCACCTCTGCAAAATTTCTTTGAACTTTGCGGAACGTATAACCGCTACGGAAGCCTCGTTGCCCTTTAACAAGTCGTTAAACTCGCCTTCTGAAAGCTCTGATGCCATCGCAGGCAAAATAAGAGCATCTAAACAATAACTTGGGTATTTCCCTGGGTATGTAAGCCCGTAAATTTTTGTATTATCAGAATTCGCTTTTTGACAAACTGCTTTCAACTCGTCGTAATTTTTGGGAAGCGTATATCCCTTTTCTCTGACATACGCGCCGTCGTAATAAAGCCCACTCGCACAATTCATTACGGGTATTTCATAAACCTTTCTGTCACCAAAATCCTCTATAACAGAAATATTTATGCTCTCTTTTATAAGGGTATTTTCGCCGTAAACCGTTGCAGTGTCGTACCAGTCTGTAAGGTCAAGGAACTTGCCGTTTTTAACGAGATTCGCATCCGAAAGACCGTTGCCGTCCACAAACACGAGATCCGGCGGAGTATCGCTTTTCCAGTTTTCGGACTGCTGAGTATTTGCGCTCGGACTTATTATCGCCTGCACTTTTATAGGCTTGCCCGCATCTTCGGTAGCGTCCTCGAACGCGTCTATTACCGATGCCCAAGCGAGTTGAATCTCCGAACTTCCGTTACAATAAATCTGTATGGATAATTTCCCCGTATCTACGCCGCCGGTATCTTCTCCGCCGCAGCCGAACAGCGTAAACGCGCTCATCGAAATTACCGCGCATAACAATAAAGTTAATAACTTTCCAAACGATTTTTTCATGATAGCCTCCTTTTACCGTCCTTTATAAAAAAATCTTTTTTTGTATTTTTATTGTATATTTAAACGTCGGACTTGTCAATCGCAATTTATACACTTATTTGCCAAAAACATACACAAACGTGCGATTATATAAAAAATATAAACCGACGGGAACGCGGATAATTGCGTTCCCGTTATTATTTTTCCTTTTTGATTATCTGAAATAATCGTTTGCGGCAACGTTATAAGCATACAAAGCTTTTATAACGTTTTTATAAGCCGCGCCTGCATATTCCTCTGCGTTTACTATATAGGCATAACTCAACGCGCCGATTTTAAGTTCGTGTCCGCCTATTACAAAAACATAAATATTGTCAAGGTCTTTCGCCGCAACATTTTTTACTTCTATATAATAGTCGTTAATGCTGTCCTCTATTAATTCCGGTGACGCGACGTTCCCGTTTACGGTAAAAGTTTTACCCGTTATATTGCCGGAAAAATATATTTTTATAGCGGTGCCCGATTCAAGCACGAGTGAAAATCCGATTATATTAATGCTCTCGTCGGTGCCGGCATGCACCGGTTTATATTTACTCAGGGCAAAAGTTATATCGCTTTCGTTCGGGCTTGCGCTTTCCCCCGCGAAATATACCCGAGCCGCTTCGCAATAATCGAGCATTTTTGCAACGACGTCGTACGCACGGTCTTCGACCGATATTTTAGCGGCATAAGATTCCACACTCTCCGAAGCGCTTGCCGTGGTTCCTCCTATCGTAACAACCGGCATTTCGTCCTCTCCTACCGGAACACCCGCAACGCGGATATATACTTTCTTCTTATAATCCTTTGCCGCAACGCCATAAGAGAATTTCCACAACTTCTTCTCCTCGTCGTATACGCCGTTTACCGTTTTTTCTTCTTCCCCGTCAGCCCACATCCGCGCGGACAACGTTTCACACGAATTCACCGCTTCGACGTAAAAATTTACGCCGATCGTCCCGTCGAGAGAAATAGAGGTATACTTGACGTAATCTACTGCTTTGGTAAGCCTGAAAAGTTTTGTGTCGTTCTTTTCGTGACGATAAGTTATCGAAGAAGCGTTTCGGGAAATATATTTACCCGCGAAAACGTCGTATACTGCATACTTTCCGTTAAGATTTATGTTTTTTTCTTCCTCGAACGCGCTGTGTATGGCTACATAAGAAGAATTCGTCCAGACAACGTCGTTGGGATTTTGCGAATAAATTTTTACACCCGCCGCAGCATATACGTTGCGCAAAAAGCCTTCCGGAAGATTCGGCACGGCTGAGTATACGGTTTTATAACTTCCGTTATCTTTATACGCAAGCCCCGTTCTTTTCGACAAAAGCGAAGCATAATCCGCAAGGTAACCGAGTGTCGTAGCCGAGGAATCCGAAACGTACGGAAGAGTGGTCTTTACCGTTCCGCTGCTGCCGTAACAGGTATCCGCAAGTCCGTTTATAAGCGAATTGTTACCGGTAAACTTAACGGCAAAACGTTTTCCGCTGACAGTATCCGTTTCTATCGTCATGCCTATCGCGGAACTCATACGCGAAGCGGAGGTCGAACCGTCTGCCCCAATGAAATCCGCAAGATAAATCCAAATTATATACTTTCCGTCTTTTTTTAGTTTCGCGTTTATAGCATTTCTTTCCCCGTCCGAAAGAATTGCCGGCGAAAGCATTATGTTTACCTTATAATCGGGGATATTTTTTTCTACCGAAGAAAGCGCGTACACGTCGTATCCCGCGCCCGCCGCATCCAGATTTTTACGTTGCATCTGGTACAAGAAATTATAAAGGTAATAGGGATTGGAAGAACCGTTATCCACCGCCGCGTAAGAATACAGCGTATCGGGAACAAACAACGCCACCTCGTTATTAAAATTTTTATCTATACCGAGCGAATAATCGTTTTCTTTCTTTAACTCCTTGATAAGCGAGTAAAACTGTTCGTCGTTGAACCATCCGCCTTCCATATCGAAAAGCCATTCGCCGTTGCCGTTTATAAAGTTATACACGGAATCGCGTTTTGCCAAATTTAAGGTATCTTCCGAAGTATACGTTTTGCCTATCGAATCTATCGAGGATGCGCTCCACGCGACGTCGGCATATCCTTCTGCATAACTCGTTCTGTTGTCTTCTTCTATTATATATAACTTACCGTATGCCCTTACGGTATCCGCCACGGACATCACGGCGTTGGAACGCCCCAAAGTCTTTTCCCCGTAATTTGCGGGAGAAGCGATAAAATCTATATAATCAGATTCGAGCAGAGTTTTAAGCGACGTATGCGCAGTGGTCAACCCGTCGTGTCCGTTAGAAAACCACAGATACCCGTTGTATCCGCCGACTATAAGGTCGTTGGCGAGGTTTTCTTTAACTATTTTTGCGTAACTTAAAAATGCCTTTGCAGAAGCATAACCGACATAATTGTTAAAATCGACGACGCGCTGATCGGTAACCAACATTCCGAGCGAAGAAACTCCTCTTTCGCTCATAGAGGGAACGGCAGCCGTATCGAAAGTGACAGAAGAATCTCCCCACGCAGAGCGCAACGCGGTAACGTCGATATACTTTTCTTTAAGATATTTGCGGAACCCGTTTCTTGCTGCAACGCTATAATCGGAGTACACGCCGTTTTCGCCGTAACTCATCCACTCGAATGTTCTGCCCGCTGAAAGTTTTATTCCAAAAACCCTGTTATAATAAGTTTGCTCGGACATATGAAGTATTATCGACTGCAATTTTTCGCCCGCTTCCGCCATAAACGTTTCCGAAGCGAACGACGCGTCGCCAGTTTTGCTTAATGTACCGTTAACGGCGGAGGTCACGCTCTCATCGTCAGGGTGCGCTTTTATCCACCACGAAGGAGCAAACATGTTTATGTTGACCATAATCATCGCTTCGGAATCTGCGGCAACGGTCGCGTTTATCTCCGCGTCGAATGCGGTAAAGTCAAGACTCCCGTCTTCTTTCCACATATCGTCGTTCATTCCGATTCCGCCCTTATTCTTTACCGCCTCCGATACTCCGAGTCCGCCTTTATAGGTGATGTAAAGTTTTATTCCGGAGTTATATATACTCTCATCGCCGTCCTGCAAAAAACCTGTTCCAAAAGGTTTTTGGTATAAAATCGCAGAATACGGTTCGCCGTTTATAGTAATTGTAGGTGCGCCGTTTATTATCGTTATTTCGGAGGTTACCTGTTCCGAAACGTTGTCCTCCGTTACGGTAAAGTTTGC
>CAVBZJ010000032.1:0-15338 GCA_963599785.1 Anaerovoracaceae bacterium
ATTCAATATTGCGGCAACGCGAGGACGGCGATAAAATTTTTGGCGGACGATATGAGATACGACGTAATTTCTTCGGGTTCGTTACTTGGGCTGTCTTATGGCGATGATGACGACGATAGAGTTGAAACGCCGAGTTCGATACCGGTCGGATACGAAAGGCAGATAGAAATGCGGTCGTTGGATTTCGAGGAATTTTTGTGGGCTTACGGGTATAAAGAAGAAACTATTGCCGAACTCGAAGGGTATTTAGATAGCGGGGAACAAATTCCTGAAAGTATTCATAACAGATATGAAATGCTTTTCCGTGAGTTTATGGTTGTCGGCGGAATGCCGGAAGTTGTTGCCGATTTTGCAGAGAATAAGGATTTTAATCGAGTGGCAAGGATTCAAGCCGATATTCTGGCGGAATATCAGGATGATATTTCCAAGCACGCAAAAGGAAAAGAAAAACAATATGTCAGAATGTGTTACGACGCCGTACCGAAGCAGCTGGCGAGAGAAATAAAAAAATTTCAATATTCTACGGTGGAAAAAGGGCAGACAAGAAGAAAATTCGGCGGCAGCATAAAGTGGCTGAAAGACGCGAATATAGTTAACGCTTGTTATAACGTCAGAGAACCGTACCTGCCTTTGATGGCTAATGCAGATGACAATCAGTTTAAGCTATATATAAACGATACGGGTTTGCTTACTCGAATGTACGGCACGGAAATAAAGCTTGCGATTCTTAACAATACCATTAAGGGAAATGCCAAGGGAGGCATATACGAAAACGTTATCTCCGAATGCCTTGTAAAAAGGGGATATGCGCTTTATTATTATAAACCGGACGATAGTCACGAAATAGAGTTTATAATAGAAAAAAATTCGGGTACCGTACCGATAGAAGTAAAAGCAGGTAACACTGCCTCGGTTTCTCTCAACACGTTTATAAAAGATTTTTCGCCGAGCATTGCGTATAAATTGATAGGGGGAAGAAACGGCGTTAACGGTGTGAAATATACTTTACCACATTATATGGTAATGTTTTTGTAAATAATAAATCAACTACTGTAACAGTAAAAGTAAAAATAACGTGCAATATGAGGAAAACCCTGTATCGCACGTTATTTTTGTATATCGCTCTATATCATTGTGATATGTTTTTAGGGAATCGTCAGTAAAAATGCGGTTTTTTAAAAGGTTTTAACGATAAATATAGAGGAATAAAAATATATAAAAGAATAAAATTCGTGCCACTACGGAACCGAAGGCTAGGGATACTTCTTCGCTACGCTGCGAAGCACTAAGCGCGACAGGGCAGAAGATCAATGCGTGAGGGCGAAGCCCTCCGTAGCAGAGCGGAGGAGCGTCACTTATGGGTGCTATCAAGCAGCATTTTTTGAATACCGAATAGGGTTGTGTTTTGATTACAATAAAAAGTCGTAAATTTATCAAAAGAAAATTACCTATAAAGAAATTATTCGCAAGGGTATCAAAACCGTTTTTGACAGAAAAATGGGGTTCTGCAATATTCAAGGTTAAAATTTTTTTTAATTCTTGCAGATTGCTTTTCTCAGAAAAATAAAAATTATCACAGATATAATAATCTTCAACGTCTAATGAATCGACGTAGTAAGGAAAATTTTTTTTATTTTCAAATTTGTAATATTCGGTTGTATTGTGTTGGCGGTTATTTTTTAAAATAGTTATTGTCGTGTAGGTAGTTGAGGAAAATGCTTGAAAATGTTTTAAATCAACTATTTTATCAAGCAAATTGTTATTTATCAAGTGCGAACGCATATATTTACCGGCAAGACCATTAAAAAACGAACTCGGCGTTATATAGCCCAAAATGCCGTTTTTATTAAGCATTTTTAACCCGATTTCATAAAAAACAATATATAAATCGGTCATACCGTTTTGAGCAAATGAAAACTTTTTTATATTGTCAAAGGAATTGTTTAAATTGTGAACTCTGACATAAGGTGGATTTCCTAAAACAAAGTCCATTTTGTCATTATACTTATCGACAGTCAAGGTATCTGTGCAATTTATATCCCAAGCAATATTATTTAAGCCGTAGTGTCTAATTGTACTGTTTAAATTTTCGATACATTTTTTACTTTCTATTTCGTCTATTTCAATGCTGTGAATATAGGCTGATAATTCTTTTGAAAGTAAAAATATATCCGAACTATTTTTTAAAAATTCATTGCAATACCTTTTTACAATATTAACCAAAAATGCACCATCACCGCAACTATTGTCGATGGCGCGTTATACTCTTTTCGCAGAAAAAATTATTTGCGGTAAAAACTCGGAGTATGTTTATCTATAAGCTTAAAAACTTTGATGAAATAGTTATAATCGGGTATGCCGACTTCGTCCGCTATCACAGGCATAGGTTTATCCGTGGTTATGATAAGGTTTTTCGCTTTGGTTATTCTTTTTACGGTGACGTATTTTTTCGGCGGTAAAAGCGTTGCTTTTATAAATACGTTATAAAGCTGTTTCGGGGTAAGAAAAAATTTCCCGCAAAGACTTTCTATCGTTATTTCCTTTTCGAGATTATCGCTTATGTACGGTTCTATTTCATTATTGAACAAGTCGCTCTTCATTGTTACGATATTCTTGTTTTTTGCATATTCAAACAATGCGGACGTAATAGCTATTACCGAATGGTATTTTTCTTCGGAAAATATCGGAATTTTCCTGTAATTATTCATCATCGATTCATAGTTCGTTCCGTATTGCGAACAAAACTTTTTAACGGTTTCTTCGTCCCGTTCGCCGTTTCCCGCCATTCTGAACGGTCCTATTATGATATATCCGAAAATTTGATTATTGATAAGTAATTTCTGTGCGATTTCCGTCAGACCGAAATGACAGGTATAGTAAAACGAATTTTCGGCGCAGATTTCCGCCCGTTTTAAAGTAGTGGTATCGGTTTGTACGCAATGACTTTGTAATTTCTGCTTTATCCCGCTGCAAAACGTAGGCACGTTTTGAGTGTGTGCGTCGGTGGATTTAAAGCTACGGTCGTAAAAGCATACGGAAGTATCCGTCAGATTCCCCAAATGAGAAAGAAGCTCTTTAAATAAGTCCAAATCGTAATATATCATAGCTTAATAATATCACACGCTACACCTTTTTTCAAGCGAATAATCAAAAATTTCCATTAAGGATAGAATTTGCTAAAAAAGGGTTTTTTTGTGTCTATACATTATTTAAATAAAGATATAAAATATAAGATACGAATTATAGAATCGTCTTAAAATCGCCAAAATATAAATAAACGAAAAATCGGAGGATAAAATGACCGCGAAAGCTATAACGCGAAGCAAAAAGATTAAAGAAAAAATTATCCGTTCCAAGAGCGAAAGGATATGTCTTGCCGTAGTGTTCGTTATATTCTGCATTTATGCGGCGACTCTTATATATCCTTTCGTTTTTCTGTTGATGAATTCGTTCAAATCCGATCCGATAGAAATGCTTATGGACCCGTTGGGCTTTCCGAAAAGCTTTTCTTTTTCCACATATTCGGAAGCGATGGATACGATGAATATCGGGGAAATGTTTTTTAATTCCGTAACTCTTGCCGTGGGGCAGACCTTCGTTACGATGGCTCTCACCTGTATGGCTGCTTACACCTTGGCTAAATACCGTTTTAAGGGTAACGGATTTATATATACGTTTGTTCTGATAGCATCGGTTGTTCCTACGATAGGAGCGGAAGCGGCTACGTTCAATCTGATGAACGAAAAACTGCATCTTCGCAACACATATCTCGGAATGATGCTGATGTGCGGAGGGTTTGGCGGCGCGTTTTTGTATCTGCATAGCTTTTTTAAGGAATTGCCGTGGTCTTTTGCGGAAAGCGCGATGATAGACGGGGCAAGCGATTTCAAAGTATTTTTACAGATAATGTTGCCGCTTGCGAAAAACGGAATAATGGTTTTCACGCTTATGCGCTTTCTGGGCAGTTGGAACGAATACTGGACGGCGTTTCTTTATTACGGTGAGCATCCGACGCTTGCGGTGGGACTCAGTAAGCTTTCTTCACGCGCGGGACAGGATATTCCGTACGGTGTGTTTTTTGCGGGAACGATAATATGTATAATGCCCGTACTTATTTTTTACGCGTTCTTTTCCAAAAAACTTATGCAAAATCTTATAGGCGGCGGAATAAAGGGGTGACGCGATGAAAAAGGATAAGAAAAACTTAACGACGGAAAAGACGTTGAAAACGAAGAGAAGAATATTTATATTTTGTATGCTTGCGTTGCCGATTCTGCAATATCTCGTTTTTTTCGTTTACGTTAATATAAGCTCCGTAACGATGTCGTTTCAGGTGAGAACCATAGATTCGGTTAACGTGTCGCTAGGTAATTACAGAAGATTCTTCAACGAACTAGGTCTCGGCGAAATAGGTTATGCGGTGAGAAATTCTTTTCTGGTGGGCTTGAACGACCTGTTCTTATTATGTATTTCGTTGATACTTTCGTATTTTTTCTTCAAAAAAATACCGGGAGCGGGAGTTTTTAAGGTTATATTCTTTTTGCCTTCCATTATATCGATAGTAATCTTCGTTATGGTGTTCAAATATATGTTTGATCCCGATATGGGTATCGTGAACGTTATATTGAAAAGTCTCGGAGTAACCGAACTGCCCGAATGGTTTGCGAAAACTTCCGAGTGGCAGATGCCTCTTATATTACTCTATTGTTTATGGGTAGGCACAGGTTATAACATACTGATAATGGGCGGCGCAATGGCAAATCTTCCTGAGGACGTGATGGAATATTCGCGACTCGAAGGCGTAGGAATGGGAAGAGAGCTTTTCGGAATAATAATTCCTATGATATGGCCGACCGTTTCCGTCGGAATACTAGGCAGCGTAACGGCGATGTTTACGCTGTTTATACAGGTTGATCTTATGACGGGCGGCGGCGCGTTACATCAATCCACGACTATTTCTTATATGATTAACAGCGTCATCAGGGGAGGAACCGACCTTGAATGGGCGTCAACTCTCGGCGTATGCTTTACTATAATTGCCGCGCCGATAATAGTAATAACGAGAAAGCTTCTGAACAAGGCTTCCGAGCATTTCGGGTTTTAATTAAAATACGGCTTCAATTAAAGGAGGATAAAAATGATAAAGAAAATTTCAAGAATCGTGTGCTTTGCGTTTATCGCGATTTTCGCTGCGGGGATAACTCTCGGCGGAGTGAATGGCGTTTATGCCGCGGAAAGAACTACGGTGCTTATAAACGAGAATTTTGAGGGAAGTTCTCTCGATTCTAAAAAATGGTTGTTCGATTTTACGGGCGAGCCTACGATAAGCATGCCGTCTGCGGAAGAGATAGATTCTTATCTTACCTTTAACGCGAACCTCGAAGGCTATCTTCTGGGTACGAAGGATAAACTGACCGATATAGAATACGTTCAGTTTGATTTTTTGCAGCCTGCGGGCAAGTGGGAAGGCGTATATTTTGCACCGAATAATACGGATATATTCGGGAAATACGAAATTCCGCTCGTTCTGACAGAAGGTTATCTCGGCAGTTACGGACTATGCGATCTTACGCCGATTTCCGGAGAAAACCTGCTTTGGAACGCGAGCGAGGGGTGGCACACGGTAAGAATAGTGCCGTTGAGCGATTCGGAAGCGGAAATTTACTTTTTCGAGCGCGGCAAGAATACGGAAAACGAGCAAGCCTTTGCAAAAGCGACCTTCAAAAGCTCGGCTTATTCCTTTAAAAGCGCGTACGTTTTGTTTGCGTGCGAGGGCGGCGGAAGATTCGATATAGATAACTTAAAAATAAAAGCGTCCGGTACGGAGATTTCCGAAAGCTTTTCTTCCCGAGAGATAAATGCGGGACTTGCCGAGTACAGAAAAAATAACGCGGCGACGTATTCGATAATATCTAACGAATATCTTGCGGTCAAAGCTCCCGCGGCGGGCGACGGAATCGTATATAAAACGCCCGTAGCGAGAGAGGAAAGCGTTATAGCAAGCCTCGATTGTCTCGACGTGGGATTTTCGATTGATTTTTCGGCGGCGGGGAGCGACGAAATAGCGTTTGCTTTCGGAATGGGCGAAAATCACGATTATAAAAAAGGTTCTTATGCCTGTATAGCCGATGAGCAAGGCGTTTCGGTCGTTAAAATAACCGAAAACGGTTCGGAGAGCTTTATTCCGAAAACCCATTATGCGGCGGATTTGCAAACGGGAAAACTTACGTTGCGTTTCGTCGCAAATAAAGACGGAGAGTTTTCAGTATACGCGAACGACGCGCTTCTGGCGGCGGGCGTTTCGCAGGACGAGTATTTTTATGCGGGCTATTTCGGTTTTGTCGCGACCAAGAAAAACGAAGGGCTTATTAAAATAGACGACCTTTCGGTGAAAACGATCAGCTATCGCGTTCCCGTTACAAAATCCGTAACCCACAATTTTTCCAACGATTATTTCGGAAACGAAGGGTACGAGGATTTTATAATGAATAACGGGGACGGAAAAATATCCGTTTCGGACGGAAAACTTGCGTTCGAAGGGTGTTCCGATTCTTCGTATTTCGGTTCTGCTCACGAATACGACGATTTCGTTCTCGATTACAAAATTTGCAATATATACGCGTCCGATAAAGATAACGACAAAACGGCAACCGCGCGCAACAAGTGGATAGGGCTTGATCTTGGGAAAAAAGAAAAGCGTGAAACCGACTACGGAACTAACGTTATGTTCTTTTTTGAAATTACCCCGACCGAAGAATACGGAACTCTTAAAGTCTGGACGAGAGAGGGTTCTTCGGCAGATAAAGAAGAGATTGCATCGAATATGATCGAGCATGCTAAAATTCCCTCGTCGCTGTTTAAGGACGTATCTTACGACGGAAAACTTAAAACCGAAAGCGCGGTAAGAGAAAAAGACGCGGTCTGCGTGCGCTGGGTTGCCGAAAACGGGACTTTAAGGCTGTATCTCAAAAAAGCGAGCGATATAGGATTTACACTTTATTATACGATAAACGGGGTGGAAACCACGGGGTATGCGGCTTTAACCTGTACCGGTTATACCTATATGAAGTTAGACGATTTTTCTATGGCTAATACCTCGGGTTTATACGTTTGCGCGGATAATTACGTCCCCGAAACGATAACGAAAACAGAAACCAACACTATTTACGACAGAAGCAATACGGACGAGAACTGGCGCGAAGAGGTTAAAGCAAATTCCGCTTCCGGTTGCGGAGCGGCAATAGGCTCGGAAATAGTCGTTCCGCTTCTTGCCGCGCTATTCGCCTGTATAGTTAAAATCGTTGCGGATAAAAGGAGAAAATCGAAGTGAAAAGAAAGCTTTCGTTGATAATGTCCTGCCTGCTTATTTTCGGCGGGGCGTTAGGTTGCTCCGGAAAAAACGATGTATCGAAGATATCCGTTCCCGAATTTGAAAAGAGCGAGGAAATACAGTTTGTGGCTTATGCAGGTCCTACCGTCGAAAACTGGAACGGAGTCGCTCGTAACGTGAATACGCTTACCGACGAGCATTTTCAAAAGCTGGCGGAGGCGGGATTTACCAAGGTTCTCGCGCTTTACGAAGGAGCTTCGTCCGAAATAGGCTCGAACGTTTACGATACTATTGAAAAGAAAAGCGAAAAGGCTGCCTCCGACGCGATGCGGGTTCTGGAACTTGCGGAAAAATACGGGCTTAAATATTACGTCCGCGACTGGTCGTTTTACGGGCTTTCCAAAATTACGGACGACGAATATTACAAAGAGATAAATACTCGCGAGGCATACGAAAGGGTTTTGTCGAAAATGTTCGACGAAAACAACGAATATATAAAAAGCCCCGCGTACTGCGGCAATTTCGGCGACGACGAGCCGAGCATCGGTCAGATTGAAAGAATAAAATGGCAGGCGGAGCTTTTTAAGGAGTATACCGAAAAGGCGGGGGTAAAGAATGCCGAAATGCTCGTTAATCTCAATCCGAACTACGTCGGAGAAAGCTCTCTCGGCGCGTCGTACAGAGATTACGTCGATAAATACTTCGACGAGCTTGCGCCGCTTCTGAAATACGTTTCTTTCGATTATTATCCGTTGCGTAAAGACAATACGAAGGGAAGCCTTTTGAGAACGACTTATCTTGCCAACCTTGAAATGCTGGCGAATAAATGTAAAAACACCGACGTTGAGCTTCGCGCGTTTATTCAGGTCGTAGGAGATTATACGGGGCTTCGCGATATGACGGGAATTGCGGATATTCGTTTTCAGATATATACGGAAATGGCTTTCGGCGTAGAACAGATAACCTATTACGAATACGGGAACTGGAACGATCAGGAAGACGGTAATTTCGCTATTCTCGACCTTTCCGACGGGACGTATAACTGGACGTACGATTTGGCGAAAAAGGTAAATAACGAGGTCCATAAAATGGAGGACGCTTATCTCCATTACGATTACGACGGAATAATGTGCTTTTCGTCTTTGGAGGACGGAGTCGTAAACACGAATTTCAGGAGCGTGGAGCATAAGATGACTTCTCACCCGCGTATCGCCTCGGTAGAAAACGAACAGGACGCTATAATGGGCGCATTCAAAGACGACGACGGTAACGACGCGTTTATGCTGGTCAACTACACCGATCCGTATTTCGATCTCGACAACAAGGTTACGGTAAAGTTCAACGACGCAAAGGCGCTTTTAATGTATCGCTTCGGAGAAAAGGTGATAGTGCCTCTTAACTCGGACGGCAGTTATACCTTCGTTTTATATCCCGGAGAGGGAAGATTTATAATACCGCTTAAATAGACGCGGGTATTTCGTTTAACGAAAAAAAACGGCAAGGGGTATACCCCTTTCTCGGGTTTGACAACCCGAGAAACAACGTTTATCGGAATAAAAAAGGAGAGAAAAATGAAAAAAAGTACGAAAATTGTTAGTTTAATGCTTTCTGCGGTTTGTTGCTTCGGCTTTTTCGGTTGCGGTGAAAAAGACGGAAACAAGGACGACGGCGGATTGAAGCTGATTACTACGGGCGGCAGAGAGGTGCTTTTCGAGTATCTCGACGCGGGCTTCGGAGACAATCCGTATATCGCGGTTGCAAATGCTTTTATGGAAAAACATTCGGACGTGCAGATAAAGCTCGTTCCGAACAGAGAGCTTGCAAGCACTACCGCGCTTAATATTAAAGGAGATCCCTCGGGTGTGTCCGATATATATTCTTATATGAGCGACGGACAGATTAAAACCTGGGTAACTGACGGACTCGTAGAGGATTTGACCGAACTCGTTAATAAGAATACCGAGGACGGCAAAACGGTTCTTTCCGCGATGACGGGGAATGCCGCTTCTGCGGTAAGGGTGAACGATAAGGTATACGCCATACCCGAGTATACTCGTACCACGGGCTTTGTTTATAACGTCGAGGTCTTTGAAAAATACGGCTGGAAAGTTCCTTCTACGACGAAGGAGCTGAAAGAGCTTTGCGACGCTATAATAAAGGACTCGAACGGAAAAATTTCCCCGATAGTCTGGTGTAACGACGCGGACGGATACCTTTATTACGCAACGGAAAACTGGCTCAGTCAATATGAGGGCGTAAGCAGAATGGATAAATTTTACGAGTATAACAGCGTGGAGGTTTATGCGACGGAGGATAACGACGAGGGTTCGATTTCCACGGCGAAGAGCTACGCGCTCGAAAATCTCGTAAAATTCTTTTTACCGATAAGCGAGGGCGGTTATGCGCAGAACGATTCGAGAACGATTTCCAACGTAAAAGCGCAATACGCCGTTATAAACGGGACCGCCGCGATGATGCTTAACGGCTCTTGGTTCGAGAACGAAATGAAGCTTTATATCAAAGATCAGAAGCTCGGAATGTTCCCCGTTCCCGAGCTTTCGGACGAAGCGGGTAACGTTCTGCGTTCGGACGGCTTCACGACCGAAAGCGATAAGCGCGTTTTATCCGCCGACTACGGTTCGTACTATTTTATTCCGACGAAAGCGAACAACAAATCGGACGCTATGGACTTTTTGCTGTATCTTTCTTCAAAAGAAGCCTGCACGATTTATACGCAGTATTCAAACGCGGTTCGTCCGTTCGACTACGACTTGGATTCTTCTTCGGAAAGCTATAAAAATATGAGCGAATTCGGTAAATCCGTGCTTGATATGGGCAAGAATTACTATTTGTATTCGGCTGTGTCTAACAGTACGCTTGCGCTTAAAAACAAGGGCGGTTTATGGCCGAGAGGGGTGCGGATAGAGCTGGAAATTCTTGCGAAGGGCGCGAATACCTCCCCTGCGTACTGGCTCGAAAAGGACTATAATTCCGCTAAACAAGCTTGGAACGGTTGGATGGAGCTTGTTTAATGCAATAAATTCCGACAGGGAATTTTTTTACAGAAAAAACGGAGTTTTTGTATCTATACAGTTCTCGAAAAAAAAGGTAATATAGAGAGAGGAGGAACGAAAAATATGAAAAAAAGACTTATGGCGATTATTTCGACGCTGCTTGTCTTACTTTCGGCGACATTCGTCTGCGGCTGTAAAAAAGAGCCGAGCGTTGAACCCGAACCCGAAAAAGTATATTATACCGTGACGTTCGTAGAGGAGGGAGAGGAAAACGTTATACGCAAGGTCGAAAAGGATACCGCGCTTACCGACGTGCCGACTCCGAAGCCGAGAACGGGGTATACCGTTGCGTGGGACAAAACGGATTTATCGAGAATTACCTCCGATATTACGGTCACGGCGATTTTTACTCCTAATAAATACGTTATAACCTATGACGCTAACGGAGGGACGGTTGAAAAAAGCTCGCAGGAGGTGACCTTCGACGCGGAGTATACTCTTTTGATTCCGCAAAGAGAAGGCTTTGTCTTTAACGCGTGGACGGGTAAAAACGGAGCTGTGGCGGCGAGCGGTGTCTGGAAGCTTGCCGAAAACGTTGAGTTGACTGCGCTTTGGACAGAGATTTTGCCTGAGCTTTGCACGATAACGTTCGTGCAGAACGGCTGTGAACCGATAGTAAAAACGGTTAAGTACGGAGAAAGCCTTACGGATATTCCCGAACCCGCTTCGAGAAAGGGCTATAAGGTTCGGTGGGACGTTACCGATTTTACCGAAATAAAGGAGAATATGACGGTAACGGCGATAGAAGAGGCTATTGAGTATAAAATTAAGTACGACGCGGCGGGCGGAACGGTGGAAAGCTCTGAACAAACGGTTAAATACGGCGAGACTTTCGAGCTTTATATACCCGTTTATAAAGGATTTATTTTCAAAGGTTGGAGGATAAAGGATTTGCAGAAGCCTTTTACTAACGGTACTTGGGGAAGAACCTCCGACGTAGAGCTTGTGGCGACGTGGGAAGAGGATATGTCCTCCGACGATAATTATACGGAAAGATATTAAAGGAAAAATAAGGAGAAGAAAATGAAAACTTTGACTAAAAGAATTATGCTCTGGCTATTTGGCGCGTTGCTCGTTTTATGCACGGCGGCGAGTACGGTAAGCTTTTCGACGTATAAAGCGAACGCAGAAGTCTTTGCCTCCGCCACTGAGCTTACGATGCTTTCCGGTGCGAGCGCGAGAAAAAATTCCGCCACGCCGGGATTAAAGTTTACGGCTCAGATAGACGGCTTCGACGCGGGCTACGATTACGGTATGATAATTATTCCCGCAAAGTGGCTGGAAATCTTTGATTTTAACGACGACTATATTGCCGTGCTTAACGAGAAGGTGGGCTCGGGTAACTACGCGAAGGGCGAATGTACGCCTTATCTGAAAGACGGCGTGTATTACGTTTCGCTTGCGTTGACGGGTATTTTGCCGCAAAATTATACGCTCGATTTTGTAGGTATAGCGTTCGCGACGGACGGCGTTAATTATAAATACGCGAGCTTTACCGAATACGACAATGCGAGGAGCATTGCGTACGTTGCGGAAATGGCTATAAAAAACGACGCTAAACTAACGCAGGAAGAGGTTATGACTCTTTCGACTTTCGTCAATGCAGATCCGGAACGCAAGATTTCTTCCAAAGAATATATTTATTATTCGACGGAAACGGGTACTTATTCGAGCGGAGAAATGTCCTTTGAAGGCAACGCGGAGCTTGTTCGCGATAACTACGCGCTTGTTTTTAACGTAAACTCCATAAGCCCCGACGGCGGTAAAATGAGCTACGTTACGGCGGGTTCGTTCTCTGATATTACAGAGATATCCTTTAAGGCGAAGGTAGATACCACTAAAACCCGCGTTTATTCCGACGATTTGGGCTATCACTTCGAGGACGGGGAAGGCACTGTAAGCTGGTGGGGACTTAACGTATTCGACGATTATTCCACGGTTGATATTTATAGCAATATGCTTGCAGTTCCTAACAATACGACCGATAACGAATGGGCAACGTTCAGATACGTTATAGAAAACGGCAAATGCAAGATTACGCAAACTCTTGCAAGCGGAACTGTTTCTACCGTAACGAAAGATTTCCCGTCGCTTGATAATTATTATATCGGTATAATAGGCGCAAAGGGAGAAATGAGCGCGCCGATATTTTTCGACGACTTTACGATCGTTGCAAACGGAGAAGCTTATACCGAAGACTTTGACGATAAGCTTACCGACGGATTATTCGAGAAAAAGGACGATACTTCCGACATAACGACCGTAAAAATCGCGGACGGCAAGCTTGCGATAGGCTCCGCGCCCGCAAACAGCTCCGTTACGGTTACGGGCGATATGATAAAAAGCGACCAGCCTTCGCTCGTTTCTAAAAATACTTACAGTAATATAACGAGTATAGAATACGATATAAAATACGAAAGCGGTTTTGCTCCCGAATGGGCGGGCTTTTATATGTTGCCGTCTTACGCAGATATATATTCCTTTGCCGCATACAACTATTACTATTTAGACGCGTGGGTACAGGCGGGATACAACTATCACGTCACCTATTCGGTAAGCGGTACGGAGGTAGCTATAAACTGCGTCTCTTCCGACGGAGGAAGAACCTTTAACACAACCAAAAATCTTACATCGACGGCAAATAACTATCTTGCCTTCTTTGAAGAAGCGAAAAATAATTCCGCGGGTTATACGATTAAAAATTTCAAAATAGTTGCGGACGGTACGGAATATAGTGGTTTAACGGAAATATTTAATTGCGGCGCAGCGGTTATAGACGAGTCCGCTGACGATTCTTGTAACTTCGATAATCTCGTTTCGGGTAAAATCGCGGCTTATCTCGATAGCGGTAATTACGCTTCTATTATAGGCAATACGATAGACCTTACCGATTTGCCCGAATCCACTCTCGCGCTCGAAGGAGCTATAAAATACTTAATCGACGGTGAAAAGGAGTTTGCGATAGTATTCGGCGGGACAAAGACCTCGCCCGATTATCTGTTCGTAAACGGGCAGGGAGTATCTTTCTATAATAATACGGTGAAATCGGGAGTAACGCTTTCGGCGGCAGACGGCGAAAACGTTCTTAAATTCAGCGTAACGAAGGGCGGAAGATTACTCGTTAAAATGAACGACGGAGATTACAGAGGACTCGGAAACGTAAGCGAAGTTACGGGACTCAAAATCGTGGGACTCGGCGGAACGGGTACCGTCTCGTTCGGGCTGATAGACTCCGACGTATATTATTCTACGACGGAGGGCGGAGTTACCCGCACCTACGATTATGCCGAATTCGACGGCGCGACCGACGTTTATGAAAATCTTTATATAAACGGTACAGGCGTAACGAAAACGGGCAACGATTTTGCCATGCGGGTAGATCCCACGGCAAACGCGCAGGAAGGCGTTGCGTTTGCAACTTCGAGAGCTTATGAAAATATCGAAAAAATAGCTTTCGATATGAAAGCTCCGGAAACGATTTCCGCAACAGATCCTTGGGTAGCGTTTATGCTTAATACTACCGTAGGCGGTTGCTACGATTGGACGGAAGGTAAAGGCTTTGAACTTTACGGCGCGGACGCCATAGAAAAAGGCGTTTGGTATTCGTTTGAAATAACGGTAAACGGTACGAGCGCAACGGCTCAATGGGGTAAAAAGGGCGAAACTTTTTCCAAAAATAAAACCTTTACGGTTGCTTCCGCTTCACTCTATTTTTACTTTGCGTTTAATGTAGGCGGAGGATATAACGCGACGGATATTTATTCCTTCGATAATTTCGTTATAACGGCGGGCGGAACGGATTATACCGACGACTTTAACGGAGAAACGAGCAATCTTTTAACCGTAAAAAAGGGTGAATTCGGTTTTGACAAGATTTCGTCTCCCGCGCTTATCATAAACGGTTCGGAAGGAAAAACGAATTACGCTATGGGTATCGTCAGCGCGTCTGTAAAGGGCGACGAAAAAATCCCCGCAATTACGAAAAAGAGCTATTCAAACGTGTCTTCCGTCACCTTTAAGGCTAAATTCGACAATACCGTTGCAACAACGGACAGATGGGGCTTGGGCATAACCGAAACGAAAGACAATTATAATTGTTACGTTTCTACGGCGGAGCTTGCTATGGATAACGAATGGCATACCTATTCGTTTACCTTTACCGACAGCAACGTTCAGATAACAAAGGACGGCGCAAGCTTCGGAACTAACAATAATTATAACAATGCGGGAACGTATTACTTCTACTTCCAGCTCTGCCCCGGCAGCGGGCTGAATAACGAAGGAATCGCTCTTATGGTAGACGATTTCACCGTTACCTACGGCGGCGGCACGGTCGAGAAAGACGATTTTACGAGCGGCGTAGATACGACCTTCGATAAAGCGAACGGTCAGCGCGAGCTTTTGCAGACGGAATATACCTCAAACGATTCGGATATTACGGAAAAGCTTGACGGCGGTAACGTAGGCGGTCTTATCAACGAACTCGGAAATTATATTTACGGAAGAGATTTCGTGACCGAAGGTCTCGGAGATAATCAGAACGTGTTGTTCGGCAGTATTTCGTACGAGATAAACGGAGACAAGACCTTCGTTATCGTTCTCGGCGAAAACGCGGCGGCAAGCAGCGCGGATTCCCTTCTCGTAAATTCCTCTTCGATAGCGTTTTATAAGGTAAACGGCGGAGAAAGCGTTCTCGTTAAGTCGATAGTATCTTCAAATTCCGTAAGCCTTTCGATATACCTTACCAAAATCGGCAAGCTTGTTGTGAACAACGGCGGCGCGAACGAGGTTATGGGTACGGTAGATAACGTAAATCGTTTGAAAATCGCAGATCTTTGCGGCAGCGGTTCAGTAAGCTTCGACAATATCTCGCTTAAAACCCGCGAATATCGCACCTACGAGGAAATAGACGGCATTAAAGTGCCGTACTATAC
>CAVBZJ010000033.1:0-15328 GCA_963599785.1 Anaerovoracaceae bacterium
ATTTATATTATTATGGTAAAATATTAACGGAAATAAAACAAAAGGAATTTTTAAAATTATGAAAATTAAATTCAATATTCCCGAAGAACTTTCAAAAGGCGTTAAGATTCTTTCCGAAAAAGGCTACGGCGCGGAAATCGCGGAGAACGGCTATCCCGTTTCCGCAGTGAAAAAAGAGGGACTTAACGGCTTTAAGATAGAGGCGACGGCAAGCGGCGCGGTTATTTATTACGATACCGTTTCCCGTTTCTTTTACGCGCTTTCGCACGTTATGGAAAAGGGCGGCGCGGCGTTTAATCTAGAAAAGCATACCGACACGGAACGCGTGGGACTTATGCGCGACTGCGCGAGAAACGCCGTTCTTTCGGTTAAAGGCGCAAAAGACCTCGTCGCGGTACTTGCGCTCACGGGGTATAACTACTTGGAGCTTTACGCCGAAGATTTGATGGAGATTGAAAAATATCCCCAGCTCGGACAGGCTCGCGGAAGATATAAGGGCGCGGAAATCAGGGAGATAGTCTCTTACGCGGCGGCGTTCGGGGTGGAACTCGTGCCGTGCATACAGACCTTGGCGCACCTTCCCGCAATCTTTATGTGGGACGCTTTCGAGTGCATTCACGACAGAGACGACATTCTGCTCGCGGACGAGGACAAGACCTACGAATTTATAGACGATATTTTGGAATTCTGCGAAAAGAATTTCACTTCCCGCCGCATAAATATCGGTATGGACGAGGCGTATGCGATGTTCCTCGGCAAATACCTCGATAAGCACGGCTACGTCGCGAACCGCGCGGAAGTGTTTATGCGCCATTTGAACCGCGTTCTGGAACTTTGCAGAAAGCACGGCTTTAAGCCCGCTATGTGGAGCGATATGATATTCAAGGCGGCTTTGGGAGTAAACGATCCCGCGGCTTACACCAAACTCAAAGGCAAAAAGTTCGATCCCGAATTCATAAAGAATTTCCCGAAGGACGTAACGCTTATTTACTGGGATTACTATAATCTTAACAAGAAGGCTTACGACGAAAATTTCAGACGGCATTTCGAGATTACGGATAACGTTATGTTCGCGGGCGGCGTGTGGACGTGGGTAGGCTTTGCGCCGCTCAACACCACCGCCGAAAAATCTACCGACGTTGCGGTTCAAAGCTTTTTAGGTCGCGGGTGCAAAGATTTTCTTCTCACCGCTTGGGGAGACGCGGGCGGAGAAACCTCCACTCTCGCCGCGCTTTCTTCTATTGCCTATGCGGCGGAAAGATTATACGGCGCAAAAGGCTCGCTCGCGAAGGAGCTTAACGCAAGACTTACCGCGCTGTTCGGCAATTCTTACGCGGACTTTAAGAACACGGAAAACCTCAATAAGCCTTATAAGACGACTAACAGCGAGTTCGGCGGCAGAAAGAAAACGGATATAACCAACGTGGCGAAATACGCGCTTTATAACGATCCGCTGCTCGGCAAGGCGGACGCGCATATCGTTCCCGAAATGTCCGAATGTTATAAAAAGTGCGCGAGAGAGATGAAGCGCGCGGCGAATAAGCGCGGGGCGTTCTCGTATATATTTGAAACGCTTTACCGCTTGGCTGATTTGCTTTCCGTAAAAGCGACGCTCGGGAGGGATATTTACGCGGCGTATCACGCGGGGGATAAGGAAACACTTAACGAGATAGCGAATAAGCGTATTCCGCTCGTTATAAAAAAGATAAAGGCTTTCTACGAAGCGCACAGAACGCAATGGCTTACCGAAAACAAGTCGATAGGCTTTGAGATTTCGGATATAAGAATAGGCGGACTTATCGCGAGAACGGAAGAGGCGAAGAGGGTTATAAACGATTACCTCGCGGGCAGAATAGAAAAAATAGAGGAGTTGGAGCAGCCTCGTCTGCCGCTTGCGCAGAATCTCCGCGACGGCGATTCGGCGTGTTGCCAGAGCTATTCCGTCCTTATGTCGGGTTCGATTTTATAAGCGAATCAAGCGGAAAAACATTATAAAACGACAAGTGCGAGCCTGTGTACAGTTTATAACTGTGCAAAATTATAACAAAAAAGTACGATGTGTCATTCTGAGCGTTGCTTACAGAGACAATCCCGCGAAGAATCTCAAAAGTTACTTACGCGTAGAGATTCTTCGTATGAAAGGGCAAGAGGATAGACTCAGAATGACAAACAATGGGTTTGCGTAGAGATTCTTCGTAAGTCCGTCAGGGAAAAACGAATACTTCTCCGCTTATGCTACGAAGCACTATGCCCGTCAAAGGCTGCAAGGCAAAGGCGTGCAGAACGACGAATCGAACGGCAGGCGAGCCGAATTTCGCGAGGAATCCCGAAAGTTAAAAATTTCCGTATTATCGGGCGGTAAAACGCCTATAATAAGGTTGACAAATCGCCGCGATTGCGGTAAACTTTAAGAAAAAATACTAATAAAGGAGATAATTTTTATGGCAAGAATGATTTTGAACGAAACCGCTTATTTCGGCGCGGGTTGTAGATCCGAACTCGCTCCCGAACTCGCTAAACGCGGCATGAAAAAAGCGTTTATCGTGACGGGCGCAACCCTTTTGAAGCACGGCGTGGTAAAAATGGTAACCGACGTTTTGGACGAAGCGGGCGTTACCTATTCTATATTTACCGACATAAAGGCTAACCCCACCATAGAAAACGTTAAGGCGGGACTTAAAGCTTTTAACGAATGCAAGCCGGACGTTATGATAGCTATCGGCGGCGGCAGCAATATGGATACCGCAAAAGCCATAGGCATTATCGTTACCAACCCCGAATTCGCGGACGTCAAGAGCCTCGAAGGCGTTGCGGATACCAAAAACAAATCCTTCCCGCTCGTATGCTTTGCGACTACCGCGGGTACGGCGGCGGAAGTTACCATCAACTACGTCATTACCGACGAAGAAGCGGGCAGAAAGCTCGTGTGCGTAGACGCGAACGACATTCCTATGATAGCGTTTAACGATGCGGAAATGATGACGAGTATGCCGAAAGGACTTACCGCGGCTACCGGTATGGACGCGCTTACCCACGCGATAGAGGGCTATATCACCCCCGGAGCGAACCCCGTTTCCGAAATGATGAGCTGGAACGCGATTAAGTTCATTTCCGAAAATCTCCGCGCGGCGGTGAAGGACGGCAACGACCTTAAAGCGAGAGAGGGTATGGCGTACGGCTCGTACGTTGCGGGTATGGCGTTCTCTAACGTCGGACTCGGCATAGTACACTCTATGGCGCACCCGCTCGGCGCGCGTTTCGATATTGCTCACGGCGTTGCCAACGCGGTTCTTCTTCCTTACGTTATGGAATACAACAAATGCGCGGCGAAGAAGAAATACGGCGATATAGCGAGAGCTATGGGCGTAGACGTTAAGGGCATGACCGAGGACGAAGCTGCGGACGCGGCTATCGCGGCGGTTAAAAAGCTCGCGAAGGACGTCGATATTCCCGAAACCATAAAGGAGCTTAAAGACAAGGCGACGGGCGAATCGCTCGTTAAAGAAAGCGACCTTCCGATGCTTTCCGAAGACGCGTTCAGAGATCCCTGCACGGGCGGCAATCCGAGAAAGACTTCGCCCGCGGAAATTCTCGAAATTTATAAAACCGCTTATTGAGCCTGATTATCAGGACTGAATAAGTTCAAAGAAAAAGAATTTAAAAAGAACGGGGCATTGCCCGCGCGCCTCGGGGCGCGCGGGCAAACCTTTAATAAAAAGAAAAACCGAAAAGAAAAACCGAGGAGAAATGAAAAAAATGAAAGCGAAAACGAGAGACAGAAGCCTTTTGAGCCGCGCGCTCCGCGCAACTTTCAATAAGCATACTCTCGTTGCCCTCCTTATCCTTTTGCAGGTCGCGGCGCTTGTGTACGCGGTCGTCACGCGGGGGATATATTCCGCGGTGTTCCTCGGGGTATGTCAGCTCGTCGGGTTTATCGTTTCGGTGCATATAATAGTCAAGCGCGGCAAAAGCGCGTATAAATTCGTCTGGCTGTTTACCGTTATAACCCTGCCTATCTTCGGCACGCTGTTTTATATCATATTCTATCGTCAGTCCTCGTCTAAACGCTTTTCGAGAAGGGTGAAAAACTCCGAGTTCTTTATGCGCGAGGACGGGTTCTCTCTCGTTAAAAGCGACGGGGAAGAAGCGGAAAACGCTTTTCCCGAATACCTTTCGGACGTAAATTATCTCGAAAAAAGCGCGGGCTTTCCCGTTTTCGGGAACGCGGAAGCGGAATACCTTAAAACGGGCGAAATTTTTTACGAAAGGCTTCTCGAAGAGCTGAAAAAAGCAGAAAAGTATATATTTCTGGAATTTTTCATTATCCGCGAAGGCGAAATGTGGCAGGGTATTTACGATATTCTGAAAGAAAAGGCGAAGGACGGCGTGACCGTCAAGGTGCTTTACGACGATATAGGCAGTCTTAAAGATTTGCCCGAAAAATTCCGCGCCGACCTTAAAAAACACGACATAGAATGCGCGGTCTTCAACGCGTTCAAGCCGTTTTTGCTTTCCGTGCAGAATAACCGCGACCACAGAAAAATAGTTTCGATAGACGGCAAAACCGCGTTCACGGGCGGCGTGAATATCGCGGACGAATATATCAACAAAATCAACCGCTTCGGGCATTGGAAGGACGCGGGCGTTATGCTCCGCGGCAAAGCCGCTTGGAGTCTTACCGCGATGTTTTTGCAAAACTACGAGATAGCGACCAGAACCCGTTCCGATTATTCGCTGTATTTTCCCGCGGATTTCGGGGACGAAGCCGAAAAAACGACGGGGAAAACGGCGGAAGACGAATTTTTTCAGCCGTATACGGACAGTCCGACGGATAGCGAAGAGGTCGGCGAACACGTTTATCTTCAAACCATATACGCGGCGAAAAAGTATCTTTATATAACCACGCCGTACCTTATTATAGACGGCAGAATGACGGACGCGCTGACGCTCGCGGCGAAAAGCGGGGTGGACGTGCGCATAATAACGCCCGCTCACGGCGACAAAAAATTCGTGCATAACGTAACGCGGTCTTATTACAAACAGCTCATAGAGGGCGGCGTTAAAATTTACGAATACTCGAAAGGCTTTATTCATTCCAAAACCTTCGTGGCGGACGATAAAGTGGCGATAGTCGGCACGACGAACCTCGATTACAGAAGCCTTTACCTGCATTTCGAGTGCGGCGTGGCGGCTTACGGAGAAAAATTCGCAAAAGCCGTTAAAGACGATTTTTCGGAAGTGCTGGAAATAAGCAAGAGCATTACGGAAAAGGACTGCAAGGAAAATATTTTCAAAAGAATATACACCGCGTTTTTGCGCCTGTTCGCGCCGCTTATGTAAAATATAGGAAAGTAATGTTGCACAGAAATTAAAAAAGCCTCGCCCGAAACGGATTTTCCGTTTCGGGCGAGGCTTAAATTTTACAAACCTGATTTTTACAAGCTTGAATTATATTCGGCTTAAATTTTATCTGTCGTTTAGATAAATTATTTCAACTCTTCAAAGGGTTCTTCGGGAGCTTGATTCGTCGTTTCCGCGGAATTTTCCGTGTTCCCCGCATTTTCCGCGTTGCCCGCACCGAAATTGCCGTTTTCGGGCTTAACGTCCTGTTCCTTTATAAGGTCTCTGTAAAACTCCGCTTCCGCGCATTTAACGTAGGGTACAACCCAGAAGAGAAGTATTCCGCAGGTGATTACGCAGAGAAGATACCAGCCGATAAAGCTGATTCTCAAACAGAAAAGTCTCCATTTGTTGCCGTTCATCATCGCGATGGATTTTTCTCTCGCCTGATCCTGCGTAAGCTCGGGGTTGTCGGCAAGAAGATAAAAGCTCATGGAATACGAAAGCTCTTTGATGATGCCCGGAATAACGAAAAGAAGCGACCACAGGAATATGAAAATCGAGTTCACAAGCCCGAGCAGAAACGCGTTCACGAAATTTTTGAACCCGTCGAAGGTCATTTCGATAGTCACGTCTTTGCCGCGCATGACGTTAAGCGCGATTTTGTTCTGCGACAGCGTGAACGGTCCTTCCAGCACCAGCGCGGCTATCGTGCCGAGCGAAGTAAAGCAAACCGTGGTAAAGCTGCCCGAGCTGATCGTCGTGTAAGACGAGGTGCATATCCCGAGTATAAGCGATACTATAAAAGTAACGAGTGCGAGAGTCGCCCATTTGCCCGTCATTTTGGCGCGGGCGGCAACTCTGAAATCTGCTGCAAATTTCATTATAAAAAAACCTCCTTCTTTTCCTTTTCGGAAATTACGCTTAAAGTATACTTTCGATTGTTCCGTTTGTCAAGAGAAACGGTAAAATTAACCCGAAATTCGTGAGTTTTATATTTTTGGGTTTAAATTTTCATATCTTAAAAACCGAAAAGCTTTTATCGAGCAGGGAATAAGCACCGCTTTCCGCGTTGGTGATAAGCGTTTTTTCTTCATTTTCTTCGTTTTCTCCGTTTTCACCCGTTATCGCCGCGACGAAAATTATCGCCCCTTCGAGTTCGGGCGCGCTTAAAAGCTCGTTTATCATAGCGACGAGCGGACTTTTTGCGCCCGCTTCCGAGTAAAAATCTTTCGTCATAAGCGCGGTCGTCGCCGCGTCGAGAAACGCCCCGCAGAATTTATCCCCGCCGCCTATAATCGTTACCTGCGCAACGCCCGCCGAGACGGGCTTTCCCGTTTCGGGATCGATAACGTGGCAGAAGTTCTGCCCTTCATAGCTATAAACCTTTTCGTAATCGCCGCTCGTGGAAACCGAAAAATTCTTTCTGCCCTCTATGCCAACCGTCAGCAGGTTTTCGCCAGATTTTCTCGGGTGGCGCACGCCGAGCGAGTTTGAGCTTAATATAAACAGACTGCTTCCGCCCGCGCTCACATATCCAAATTCGTGACCGTTCGAGAGAAAAATTTTTCCCGCCTCGTCCGCCGCATAGCCTTTCAGCACGCCGCCGAATTCTATCTTCGTTCCGTCCGTTTTTTTGCTTACGGTCTGCCCGCTTTCCGAAAGTATTATATTCCCGAGACCTATATTTCCGCTATTCAAAACTTCCGAAATTCGCTCGTTCGTCGGCGGAATAAAGTTTGCGACGGGGAAAGAGGGATAAAAGCCCCACAGCTCGGAAAGGGGAAGCACCGTCGGATCGAACGCGCCGCCCGTAACCGCGAAAACCCTTTCGGAAAGCCTTAAAAGCTCTTTTCCGCGCTCGGAAATTTCCGTTTCTTCGCCCGCCGCCGCGCCGTTCAAAGCGGAAACGAACGAATCCTTTTCGGAAGCGGAAAATTCCTTTTCGAGCGAAGAAAACAGCTCGCGGAGCTTTTCTTCCTCGCCGTCTACAAAGGGCTTGTCGGCAACTTCCGCGTGAATCGCCGTGTTCATCGCGTAAAAATCGGTCGCCTCTCCGCGCGGGGAAGAAGCGCACCCGCCGTACCCGCCGCTCACGCCGTTTCCCGCGCCCGCCCCGTTTTGCCCGCAGCCGAAAAGCGGAAACGCGAATATAATCGCCGAAATAACGGCGTAAATTTTCGTAAGTTTTTTCATATCGTAAATATTATATATAATTTCGGGCGGAAAATCAATTTATATATTGACAAAAAAACGCGTTTTTGCTAAAATGAATAGGTATGAAAAACGCGCCGCGGGGTAAACGGAAAAGCCGTTATTCTATCGTTATTTTATAAAGAAGAAGGAAAAGAGTACGGCTTAACCAAAGTTTTTTCCGCGCGGCGAAGAAACGAAAAAACGATAAAACGGTAAAAATAAAACGATAAAGGAAGGGTAAATGCCACGCTATAAGATTGCGGACGTCGTGTTTGAAACGAACCATATATACGGTTACACTCCGAGGCTTTGCAAAAATTATCTTTACGAGGGCGACGAGCCTTCCGCGTTCAAGGCGGAGATCACTGAGGAAGATATAGCCGCGGAAAAAGCGAAAGAGGGCGCGGAAGCTTTTCCCGAAGCGTACCTCGAAAGCCTTGCGCTGTTCCGTAAGCTTTGCGATTACACCCTTAAACACGCCGACGGTATGATTTTTCATTCGAGCGCGATTGCCGTGGACGGCAAGGGTTATCTTTTCACCGCGCCGAGCGGAACGGGAAAATCTACCCACGCAAGACTTTTGAAAGAGCTTCTCGGCGACAGGCTCGTTTATATCAACGACGATAAGCCGATAATACGGCTCGTGGACGGCAAATTTTACGTTTACGGCACGCCTTGGAACGGCAAACACCATTTAGATACCAACGCCCGCGCGGAAATCGCCTCGATTTGCGAGGTTCGCCGCGGCAAGGAAAATTCCATAGAAAAACTTACCCCCAAAGATATGCTCGCGGTGGCGTTCAACCAGACGCTTCGCCCCGTAAGCGCGGAGGATATGGATAAATATTTAACCCTTTTGGATAAACTTCTTAACTCCGTCGGGTTATACAGACTGCATTGCAACATTTCGGAGGAAGCGGCAAAGCTTTCTTACGGAGAAATGATAAAAGGAAACGAAAAAGGAGCGGACAATGAAGATTAAAGACGGTTTTATATTAAGAGAGGTTGCGGGGAGTTATCTCGTCGTTGCGGTTGGCGCTGCGGTTAAGCAGTTCAACGGAATGATAAACCTCAACGAGACGGGCGCGTTTTTGTGGAGACTGCTCGAAAAGGGCGCGACCGAGGAAGAGGCTGTTTCCGCCCTTCTCAAAGAATACGACGTGGACGAAGAAACGGCGAAAGCGGACGTGAAGGCTTTTACGAATAAACTTACGGAGGCGGGACTTCTGGCTTAACTGCCGTTCCTAACGATAAACTTATGATAAAAAGAGGCTTCGACAATAACAAATATCTCGAAATGCAGTCGGCAAAAATTCTGGAACGCATCGCTATGTTCGGCGATAAGCTGTATCTCGAATTCGGCGGCAAGCTCTTCGACGACTATCACGCTTCGCGCGTGCTTCCGGGGTTCGAGCCGGACAGCAAAATAAAAATGCTTTCCCAGCTGAAAGACTCGGCGGAAATAGTCATTATTATAAACGCGAACGACATAGAAAAGAATAAAACGCGCAGCGACATCGGCATTTCTTACGATTCGGACGTTCTGCGCTTGATAGACGTGTGCCGCGGCAAGGGGTTTTACGTCGGCAGCGTGGTTCTGACGCGCTTTGCTTCCCAGCCCTCTGCGGAGCAGTTCCAGAAACGCCTCGAAATGCTCGGCATAAAGGTTTATCGTCACTACCCGATAGAGGGTTATCCTTCTGACGTAGAGACGATTGTTTCCGAAGAGGGGTACGGCAAGAACGAATACGTCGTTACCACCCGCCCGCTCGTGGTTATAACCGCGCCGGGACCGGGGAGCGGCAAAATGGCGACGTGTCTTTCGCAGCTTTATCACGAAAATAAGCGAGGAATCAAGGCGGGCTACGCTAAATACGAGACCTTTCCGATATGGAATCTCCCGTTGACGCACCCCGTGAACGTCGCGTACGAAGCGGCTACCGCGGACCTTAACGATATAAATATGATAGATCCGTTCCATATGGAGGCTTACGGCGAGATGGCGGTGAATTATAACCGCGACGTGGAAATATTCCCCGTGCTTTCCGCAATGATGAACAGGGTTATGGGGAGCTGTCCGTATAAATCTCCCACCGATATGGGCGTGAATATGGCGGGCTATTGCATAGTAGACGACGACGTGTGCAGAGAAGCGGGCAAGCAGGAAATTATACGCCGTTATTACGCCGCGCAGCTCGACGCGAGAAAGGGTAAGGTCGGCAAGGAAACCGTTTCCAAAATAGAAATCCTTATGCAGAAGATGTCCGTTTCGATAAGCGACAGAGCGGTCGTTCGCCCCGCGCTCGAAAAGGAACTCGTGACGGGCGCGCCGTGCGCCGCGATAGGACTTACGGACGGCAGAATAGTCACGGGCAAGACGGGCGCGCTTCTCGGAGCTTCCGCCGCCGCGCTTCTTAACGCGCTGAAAGTTCTCGGCGATATAGACGATTCGATAGACATAATCTCCTCGGCGGTGATAGAACCTATTCAGGAGCTTAAAATAAAGCATATGGGCAGCGCGAATCCGCGGCTTCATACCGACGAAATACTCATTTCGCTCGCCGTTTCCGCGGTAACCAACCCGACTGCGAAAAAGGCTTTGGATCAGCTGCCGAAATTAAAGGGCGCGGAATTCCACTCTTCGGTAGTGCTTTCTCACGTCGACGAATCCACCCTTAAAAAGCTCGGGATAAACGTGACGTGCGAGCCGAAGAAAAAGACCGAGCGCGCCGCCGATTTATTTATAGAAAAGTAATTTGAATAAAGAAGGTTGATATGAAGATGAAGAAAATAGTTGTCGCGGTTCTGTGTTTTGTGACCGCTCTTGCTTCCGCCTGTCTTTTCGCTTGTGCGGAAAAAGAAGAAAACTCGCTGATTTACGTCGAAAAGAAATTCGTGGAATCGGGCGTGGCGTATACGGTAGACGGAGAAACGGCGAATAAAACGTATTCGCGTTTCGTAATTGCGGTAAGCAACCACGGAGAGGAAACCGTCGAATTCAAAGCGGAAGATTTTACGATTATCGTTAAAAGAAACGGAGAAAAACTTTTTGAAGGTAAAGGGGACACGCTGGTTGCGACCGTTTCGTACAGCGGCAGCGGGATTATAGGAGACGAAGACCTGAAAACCGCCTTTACCACAAAAGAGAAAGCCGTCAGCAAACCGAATTCGGGGGAAGTTCTTAACGTGGACGTTCTTCTTTTCGGCGTCGAAGTTCAAAGCTCCGACGAAGTGTCTTTCCTTTATAAAGGCGCAAGCATTTAATCCGAAAAAAATAAAAACAAGCCCTTCGCAAAAATTCTTTGCGAAGGGCTTTTTCTGACTATAAACCGTTAAACGCAGTCGTGTATCGTGGTTGCCCGCCGGCTGCTGCGGAACGTAAATTGCGCGGGAGCGCTACTCAACGGTGAGAAAACGCTGAAAGGTGCGGGAAATATTAAACGCACCACTCGCCGTCTTTGAATACGGGAACTTTCGTTCCGTCCTTTTTGATGCCCGTAACTTTAAGGTCTGGCGTACCTATCATAAAATCGACGTGTTCCACGGAGTCGTTCGCGCCGCGCGCTTTCAGCTCCTTCACGCTTAAATTCGCGCCGCCTTTGAGCGTGGTGGGGTAAGCCTTGCCGAGCGCTAAATGACAGCTCGCGTTTTCGTCGAACAGCGTGTTGAAAAACAGGGTGTGTTGTTCGGCTATGGGGGAGTGCTTGCCTATCAGCGCGACTTCGCCGATGTGGCGGGTGCCTTCGTCCGTTTCGATAAGCTCTTTAAGAATGTCGTAGCCCTTTTCCGCGTAAAAGTCGGTGACTTTGCCCTTCCTGAATTTTATGGAAAATTTATCCACTATCTGTCCGTTATAAGAAAGGGGAAGCGCGGACTTTACCACGCCGTCAACTTTAAGCCTGTGCGGAGCGGTGAAAACCTCTTCGGTAGGCATATTTGCAACGAACGGCACGCCGTCCTTTGCCGCTTCCTTTGCGGAAAGCCATTCGTGACCGTCCGCCAGCCCGACGTATAAATCAGTTCCGAGCGAGTTCTCGAAATGCAGATACTCGAAGTCGTGCGAATTAAGAAACTGCGCGCGCGCGTCTAATCTCGCGATGTGTTTTTCCCATTCTTCCACGGGGTTTTCGTAGTTTAAGCGCATAGTTTTCGCAATGGCTTCGGTAAGCTCGCCCTCCGCGTTTTTCGCGGCGGGGAAAACCTGCTTCGCCCATACCTCGGTGGGAACGGACACCACGCACCAGCGAATGGCGTTACTCATAACCGCATCCGAATATTTTTTGAACGCCTTGCTTCTCGCTCTCGCCACCGCGGAAAGCTTCTCCGCGGGAACGTCCTTGAACGCGGAAGGATCTTCGGCGTCTATCGCTATATAGCAGAAGCCGTTTTCCACGAGGTCGTTTTTCTCGGCTATCTGCCACTTCGGCACTTCCGCGAGAGCCTCCTTTCCCGCCCCCATATAGTTAAGCTTATCTAGTATTTCGTCCTGCCACTTTACGCGGACGATTTTCGCGCCGTATTCGTAAGCCTTTTTGGTAAGCTCGTGCGCGACCTCGCGTTTTTCCACGGGGCATACGATTAAAAGTCCCTGACCTTTTTGGAGATTTACGCCGATTTTAAGCGCAAGCTCGCAAAAATTTTCCAGTCTTTTGCCTTCAAACATAAAATAATTCCTCCCGAACGATTTTCGTTTTTTCGGTTCTATTGTACGCCCGAAATTCATAAATGTCAAGCGGAGAAGGGTATTCCGCCGCCTGCCGTACGCTAAGCCGCGTTTTCGACGGGCTACGGCTCGTTTCTACGCGCTCCCGAAAAAGTTTTGGCGAACCTCGGTTCGTTTCGGTGCGGTTCGACGTGGTTCGGCGAGGTTTGCGCCCCCCCGCGTCGAAATAAGAAAAATCCGCGCCTTCAAAAGGAAGAAAATCCGTAAAGTATTCTTTGTCATAATTTTAATTTTCGCGCTATATACTTTAATAAACAAAGTATTCACGGCAAAGGAGGACATTATGCCATTTGAACCTGTGTTTGAAACTATAACCCTCTGCAAAAGAAAAGGCGCGGCGACCGATCGCATTAAAGTCGAATGCAGGACGGAAGCTCCCGCGGAGTCGGTCGCAAAAATTCTGAACGTATCCGCCTGCGTTTCGGTATCGGGCGCAGCCGCTTCGGCGGGAAAGCTCGGCTACGGCGGAACGATTACCTTTTTCGTCTGCTACGAGGACGCGGAAGGCGCGGTGAGAAAGTGCGAGTGCGGCGCGGAATTTACGGGGAACATAGAAAGCGACAAAGTTACCGAAACCACTCGCGCGAGAACGTGCGGCAAAGTAGTCAAAACCGAAGCCTCGCTCGCGGGAGTAAAGCTGTCCGTTACCGCCACGGTGGAAATTTGCGCGGAGCTTTTCGAGTGCGCAAGTCTTTCCGCTCTTAAAGGCGGGAGCGATTTGATAACCGAAACGCGTGAAGTGTCTTTCGCGAAAAGCTACGGTCAGCGCGAAACTGTTTATCCGCTCGAAGACGAGTACGAGCTGAATTACCGTGCGGACGAGGTTTTGGAGCATCGCGCGGAAGCCGCGGTCACTTCTGTGCAATGCGGCGTAGGAAGCATAATCGTGGACGGCGAAGCGTATATTTCCGCCATTTTCTTGCAATCGGGCGAGAAAAAGGATATAATAAGAGAAAACAGAACGGTACCGTTCCGCATAGAAATAGAGTGCGAGGACGCTATGCCCGCGTTTTCCGCGACGGCAAGAGTGCAGGTGCGTTCGCTTAAAACGGACGTGAACGTAGACGAGGAGCGCGGTGTGTCGCAGGTAGTGTGCGCGGTCTCGTTAAAGGCTTCGGGAGAAGCGTTTTCGGAAGAGACCGCGGAAATCACCGAGGACGCGTTCAGCTTAAAAGAGGAACTCGATTTAAGCCGCGTGGAAGAGGAAAGCGTTTTCGAGTGCGAAATTCGTAGCGCGACGGTGCGCGCGGGCGGCAGAGCGAGTATAGAAGAAATCCCCGCGCGGTCGTACGTTCTCGCGGCTTGCGGAGAAAACGCGGAAATCGTGGAGAGCGGATATTCGGGCGGTGTAATCAAGGTCACGGGCGTGCTTTCGATGACGGGGCTGTATTGCGACGCGGAGGGGAAAACCTTTTCGAGAAAGGCGGAAGTGCCGTTCGAGACTTCGCTCGAAATTCAGCTCGAAGAAAACGAGGAGTACGATATTTCCGTTTCGGCAACCCGCGCCGTGATGCGCGACGTTTCGCTTATAGAAGCGGATATAGAAGCCGAACTCGTGTTCACCGTTTACCCGAGAAAACGCCGCAAAATTATGTGCATAAACGCGGCGAAGGCGACGGGCGAAAAGGCAGAAACGGACGCGGCGATAAGCGTTTATATCCCGACGAAGGGCGAGGAGCTTTGGTCTCTGGCAAAGAGGCTCAACGTTGCGCCCGATAATCTCGTCGCGACGAATAAAGAACTTGAATTTCCGCTTTCGGGCGAAGAAAGAATAGTCGTTTACCGCCAAAAGTAAAACGTATGTAAAAAGTAAAATCGTCCGCGGCGGGCATGGCAAAGCCGTGCGTAATGACAACGGGGTAATAAAAGACGGACGAAACGTCACGTTGCCACAGGAAAAACCTATGAAAATTAAGGTGAAAATTCCCGCAAAAATAAACCTTACCCTCGACGTGGTCGGGGCGGAAAACGGGTTTCATAAACTTAAATCTCTCGTAACGTCGGCGAATATCTTCGACGTCGTTACCCTTTTAAAAAGAAAGGACGATAAAATCACCGTCGGATTTACGGGGCTTTCCGCGGGCGTTTCGGGGGAAGCGAGCCACGCCAAAAAAGCCGCGCTCGCTTTTATGGGAAGCTTTTCCGTTCGCGGCGCGGATATAAGGATAAAAAGGAATATTCCCGCGGGCGGGGGACTCGGCGGTTCTTCTGCGGACGTGGCGGGCGTTCTTCTCGGTATGAAAAAGCTGTACCTTCGCGAAATAATTGCCCGCACGGGCTTAACGGAAAGGGAAATCGACGGAAAAATCGAGAAAATAGCGAACTCGCTCGGGAGCGACACGGCGTATATGCTTCGCGGCGGGTACGCGGTGCTTTCGGGAAGGGGCGAAATAATAGACAGATGCCTTGCGGAATTAAAGCTTTATTTTCTGATTATCGCGGGTACGGACGGAGTATCTTCGGCGGCGGCTTATAAAAAGTACGACGAAATCGGCAAAAAATACCCTCCGCACACTACGGAAGCGGCGCGCGCGTACTTTGCGGGCGAAACGAAAGAACTTGCGGGGCTGTTGAAAAACGACCTTTATCCCGCGGCTTCCGAAATCCTGCCCGAAATCGGGAAAACGCTCGGGAAGCTTAAAAAATTCGGCGCGGCTTCTATGACGGGCAGCGGCTCGGCGGTGTTCGGACTTTACGAAACGGAAAAGGAAAGAAACATTGCGTATAAAGCCCTCAAAAACGAGTTCGGTAACAGGCTTATTAAAGCCGAAACATTATAATTCATACGGCTTGTAAAAATCAATCTTTGCCCTTGCTTGCGCAAGACTTATTTGCTAAACGCAAATAACAGCCGTTCGTTGAAACGCGGCGCTCGAAAACCCTTGCGAGCAAGTTTTCTCGCTTGCATTATAACGTTGCACGGCTTGCAAAGATAAATCTTTGCCCTTGCCGAAGCCCTTTGGCGAAGATGAACGGTCTTTGCGGAAAAATTTCCGCAAAGGCTTTTTTATTTAAAAAATTTTGCTTTCCCTCCCGCCCGAAACGGCGTTTCGGGCGGGAGGATAACAT
>CAVBZJ010000034.1:0-14455 GCA_963599785.1 Anaerovoracaceae bacterium
GCATAGACGAGATTAAAATTATTGATAATACTTTTTTCATTTTTTAGTTCTCCTTAAAAAAATTTTAGAGTTTCGTGATATAAAGAAGGAATTTCTTTATAACGTTTATTAGGATGTTTTTTTTGTCCTTCTTCATCATATTCTACAAACAAAGAATCAAAATAATATGAGAACCAAGAATCAAAATTATTATATACTTTAAGAACTTTCTTTTTACCCTTTTTTATAGCATATATTTTAGAGCATTCATCTTTTTTTTATGCAAAAGCATAATCTCCACCCAACGAAGCAAAAAATACGTAATTACTATTTTTAAAAGTTTCTTGAATAATATGATTTTCCAATAGCAAATCAAATGGCTCATATACTTCTTCAGCAAAACACTGAATTCCAAATATATTTAAGCTAGAAAAAAACAAACGACAACCATTATATTTTTTATAAAAATCCAACAATTCTGGAAGAACACTACAAGCAAGAGAATTAAAACTCTTCTGTATCTCATTAGTTTGCGGTTCATATAAAACGTTCAAATATGCTTTAGCAGAAATAAAAGACATTTGTTTATTACATAAAGCATGCCCACATTTAACAAAGTCTCCCCATTTTTTCTCTAATAAGTCTAAAATATCTTTCATAATACACCTCAAACTATTAGGCAATCATCCCTAATTTAGCTATTACTTTTGCAGTCCACGGCATAACTTGAACTACTCTTGGGGCGGTTTTTTCAAAAGAGTCGCCAACTAGATGCACCCACTTGTGAACATCATCACTCAAGAATACAATATTGTTAGGATCTGAGATTAAATGCTCGTGAGCAGTTCCAATCAATTCATTAACAGGTTTTATATGATGACCTGCTTGCCCCTTTATTTTGCCAGTAGTTAACAATTCTTTCTTCAGCGCGCTTGTCCAATTGTATTTTGATGTACCATCCATCACCGCTTGTTTTTCTTTTTTCCAAGCTTCGGAAACGGCTTTATTCCTCTTACTTTGCAATGTTGCACATTCATTATGAACAAGAATTTCACTTTCTCCAACAAAGTATGTATGATTATTTTCGACTGTAAAATTATAAACAGTTACAGGATGAATAAAATTATTTATTTTAGTCGCTTGAACGACCTGAAAATTACCTTCCGAATCCACAACATAATCGCCTACTCGTAAACTTCCCGCTTCTATCCAACAATTATAAACCGGAGAATAAAACGGATGATTATATGTTGTTTCAATATATCCACCATCAATAGTTAATCCTATCGTTTGATAAACTTCCTTGCTAAATGTATCAATTACTTTTTGGCGAGAAACTGTTCCATCATTCTCGTTATAAGACAAAACGTAATCGCCGACACATATATCTTCTATGCACTTAAATGTATTGCAACCCGTAGCAATTGCGGTTCCAGCAACAAAGCAAGCGGACGGTTTTATCACACCAGTTAATAGCCCTACACTTCCAACCGCCGCACCTATCATAAATCCGTTAGCAAATGCATCTAATCCCTTATGCGTCGCTCCTTTTAAAGAATCTTCAATTGTCTTACCCTGAATTAGTCCGGAAACAGTTTCAATCGCAAGCGTTCCTATCGCTGAAGTTAATGCATAGGAAACAGCGACTTTACTAATCGTAAGCAAAGCGCAACCGAAAGACGCACCTCCCGTAACAGGGGAAAGAATTGCACCAACTAAAATAACTCCACACCCAATACCCATTTTTATTAAAAATGACTTCCAATTGTAACCTTCCGATTCGTGAATAATGGTCGATTTTTCAAAAGTGGTCCCGTTATAAGTTAATGCCGTTCCAAGGCCGAATGCCGCTGTAAGCTCAGCAACATTGTATCCAAAGAAAGTATCTTCTTCTTCGCTTGACAAATATGCTTGAATGCTTTCAGGCGATATGTAAACGATATTAAATTCTAATACTTCATAACCATTTGCAAACTGTTGTTCTGATAAAACCTGCAACTCACTTTCTAATTTGGTATAATCTTCTTCGCCAAACAGTTCAACGGCAGAATGATTCTTGTATTCTCCGAATATGCTTTCATCATAAATATATTGCTTGTTATCATAATCGTATAGGCTACCAAGCGTCAAATCATAATTTTTTCTTTGATTATCGAGAATACGATAAACGACTCTCATCGCTGTTTCTTGATAATAAACAACATATTTATCTTGATAGACAAAATGATACGATCCTATATTTTCATAGTTGTATGTACATATTTTTTGAGTTTCAGCAACGATATCCGTGGCATCCTCTATTTCATTTATATCATTTACCACAATTATTGATTCTTCCATGTCGGAAGAATAAGTCTCAACATCTGTAGAAACCACTTCTACAAAGCCAACACATTCTATACCCGAAGCAGAATCAAAGATTTGAAATTCAGGACTTGAATAGTAAATCCCTAAACCGCTATAATGATCGTCTTCTACTGTTGTAGCAACTCCTACACCACACGAAAATCCATCTTCTTCTAAATCTTTTGTAACTGCGCTACATACAAGAGAATATATATTATCTATAATTCCTGCATCGATTTCAGAACCAATATCCTCTTCTTTTTTCCCGCCACCGATAACAGTTATGTTTACATTAGGTGTTAAATCGGTATCCCAGTTACTACCGTCCGATGACGATGAATCGCTTGGTTCACCCCAAAACCCAGTATTAGTTGGAGGAACAAGACTTACGTTCTCACCGTCAGCACTACCGCTGTTACAAGCGCAAAGCGAAAACATCATTACACAACATAATATGAATGAAATTATTCGATAAAATTGTCTCTTCATTTTACACTTCCTCCACTATGTCAAGTATTATTGTCATTATTGCAATAACGCCAAATTCAATTAAAGATATAGCCCACCATGGCAACGGAACAAATATCAATAAAATGGCTAGTGCAGCGATTGATACTATCCACATCCACGGCCAATAATCGGTCATTACCACTTCAGAAAGAATTGCCTGTGCTATCCCCATCAGTATAAGCGCACCAACACAAATAAGAACTATCACCCACCATTTCAATCCGACTTTTTTTGTTTCTAAATTATTTTTAGCCGTTTCAAGGCTTTGTTTTGCAGAAGAAACTTGTTCTTCGGTAGAATCCAAAGAATTTAATGTTTCCATAGCAGAATTATAAGCAGAAACAAAAGCTTCTTGCTTTTTCTTAGAGTATCCCGAAATATCTATTTGAGCCATTTCAGTTAGTATGTTGTACAATTCTTGTTTGTCTTCTCTAATCTCCAACAAACTCTTTAATAATGACAACTCGTTTTTAGTCGCATCAATCTCGCCTTGAGTGTATCTCGCAGCTAACATTGATAAAGACTCATTATATTTTGTAAGCAACGGTTGAATTGTTTCCTTAGAGTAAATCATATAAGGAATCTTAGCTATTTCATCAACCAAAGTTTTAAGTTCCGTAGAATTACCGCATAAAACCAACGCATTTTTTGCTTGAACCAGCGCATTCTTTGCCGCAGTTACAACGCTTTGCGTATTATTTCTGTCTTTATAGATGGCAACCGCTTCGTTGTATTTTGTTTTTAACCTTTCAACCGTTGTAGTAGTATAAAGAGTTTCATCAATTGTCTGGACTTGTTCTATTGCTGTTAATAAAGAACTAAAATCCGCTACAAAAACTAACGCTGATTTTCTATTGGCAAGCAAATTCAACATAGCATCAATTTCCGTTTGAGTTGCATCAATATCAGCAAAAACAGTAGTAGCTTGTTCATACGCTTCATTCAAAGATTCTATGCTATCGGGAGTATATAAAGAGCAGTCAACGCCCTTAACATCTTGCATCTTGGCATATAGTTCAGTTTTATCTCCTCTCAAAGCCAAGGATTCATAAGCTTTTTTCAATGATTGAACCGCAAAAGCGATTTCTTCAGATGTAGGTTCATCTTTTTCAAAAATCACGCATCCGGAATCATAAGCCTCTTTATAAGCGTTGTATGATGCCGTAGTGTAAGCGCCTTTATTTATTGTTTCGAACTTGTTTAACTCATTCGACAATGCTGTTTTGTCAACAGTTCTAACAAGAGCAGCATACGCATCTTCCAAATTCAAAGCTGCGGCATTAATTTCTTCTTGATTCGCATTTTGATTTTCATATACATCACGGGCTTCCTGCAAATAGCGTACATAATTGGCGTAGCTACTTAGCGTATACAAATTTTTATCAACAACTCGATCGATAGCAGTCTTTAATGCCGTTATATCATAAATTATTTCTTCGCGTTCAGTTCTATCGTTCATATAAACTGCATTATAGAAATTTGTATATGAACGAATCGAAGATGTTACAACATCAGAATAACGGGATTTTCCCGTAATGTTGATAATCAACTGATACGAATTGCCGACACGATCAACGAAAGTTAATTCATACTTTCCCTTTTTATACAACCCAATATTTTTAAATTCGGAAATCAAGCACTTAATTTCAAAGCTATAAACCTCCGGAGCTTTAACAGTAACGATAGAATTAATATCAAAATTGTTTTCGATGGACGATATGGAAATTGTGTCCGCCGTTATTTCAATCCTGTTATTGACAAGTGTCGAACTTGAAACAGTTAACGTTGACTTAACCCCATTATAAGAAACATCCCAAGTGGATGTCGTTTGATTTTCGTTTGCGTAATACCCATCGTAAACCTTTGTGTCCCCATACACATTTGTTTCCGTAATGGTATATTTCGATGAAACAGTTAACTGTTGCGAAACGTCCTTACCAAATTCTATAGTATAAGTTTTCCCATTCTTATGACAATAAGCATTAACAGAAACAACATCATAATCTGCCGCCTTAATAAAAGTAAAATCGTTTATGAATGGTTGTCGATTAATCAACTTATCTTTTTCCGCTTGTGACGGAAATACTTTAATGCTCTCCCTTATAGACAACGACTCTAATTGTTCTAATAAGTTATCTGCGTAAGTTTGATATGTAAAAGCATCGATGGGGTTAAAATAATTATATTCAACGTTTTGACGAGCATAATAATTCAATACGCTTGTCATTGCAACATAGTCGTAATATTTAACTTTTACATTAGGATTATCTTTGGACTTATAATACAATCCATCGTCGGTTTTTTCAATAAATCTTTTTTCTATCTCGTAAGCATAATTAAATGCTTCATCATAAGAATCCAAATCAAAACAAACAAAAATATATCCACCGGCAGTTGTCTGATATGCCACTTCATAATGTTTTGAAGTTAAGTCGGACAATCTTTGTGTTTTCATCAAATTGTCGTAATTTACATAAGGAGCAGACAATTCATCAATGATATTAAAATATGCCTTATAGTGATATACCGTACCCGATGCGGTTTCTCCGCTATAACAGTCAAGACAATAAGAACCCGCTACCAAATCGAATATCTGACCATTTCGATCAGACGCAAGCACAAAATCTTCGCCGCTTGTCATATTAGTAATCTTTCCGGTTAATATCGGAACGTTATCAGCGATAGCATTAATTCGCACAGACGAACCTTTAGCGTAGGTAGGATAATCCCCGTATCTAAATACTCGGTTACCATCTACAATTGAATCACCAAAATATGTAGAAAATCCTTTATCATCTCCATCATTGAAAATATAAACTGTTCTGGTTATTTGCTTTCCAAGCTTCGTAATCGTGGTAATTACATATTTACCATTCTCTGTAAACGTTGCACCATCATCGACATAAGAAGCTGTTCCCCCATCCTTCGCAACACTGACTAAATAAGATGAACCCAGCTTATCAATAGAGAATCCTTTTGTTGTTGTTGAACCATCAAGTAATGTTTCACCTCTTTTGATAGTTTCCTGGGTATAGCCTTCAATTTCCGGAAGAGAAGATTCATCAACCGCTAAATTATGAATCGAAATAACAGCATCATTCCTGCATACATAAAACTCATATATTTCAACGTTGTTTTTATATTCAAAAACATCCTTTTTGAAAGGCCAAATTCCGGTAGTCCCTGTTTTACGGCGAGTTTCATAAGCAATGATTATTCTGTAAAAACTGCCTTGCGCAACCGTGTTTCCATCCGTTGTGTAAAAATTTTCACGCCCATTTTTACCGCTGAAGAAATCAGTAACGGGATTTACGACATTTTCATATACACTCCCGTTAGTAGATGTCTGAATCAATACAACACCTTGCCCTATGGAACCGGTTAGGCTATATCCCGCAACAGAAGTAGCCGTATCGGAACTTATATTCCAACTCTCAGCATTATTACCTTGCAAATAACCATTATAGGTATAAGAAAACGATAAATTCCCTGACACCCCATATGCGGTTTTCCCTCTATATGTAGCGACATCATCAATATCGCCATTGATAGAAAACGAGCCTAAAGAACTTTTCCCATATACAAACGATGTTACTTCTTGTTGACCTTCGATGTTGTAGTCGTTATTGTCAGGCAGTTCAAATAATTGAGCCGCGGGCGCAATTGTAGCCTCTTCCGCGGCACAAACGCTCGTATTTGCTCCAATTCCCGCAAAAATCAAACAGCATAACGCTATTAAGAATAATCCCAAAATACTTTTATGTTTATACATTATTATTCTCCATTTTTAATACGAACCATCCAATTGATTATTACTTACAGTTGAAGATGGATGTGGGGCTTTTGTAGGATTTGGTTGTTGTACACCTTTATTCCCTGCCATAACAACCGCCTGCAATGCCATCCCATATGCAATATTTCCAAAAGCCACAATTTTCGTGTATTTCTTCATCGTTAAATCATCTACCAAATATTGCAGACAACAAGTTCTGCTTTGTAAATTTGGTTTTTTATCGCGCCCATTGGATTGTTTTCCAGGAAAACATTGAACTGCTTCTGTTATATCAAAATTCGCTCTGTTTACATTCTTTCTTTTCATAGAATTTCTCATACGAGCCGCCGCACTATGAGGATTAATGGAATCAATCGGCAATCGCTTTCCTGATATTGTATTTCCTTGCCACTCATCCTTCCCAGGTGCCTGAAAAATTAATAATGTATTTGAATTTTGTCCATAATCCGTTTTTAGTGGTGAAGCCACTACATTTTGCACATAGAAAATCTGTGTTAAATGTTGTTGATTTTTATATGGGCAACTACCGCATAATTTATAATTAGTAGGCATAGCAAGTCTAATCCTTCTTCCTAATGTATTTAATACCGTTTTTTTAATATCATAAATGTTATCTTGATGTCTTCCCTCAGCCACTCCGGTTCTAACACTTTGCAGTGTTCGCCGAAGCCGAGAACAAATACTTTTATATTTTCCTTGTTCTGCATTTCACACGCTAAAATCGACGAACCGTCTTCCAATGCTTCCACGGTTTGATTTTTTCCGTAAACGCGCTCTTTAACAAGCATTGCATATTGATCAAATAACTGTAATTTTATTTGATACCATTCGCCGTTCTGCTTCATTCCGTTTTCGTCGAAATAGTCGCTGTCTTTATAATAAAGCAATTTTCTGAATTTCTGTTGTGTTAAGACCGTATATTTTTCAATTCTGTTAAGCTTAAAATAACGAATTTCGTTCGATTTTTCATCAAATCCGATGACATACCACGAATTGTTATACATAAACAGCTTATATGGATGAAAAACCCGGGTAGTCACCTCGTTTTTCAACGATAAATAATCTATCTGTACTTTTGTATGCTTCACGATACATAATTCAATCGACTTATACCGCGCTTCAAGTTCCTCACTCGGCATGGCAAGCGGAAAACGATTATAAATCAGCGGATCAGCTTCACGCGATTCATGCTCAAAAGTCGACAACACCTTTGACATTGCCGACTGATAATCTTTGCTATATAAAAAATCATTACGCTTTAAAAGATAGCCCAACCCTTCGGTCAAAGCTTTCTTTTCGTTCGATGTAAATTTAAATCCCGGCATCGGGTATGTATGATTCAGTTGATACCCGCCGAATTTACCGGGAATTCCGACTATATGAAATCCTTCTTCATCACCTAAAAAATTAAGCTCTTCTTTATAATCGATTACATTCCGCTCTTTCGTTTCAAGCAGATCGGCAAGTTCTTTTACTTTATATATCCGCCCCGTATTCAGAATCCGAAGCATTTTTATGCATTTTGCGGTCTTTTCCAAAACTTTTTCCTCTCGACATATACTCCGATATGTTTATTATAGCATTTTTAACAAAATATCTCAAGTGCTTTTACTTTAAGCAATGGATAAAAGCATCAAAATTATCGATACTTGAACCATTTTTATTAAAAAAGCGAAATAATCTGCGACGCAAACGTTCACCACCCGCTCGCAGATATAGCCATAACGATAAACGGCGCCACAAACAATACCACCGCAATTACAATCAGATACCATATTCCTGCCACAACTCCCCAGATAAGAAGTCCCAAAGCAACCAGTATATCGATTATCCCTAAAATCAATGCTCCTAAATTTTCCATAAGGACACCTCTCTTTAAATCCCTTTTATATACGCAATCAGCATATCGAGCCAACCGAATTTACAAGCGCAGTATCCGAGCGCGATTAACCCTGAAATTGTTGCAATCCAACCGATAACTTTCATCATCCGTTATTCTCCTTTCACTTTTATTTTAAATGTCTTTATCGTCAAAACCGGAAAGTTTCGTACTTGAAGCAAGATTTCCGGAATCAACGTAGTTTTCCTTTTTATATCCGAACATTTTCGTCAGAATTACTCTCGGAAATGCCGTGATGTAAACGTTATATCTGTTTACAAGTTCGTTCAGACTCTGCTGCGCGGACTGGTATTCGTTCGCAAGCGACACGACAAGTTTACCGACTTCTTCAAAGTTTGAATCCACAGCACCGATCGCGCCGCCTATAAATCTTCCGCCGCCGTTTTTATTTGCCGTGTAATACGCGCCGCCCTGCGCGTCGTTGGAATCTTTCTGCGTTGTGCCAACTTTTCTGAGAACTTGCAAATACTTCGCCTTTAAAATTCTTACGCGACTTTTCGCTTTTTCTATATCTTCCTTTTGATTTACTACTTTGTTGCGAAATCGCATCAGATAATAAGCAAGAAATCCCGCAATCACAAGAAGCAGTATCAGATAGCCCCACCACTTCATTTCTTTTCGCCTCCTTTGTATTGCAAATATAATTTTACAACTTATTGTTACGCTATGCCTGTAACATAAAAAAATTTACAGAAAAATATTTAAAATAATTATTGCCGCCGTTACGCCACACGCGCCGATATCAGACCAACCGCAGACAAGCGAATTATATCCGAAGGTCTTTACCGCTGCGCAGCAACCTAAAATTAGCAACGCCGCCGAAACCCAATAACAAACAACGTTATACGAATCTTTCAATATAAAAAACAGTATGAAATTCGCAACGACCGCAAACCAAAGCGCAACGGTATCGAAAATTTCGTTATCGATAAGGACATCCTCCATGATAGCGGATAACAAAAAGCCTCCCGCCAATAAGATTACCGAAGCGGTAACTCCAACGATCCATTGATACACGTTCCACCGAACGCCGGATACCCCACAGATTACCAAAACCGCAACGTTAAACAGCACAACAAGCCCGCGGATTACCGTTAAGCCGTTCGTACCGTCGTAAAAATCGGCAAATCCCGCACGATTCGCCTCACTCGTTTTAGGATTTTCCGGCGAAGCAGTGCAGTTCGTTTCTGCCGACGTCGTCGTTTTTTCTGCTGTCCCGTCGTAAACGATTGCGCCGCTGTCCGAATAATCATCGTCAAAACCGTTGTCATACGGCTCGTAAACATCCTCATCCATTTCGGGCGTTACAATACCAACGATATCGATAAGTGCGTCTATAAGCCGATTAAACGCACTTTCCGATAGCAAATCAGCCACAGCGATATATTGCTCTCTTATTGCGTTTACGCCGTCTAACTGAAAACTCGATAACAGCATAAGAACATTCAGCCGTTTACTTACGGCAAAGAAAAGCGATAGCTTTTTCTTGTTCTCATACGAGTTGCCTATTAAATCCGCCACGCGGGAATATATAAGAAACGGCTCGTTTAATTCGTCATCGGAATTCCGCGTTTCGTATACCGTTTTTAACGCCGCTAAAAACTCCATTTCATTTTCCTTTGTAATATTTCAACTTTATTTCCGGACTTAGTAACATTCCTATGGAAACGTCGTCTCCGATTCCGATTTTCGCACCCATTTCCGTAATAAAGCAGTCTATTTCTTCCGATTTACCCGCAAGCAATTTTGAAACGACGGGTTTGACGAGCGCAGTTGCGAAATTATCGAGCGAACGATACGGATTGATAAGCCCGTCCGTAAACACGATTGCTCCGTCCACAGCAGGCAAATCGATTATCTTCACTGCCAAATGATTAAAAGCATCCGTCTGACACATGGAATAAGTTAAATTCGCAACGTTTTCGTCGGAATCGTCGTCAAATACCGGATATACTTCGCCCCGTTTGAAAACAAAACATCCGCCGTCTCCCAAAGACGCGCAAATCATTTTGTTTCCGAATATCATCGTACCGTTGAGCGTCGTTCCGTATGCCACCTGCGGATCTGTTTTTAATCTGAAAATTTTATCTTCGTTAAGCCCCGCGGTTTCGCGTTTTGTAAGCGGCTTTTCAGCCAAATTGCGTTCCACCAGCGCATTCCACTCGCAAAGAATTTCAAGGCGTAATTTCTTTTCGATTTCCTCGCGATTTGCCCGATAGAAAATAGATTTTTCCACCCGTTTAAAAACATTTATTATCGCTTCGGAGGCAAATTTGCTACCTTTATCGCTACGGATATAAATTTCGCCGCCGTGCCCGTCGCAAGCGGTAATGATAGTGCGTTCGTCATCGTGATAACAGGCGGAAAAATCCTGGCAGATTTTTCCCGTCTGAACGTGCGTATAACCGATAGCGGTTTTCGTAAAAAATTTTACCATTCCCAGTCGTCAACCTCCGCTATCGCCTGCTGCACCTGTTGTTTTACCTCTTCCGTAACGGAAACGTTTTTTTCGGCGTGGACGCTTGTAGAAGTAGACTTCACCTTAGAAGCCGTTAAAACGATAATCTTGATAATACGTTCCAGAAGTCTGGAATCGTAGCACTCGATAACGTCGCCGTTACCCGAAACAAAGTCGGTAAGGCAGTTTATAGTGCGTTTATCGTTCAGTTCGATAGCGATTCCGTATTTGAGCGCCACCTTAAACCAAGGTAATTTTTTTAGCGCGGAAAGTTCTTCTTTCACGTTATCTTTCGTCGGGTGTCCGTCGGTCATCAGAAGTATAATCGGAGCAACTCCGCCGTAATCGGGCATGATTCCGCCCTGCGATTCTTTTTTCAGAATATCCGCAAGTCGCTCGTAAGCAATATGCAGATTGCTCCATCCGCCGCCCTTTATATCCTTAAAATCAAATTCTTCTATGGGTTTGCATTTATCTCGATTCAGAAAAAACGCGTCGGTGGAATAAGTGATTACGGTGATATAAAAATCAACGTTGGCATTTTCGTTTTGCATTTCCGTGAGATACTTTTTTATGTCCCGGATCGCCTCGTTTACCTGCGCGATTCTTTCGCCTCGCATACTCGAAGAACAATCTACAAGCATAATCACGTTCAGCCGTTGCTTTGCGATTTTATCGGCAATCGCCGCGCCCATACTACCACTCAATGTCTTTTACCTCTTCCAGTTTTTCGGCAATCTGTTCCTGCGCCATGTGGTTGTTATCGGCAACCGCCCCCGCCACTCCACCACCGTTTGTAGACGCGCTGTTCGATTTCACCTTGGATGCCGTTACCGCGATCACCTTGATAACCTTTCTGAGTGCTTCCGCCGTGTAAACTTTCAGCACCGTTTCGGGGTTACCCGTAAATTTGCGAAGCACGTCCATCGCCTCGTCGGTATCTATTCCGATTGCCAGGGCATATTTAAGCGCAACGCGATACCAACCCTTCTTTTTCAGTTCGTCAAGATGTTTTTCCCAGTCGAAACTCGTCGGCATTCCGTCCGTCATCAAAATGATAATCGGCGCGATTCCTCCGAGGTCGGGCATCTGCCCGCCTTTTTCTCTTTTGCAAAGCCACCCAGAAAGCGCGTCGTAAGCCTCGGAAAGATTCGTCCCGCCTTCCGTCGATAAATCTTTCCATTTGAAATCGCCTATATTTTTAGGCTCGGCGTATATCCATTCCGCTTTATCGCTGAATTTAAGCGCGGAAATTTTGATAATCGCGTCCGAAGTGTCCTCCTGAATTTCAGGCATAATCGTCATCACGTCACGGATAGCGTTATTCACCGCGCCGATTTTCTCCCCTTCCATCGATCCCGAATTGTCGATCACAAACAACAAATTGAGTTCCTGACGGGCAATACCGTCGCCTAAAGTTCTGTCTTTCATTTTTATATCTCCTTAGTCGTCTAAATAATTTACTCGTTTGAAGCTTTTGCCTGCTTTTATTTCCTTGTTCTTAACCCGTTCGATTGTCTCTTCTGAAAAATTAACTTTCATTTTATAATCTTTTGGGTTGTAGTCCGCGCCTTTGAAAAGCGACATCACTTCATAAAACGCTCTCGCTTTCGGATACGAGATTGAATACTTTCTCTGCAACATTGCGCAAGTAACAAAGCCGATTTCGTTTGCATATTCAAACGCCTGTATAAATAAATCGTCCTGCAAAATTTCATTTATCTGCTTATTTTTAAGCGCTATTTCTAAAACGTTCATTTATCTAATCCTCCGAATTCTATTTCTTTTTTGATTTTTTCAACAACGCCATCCTTTTCCGTAATAGCATTGATTATTTCGTCTATGTTCAACGTTACGTCTCTCCCGCATTTCGGATATCCACACGAAAGCGTTATACACGGTTCAAGATCGATTTCTTCATATGACTCCCCGTCTTCTTCAGCCTCTTTTTTTCGGTTCTCTTTTATTTCGTTGATTTCATTTTCGTCATACAAATACAAATTTCCGAAAGCGCAATTGTTTAATTCTCTCTCATATTTTGAGTTAAGTTTATCTGCAATGTCTTCCGTCAAATCGTTTAACGGATACTCTATAAAATAATCGAGGTCAGGACCACATTCTTCGTCTGTTTCAAGATAATCAAAACACATCGTCAAATCGTAACCGTTTATGTTCACCTTGATACCGTAAGTCGGACCGCATGTAAGTTCCTCATAATAAAACTTTGGCTCATATCCACGTTTATACAGCTGCTTCATGTACTCGTTTACAAGATTTTCGCATTCTTTAAAGTCAGATTTACAATCGGCATATTCATTCTTCCAAATCATTTTATTTCTCCTACCGTATTTTCATCGAATTTTATTTTTAAATTCCTGATAATCGGCACAACGCCGTCACCCGCAATTATTTTAACGTTTCCGCTTGTATCTTTAATCTCCACGGCGTTTTCAAGCGCTAGTTTTATTCCCCAAAGCGACGGATTGTTTTTGTTTACGACAACTTTTCCGACTGCAGTCCGATAATCCGCCGTATACTTATTGAGATGACAAAGATACAGATATTTTTCCGGCTCTAAAACGATTTTATTTTTATTTATCGTAAAAACGCAAACGTCTTTCGTCGGCTTGCCGCAAGAAGGACATACTTCGTATTTCTTCTTTTCTTCAAAGCCGTAAATATATTCGTAACCGCAATGCGGACAAGTGATAAGTTCGTCCCGGTATTTCGTTAAAAGTTTCAGCCACTCTATCTCGGTTGTCCGTTCGTTTTCCCTGTCCTCCAACCCATCCACGAAGGTTCGATGAAACGCCTCTTTTATATATAGCGGAATATACGCCCAACGTTTGAGAACACTCGAATGATAGCCGCGTATAGGTCGATTATCTCGCCTTTCTTTATGATAAACGAAAACTGGGTCGGACCCAAACATTTCATATTCCGCCTTCTCGTCAACGATGTCGTAATTCTTCAATCTCTCCCCCTCGAAAGGATTCCCGAGGCACAACGCCATAAACAAAATCACGGCGAGAGAAAACCTGTCGGAATGCATATCCGGCATACTTTTGCCTGTTACGATTTCAGGCGCCATATACCGCATTTTCCCTAAAATGCCGAGATTCTTTTTGTCGGCGGTTACGTTATCGTTATCACAGATAAGGAGCGCGCCCGTATCGGGATCCATAAAGAAACTTCCGTCGTTCAGATCCTGATAGGAATAGCCTTGCTCGTGCAGTTTCTTAAACGCCGAGCACAGCGAAATACACCACTTAATGAGCGTTGCCCTGTTTTTAAACGGGTGTTTACCCGTAAGATACGAAACGAACGAAACGTAATTTTTCGGGCGCAAATCCATAAGATAGCCTACTTTTCCGTCCGCTCTTTCAAAAAGCCTTTTCGGCCATAGAAAATCCTCCGACGGGCTGCCTTTTTCGATATTGTTTTTCAGATTAAAGCGAAAATCCCGACT
>CAVBZJ010000034.1:14465-14927 GCA_963599785.1 Anaerovoracaceae bacterium
GACTTCGCCTTTATAGATTTTAAGCGCATATTTTTGTTCACCGTTTGACACGAAATACACTTCGCCCTGCCCGCCTTCGCCGAGCAAATCCTCCACAACAAACGTTTCGTTTTCGCCGATTGTAAATTTTTCGTTTTTCTTAAAATACATATTTCTGCCTCTTTTTTTTCGTTACATCGTTGTAATCATCCGCTATCGGCGGGCATTCTCTTTCGCCTTTTTTTGAATGACAATGATATTATACAAGCCATTGTTACGAATTGAGTGTAACATTAAAAATTACATCAAAAAAAATGCACATGATTGTATGCAGTCCATCATTTTGGCTTATAAATCGTAAAATAAAAAACTCGGATTTCGTTCTCCGAGTTCTTTACTTATTTTATGTTGTTTTTATATGATTTCAAAATGTTTTACTTGTCTTCCACTTTACTTATCAATTTTATCATTTTATCGAAGTCG
>CAVBZJ010000035.1:0-14759 GCA_963599785.1 Anaerovoracaceae bacterium
CCTTATATATCCGAACGGGCGAAGCTCTTGTTTCAATTTGTTTTCGTCCATAACGGTAACTGCAACCTGATAATAACTCGTCAATCCTGCCGTGTCTTTTACGATAAAATCAACTTCCTTGTCGTCTACCTTTCCTGTTGCAACTTTATACCTCCTGCGCTTTAACTCCAAAAATATAAGGTTTTCAAGAATTTGAGAAAGTTCAACGGTTTTATTGTTAAGGATATAATACTTAAAACCGAAATCGGTAACGTAATACTTATTTATTAATTTCAAGTATTCTTTCCCGACAACGTCGTATCTGTCTGCTTTATAAACAAAAAAACAGTCCTGCAAAGTTTCAAAATACCCATCCACCGTGTTGTACGACGCTTTTGTTCCATTAGAGGTCAATGTGTCCGCAATCTTTTTTACGCTTGTCAAACAGCCTATATTATAATTTATATATCCGAGTATTTGTTCGACCAACTGCCTCCCCGCCGCTGCGTTTCGTTTCAGCACGTCTTTTTCGAGAATGGTTTTATATACGCTCTCTATATATTCTCTTTGCTCGCTGCTTCCCGTCTCAAACATCAAACTTCCTGGTAGTGCACCGTACGTTATATAATCCATAAAAAGAGTACGTTTATCTTTTCCACTTTCTTCAAAATATTGATAATACTCTCTGAACGATAACGGCAATACGTTTATTTCCACATAACGCCCCGTAAGCAACGTCGCTATTTCGGAAGATAAAAATTTCGCGTTAGAACCCGTTATATACACGTCCACGTTTTCTTTTACGAAAAGGCTGTCAACTACTTCTTCAAATCCTTTCACGCGCTGAATTTCATCCAAAAAAACGTATAACGTTGTATTCTTCTCTCTTTTTGACATAATAAAATCATACAGAGCATTCTTGTTTCTTAATCGTTCGTTTTCAATTTCTTCAAAATTTACCTTACAAATTTGCGTCTTCTTTACTCCGTTTTTTATCAAATCCTCTATATATAGATCGAAAATGGTAGATTTTCCGACTCTTCTCAAACCGGTAATGACTTTGATAACCTTTTTATCCTTAAACTTTTTCAGCCACTCGACATACCCTTGTCTCTGTATCAATTTCATTTTTCATCACCTCTTAATACAGATTATATCCGTTTTCCCCGTTTTTGTCAACGCGAAATTGAAAACTTTTTACAAAATATTCAGAAGTTTTCAATTTCATAAAACTATTTCGGACAATACAACTCAATGCTGAATAGTATTTTTTTCTTCCCTTCCCCACACTCCCATTTTTTGGGAGTACAGAGCTTTCGTTAAACGGTAAAATAGTATTTATGAATGTTAATACTTATGATAAGTCGTTAGGCGAGAAAGAAAAACAAATTTTGTCGCTTGTCTATTCGGGTAACGAACATTACTTAAACGCTTTTAACTTCGTTCATAAGTTTTACAGAATAAACTACCGCTTACATAAGTCTAATCACCTTGCGGTGTTTAAGGCTGTTTATATAGAACAGTCAAAACTGCCCGCGTGGAAACTTGCGAGCAGTTGTAATATAGCTCAAAGCACTCTATTCAGATTAAGAAACGAAATAGTGGAATGCTTTTACGCTTGTTTAGAAGACGAACGAAATATGTTAAAAGAAATAGCCGTTACTATGGACTGATATTATGAACGCAGAAGAAACGATTATTTATCTTATAGAACTATACACTCAATATTTAGAAGAACTAAACGCTGTACCTCGCAACGATTTTATTATCGGAGAAATGACTGCGTACGTCGAAACGCTCGAAATACTTCAACGTTGGAAAAAGGCAACTCTTCACGGTTTAGACTTCGTTATTGAAGACAAGTATAAAATATGAAATTTAGACTTCTTTTACAGCACGCAAACGTTACTCCGATAGAATTTTTATCTGTCGGTTATTTTTATGTCTTCGGCTTTCTGATAACAGTTTTAATCGCCGAAATTATTATACACGCCGCGGAACAGGCGATTAAAAGATAGAACACCGCGTTCCAACCGTAGCCGTCCGCCACCGCGCCAAGTCCGTATGAACTCAAAGTGCTTCCTATATAACAGCACCCGTTTAATACCCCCGCAAGCAAGCCCGCGCTCGCTTTGTCTTTATAATACAGCGGTGCCATACTCGTTATCACGTTGTTCGTTCCCGACATAAACAGCGATATTACCGATAAACACACGAGCATTACCGCCGCGGAACTCTTCATAAACGCGAGATTTATCGCAAGCGCAACGGTAGTCGCCGCAAAAAACGCGCCGCACAGCAGCACGAAATCTTTTATGTATTTATTGAAAAACACCGCGACTGCCGTGCCGAATATCGAAACGAGCGGAAGACAAAGCGTAAGCAATATGCTTAGGTAATCGGGCATATCGTACAATTCTTTGAGTATCGTCGGAACCCACACGTTTATTCCGTCCTTTTCGAGGTTGGTAACGACGGCGAAAAACGCGAGTATCAATATCAGCGTCACGAACCCGAAATCCGCTTTCTTCTTTTCACCTATCGGCGCGTTTACTTCTTTTTCTTCTTCGCAGACTTCCGAGTCCTTCGGCGCAAGCATCGTTTTATAAAAAACAATCCATATAACCGCGATTAACGGCAAAAGCACCGCCGCAACGTAAAATATCGTTTTATACACGGAAAGGCTTACGAACAACGCGCTTAACCCGTACACCGCAAACGTTCCCGTCGCAACCGTAGTTCCCATTACCACAACCGCTTTGGAGGTATATTCTTTATCGAGAACTTCGGATAAAAAGCGTATCAGCAGCGACCACAAAAACGAGAGCGCCGCGCCGTTAAATAGCCAAATTATTTTCAGCCACCCGAAATCTTTTATTACGGTTATCAGAAAATTGCACGCCGCAGACGCTACGAGTGCAAAAAATATCGTATATTTTACGTTATATTTTTTACAGAACAGCCCGTTTACGATCTGCCCCGCGCCGTACGCGAAAAAGAACGCCGTTCCGACCGTGCCGCTTTCCGCGTGCGATACGCCGAACTCGCCCTCTATAAGCACCAGATTTGCGTTGTACCCGAGCTTTCCCAAATACGAACAGGTATAAACGAGCCAGCAGATTATTATCGCCAGCACGTTCCTGTTCAGCCCTTTTCTCTTTTTTTCTTCCATCTTTTCACCATAAAATACTACGCTCCCGCACGGAAATTCGGGCGAGAGCGCAAGGCGATTTACGTTATTTTCAAGCGACCTTCCACGAACCGACGCTCGTCACGCCGTCCGCGATTAAATCCGCCGCCGTATCGTAGCGATACGTTCCGTAAAACATAGTAAAACATTCGACGAATTCGTTCAGAAGCCTTTGAATAGGTCTTCTCCATTCGTCGTGAAATTCAGCCCCGATTATTCTTGCATTATCGGGTTCTTCCGTTCCCGCGCGGGTAAGATTTCCGAATTTATTTTCGTCGTTTCCCGCAAAATTAAGGTAAGAAGATTTGCTGTCTTCCCACGCGTCGCCGTTCGCGACGGGCATAAACTTACCCGTTATCACGCGCACGTTTTCCAGCTTATTCTCGGTAGGCGCGCCGTTGAACATAGGACTTAAATTATAATCTATTTTAAAGAGAGAAGCAACGTTTTTTCTGCCGTCGAAATCTTTTACCGCAGAAGTGTCTCCGAGATCGACTAAAACGTCTTTAAGTTTAAGCCCCATCATTCTGTGCGCGGCAACGGCGAACCTGTTGTCGCCGAAATTCGTCGTCGATATATAAACGTTTTCTATAAGCGCGCCTCTGCCCGAATCCTTATTCTGTCTGTTTTCGTCGCCGAACAGCCCGCTTGCGGTAGCCGCCTTTTCATCGAAGGTTATCACGAATTTCGTATCTTTTATCTCCATACCCGCGCCCGCGCCGCCGAATATTCCGTGTTTGGAAACTCTCGCGTAAACGGTGTGACCGTTACCGAAAAGTTTACCCGTGAAATAAGAGGATTCGCTCGAATCGGTCTGCGCGGTGAAGTTTACGGGTGCGGAAGGAGTTCCTACGTCGCCGTTCAGAATATAATATCCGCCGACCTTCTTTCCGCCGAGCGAAAAGGTAGAAAACGCGTTTTGCGCGGTTATCTCTTTATCGTAGCCGTATATATCGTTAAAAATATATCCGCCCTTATTCGTGAGAATTTCTATCGTTTCGGTATCGTCGCCGTTAAACTCGAACTTTCCGATAATCTTTTTCGGCTCGCAATCTATCTCTTTTCCGCCCTGCTTGACGGAGATAATATTCGCTTTATTGCCGAAATAGTCGGTATAATCGAACTTTTCGCCGTTCCACGTTACTTTTTCGGGATAAGTCGCCACGGGGCAATAAACTTCTATCGTTATCGTCTGCGAATATTCCTCGCCTTCCGCGTCGGTATAAGTCGCGGTGAGTAAAGAAGTTCCTATACCCCTGCCCCTCGCGGTAACCACGCCGTCCGCGAAGGTTATGTTTTTATCTCTCGGGTCGGCGGTGATTTTGCCTTCCTTTTTAACGCCGTCCTCTATCACCTCGACTTCTATTCCGACGGAAGAGGGATAAGTATTTCCCGCCCATTCCGGAACGAGATAAATTTCCGCGTCGTTACGCGCCTCGCGTACGCCGTCAGAAATCGTATAAACGGTCATAGAAACCTTTCCGCTTATCACGTTCAAAGTAAATTCCTTGCGCGTGAGCGCGGTGTCGAACCCGTTCCACTCGCCCTTTACGAACACGCGGGTAGAACCGACGGCAAGCGGAACTATTTTACCTTCCGAAAACTCCGCCACACCGTTCTTTTCAAAGGTTACGACGAGGTTTTCCGCCGAATACTCTCTGCCGTTAAATTTTATCTTTCCGACGAGCGAATACCCGTCGCCTTTATTAAGCGTAAGCTCCTCCGCGAAACGCTCTATTTCCAGCGTCGGTTGAATATTGCCGAAGGACACGGAAACGTTACATTCCGCTTTTTTGTCGCCCGCAGTCGCCGTTATCACGGTTTTGCCGACGCCGACGGCGGATATTGCGCCGCCGTCTACCGAAGCGACGGCTTCGTCGGAGGATTTCCATTCTATAACGCCTGCCGATTCGTCGTAATTTTGAGGAATAAGCACCGCGGTATCGCCGTAAAGCATATCGAGTTCGGTTTTATCGAGCGAGAAAACCTTCTTTACGTCTTCGGGCTTGCCTTTGTTATCGTCTTTGCCGTCGGTTTTACCGCCGCAGGCAAACAGTCCCGCGGCAAGCATAACCGCCGAAACGAGCAGAATTAAACGGATAAGATTATTTTTTATGCTTTTCATATATCTTCACCCCCGTTAAAAAGTCGCAAGGAACGCGTCCATAGACAGCGCGGAGTCCTCGCCCGTTCTCGATATGCGAAGTTCGCCGCAGATAGATTTGAACTCTGACTTTATTTTCGCCATATCCTCGCTTCTGTACGAATCGCCGTAAACGGTAATCGCAACCTTTGCGGGGAACAGCCATTCCATATCTATATGCGATTTCAGCGTTTTATAAGCCGCCTCGTCTTTTTCGTAAATCTTTATAGCCGAATAGGCTTTTTCAAATTTTGCAAACAGTCCGTTTATAAACCCTACACCGAAATATTGCGGATTAGAGGTCGGAGACAACTGTATCGAAGCCCAAGTCCAGTTGTTTTTACCGGTGGCTTTCGCAAACCACAATCTGCACTCGGTAAATATTTCTTTCATCGCCGGCGCGGCTTCTTTATACATAGCCGTCATATAATCGTCTATAAGGTCTTCGGTTTTAAGAGAAGTATCCCAGCCGAGTTTACATATAACGTAGTTTGCGAGCGAGAAGAATCCCGACTCCGCCCCGCGCTGGTTGGTATGAAGCTGCGCGTAAGCAAGCTTATACTTATTCTCGAACAGGAATTTATAGAAATCGCCGTAGAACGAATATAAATCGTAAAAACAAAGGTAATCGTGGAAAAATCCGCCGTACGACCACGACCAGCCGCCCGTAGTATATTTCGCCCAGTCGGAAACCTGTTTAAGCGGCGTCACGTTGGAAGAGTGATCCAAAGTCTTTCCGTAATCGAGCGAGCTGAACGCGTTAAACGGCTGAACCTTTACGCCTTCGGGAGATTTAAGATCGCCGTCCGCGTTTACCGTTCCGTCCGCGTTCACCGTGAACGGCGGAGTCAGCGTCGATTGATAAGAAAAGAACGTAAATTGCAAATCGTCTCTTTTATACGCCGCGTTTTCGGGCTTGTTCATCCAGTCTACGACTTTTTTACCCATCGCGTTGATGAATATTAGTATAGCCGCCGCTTCCGAATCGTTGTGCGCTTTTATAACTCTGTTGCACGCATCGCAGTTGCAGGTATCCCAGTTATCCATAATTCCGAGCATAACGGTACTCATAAGAGGATAGCTTTCGGGATTGTACCATTGAAGAGATTGTATAGCCTTTTCCGCGCAAAGCGTGGTCATTCTTTCAAACTTTTCCGCATTGCCGCGCGCGGTATAACAAAGCTGATCGCCCTTTATCGAGAAAAATTCGGGATCGCTTATTTCGTACTGCTCTTTCGGCAGATAATACAAGCTGTTATGATTGTTAAGGCTTGCCGAAGCTCTGTTGCCGAATTCCTGATGTATGGGGAAAATCATATTTTCCAGCTGGTCGGTATTACGCATTCTGTAAGCGAACATAAGGTCGTCGTTCTCCGAAGTCGAGGGGAACAACACGCCGTTTCTAACCCTCAACGGAAGGTCGGGAATATCCGTAACGTCGTAATCGAGGAGTTTAAGCTCCTTTACGCCCGTATCGAGGTCGTAGCAGTCCTTATAATACTGTTCGTAACCGAAGTTTATGTTAAGAAAATCGTACACGCCGTATAAAACGCCGTAATCCGATCCGCCAGCGATGTACACGGTTTTATCCTTGGTCTGAATTCGCGCGCCGTCTCTGCCGAGCGTTTCTTTATCGACTGAAAGTCCGCTCGACTTAAACGCTTCGGTATCGCCGAGCGAAATATACTTCGCGGAAGAAGAATGAATCTCCTCGCTCTGAACGGTATCGAGCGTTATGCCCGTAGCCTCGCCGAAAAAGCGTATTAATTCCTTTTGCGCATACACGGAAGCGACGCTCGTTTCGGACGGCATAAGAATTTTATACTCCGTACGCCCGTCTTTAACCATATATTCCGCGGTTTCGGTATACCCCAGATTATGCGTACCCTCTCTCGCGGTATCGGTTTTATCGTTACCGCCGCCGCAGCCCGCAAGGCTTATCGCCGTCACCGCCGCAAGCAGCACACTGATTATTTTTTTCATATTTCTCATCGTATCACTCCGCTTCTAATTCGTAAACGAGACTTGCCGAATTGCCCGTTTCGTCCGTGCAATAAATATACACGGTGTACTTACCCTTTTCCGTAAGAGTAAAGACGTATTTACTTGAATCCGCGGTCTTTTCGACGTAAGCTATAAGTCTGCCGTCCGCGTCGTAAACTATCGCCCATACCGAAATATCCGCTTCCGCCGTTTCGTTATCCGAAACGATTACTTCGAGCGGGGTAACGAGCGTGCCGACTTTGACTTTTACCGTTCCCGCAGGAACGTTCCTGAACTCTGCCGAGGGCGCGACGTCGTCTATGACCTGCACGTTAAAACGTACGTCTACGGGATAGCCCGCGCCGTCCGAGTATTCGTATACGAAAAGATACGTTCCGTAAGCGGTGAACTTAAACTCGTAGCTTCTGTCCGCCGAAAGCTTCTCGAATTTAACCCCGTTTTCTCCGACAAAAATTTTTCCGTCTCTGTACACCGAAAGCGTACAATTTTTGAAAGGAGAAGGCGACAACACGTCCGCCACGCAGGGTATAGCCGTATAATAGCTTTCGCCGAGGTTCATTATTTTATCGGGTTCAGCTGCCGAAATCATAGGAGCGATAACGTCTCTGTTACCTCTCTTGAACGACTGATTGCAGAAAGTGTACAACTCGAACGAGAAACCTTCCTCAACGCCGTCGAACACGAAATCCACAAGGCACAAATCGGAGGTAAAACCGAAATCCGCGTTTATCGTCGCGCTTCCTATTCTGACTCCGCTGTCCGCCGCGCCGACCTTGATTCTCTCGCCCTTCCAAGGGGTTATAAGCTCGCCGCGGTTACCGTTCACGGAATAACCGAAAGCTCCGTTGTTTCCGAAAAGCTTTAAGCTTGCCGTCTTCGTTTCGTCGTAATAATCGGTAAACACTATTTCCAACGAAGAAATATCTTTCTCCGCCGCCACGTTGAAATCGAAAACGAACGCCGACAAGAGAATTTTGCCCGTAAAGCCGAGCCTTGCCTTACCCGCTTTGTTTGCGGTGTAAACGGTTTTGGTTAAATCGGATTTGCCGTCGAAATCGCCGTAAAAATACTTCGATACCGCAAGCTGTTTCGTTCCGTAGCCGACGTCAACGACGGGTACTTCCGCGCTTTCGATAAATACGGTCGGATCTGCTTCGCAAACGTATTTGATTTTTACCGTTTCGGAAGCGGTAACCGTAAAATCGGACGCGTCGAATTCTTTATAGTCTCCGCCGTCGAAGCTGACGTAAGCTTTTGTTGCGGAAGCCGTTCTGCCGTTTTCGGTATAAACGTACGCGGCAGGTCTTTCCGCCGAATAATCGGCGTTTTTGATAAATCTTGCGGGTACGGGAATGAACGCGCTTTCAAACGCGGGCTTGCCCGATGACTTCGCAACGAACTTATATTCTTTGCTGCCGACGTAATACGCGTCCTCGAACTCGTATCTTACCGTATATTCGCCGGTTTTTTCTATAAGAAGCGCGTTTGCCGTCACCTCTTTTTCCGTTTTATCGGGATAAACGAGTGTGACCTTTACTTTCGGACTGCCGCAAAGCGAATCGACGGTATAATTCAGAAGGTCTGCCGTTTCGCCCGCAAAAATTTCCCCGACGTTTTCCGCCTGTATGCTTATCCCCTCGTTCTTTTTACCTACGGTTCTTAAAGTGAAAAGCTTTTCCGCTTCGTTGCCGTAGCGGTCGGTAGCGGTATAAACGACGGTATATTCGCCGTCGTTTCGGGGCAGGAATTTTCCGTCCGTAACGGAAACGGCGGTTTTGGGATTGCCGAAATAGTTATGCCAGACGGTGTAGTCTATATCCTTCGCGATTCCGCTCGCGTCGCGGGCGATTGCCTTCGGCACGTTTGCGTAAAGTCCCGTATACACGCGGTTATCTTCTTCGCTTCCTTCAATCGTTATTATCGGCGGTTCTGCGTCTATATACTTACCCATACGGTTAAGCTCTTCGTTTCTCGCGCCCATAATTTCGCCGATTTCTATATCCGCGTACTTAACGTTTTTAAATCCGCTCGCGGTTATCGAAAGGAATACGTTGCCGTTGGTGAAACCCGGAAATTTATAAGCGAAAAGCTTGTCGTTATTGAGTTCTGCTATGAGCTTGGTATGAACTTCCGTATCGGTCGAGCCGTAAATCTTTATCGCCTGTCTGTCCGAAGTATCGAACGAAACCGTGATATTGTTTATGTTATGGTTTACGCTGTTGCGGTTTGCGTCTATTTCCGTTCCGAAAATACCCACGTTATACTGTTTTCCGTCTATAACGTATTTGCCCGTTTCGCCTCTCGAAGCCCTCGCCTCGTTAAGCCCTATCGCGGAATACCCCGCCTGCCCCGCCGTCATCGCGACGTATTCTTCCATAGAAACCTTCCAGTAGATAACGTCTATCGCGATTGACGGATCGTAGCAATCGGTAAACCTGACGGTAAGATATTCCACGAAATTATCGCAACGCATAAGGTTGAAACGCAGAATATCGGTAAGCGCTTGGTCGTATACGTTTATAGGCTGCTTATAAGTAAAAGTCGCGCCGTCGGTAAGGTGCAAAGAAAGCCCTTTATTCATTCCGCCGTAAGCAAACGCGCTGTTAAGATTTCCGAATTCGATATACGATTCTTCGTTGTCCAAATGGTACAGATTGTCGTTTACGGTAAACGTTTTGCTTGCGGAAACCCTTTTGCCTTCCGAAGTAGCTTCTAAAACGAGGGTATATCTGCCCGTTGCGGAAAGCTCGAACGTTTTGCCCGAAAGCGTTTTTCCGTCGGGCGCGACGAGATAGCAACTATCCGCCGCGACGGTCTTTCCGTTATATTCTATCCCCGCGTTTTCGGGAATAACGAGCGTTTCGCCCCTGTCGTAACTCGTTTTAAGCGTTTCTACGGAAACGACGGCGTTATCCGCCGCCGCATTTCGCATTATAAACCCTATCGCGAGCGCGGAAAATGAAACCGCCGCAAAAGCGATAAGAATAAGCATCGTCCTTTTTATCGTTTTTTTCATCGTTAAGATTTTACTCCTTTATTCCGCCGAGGGAAATGTCGCCCATAAGCTTGTTTTTGAAGATTATAAACAGCACGAGTATAGGCAGCGCGAGTATCATATTCGCGGCGATTTTAGTCGGATCGTTATAAAACTTCGGATCGCCCGACATAGAGGAAAAATAATACACGCCGAACGCGAGCGTAGGCTTCGTCGGCAAAAATATCATAGGCGTCTGATAATCGTTCCAGAGCGAAACGAACATAAGCAGGAACACCGTGGAAACCATCTTGACGGCAAGCGGGAAATATATTTTGAACATAATCGTCGCTTCCCCCGCGCCGTCTATGGAAGCCGCCTCGCGATACGTTTCCGGCACGCTTTTAAAGTATGCGTAAAACACGAAGTAATAAAGCCCCGCGCCCGACGCCCATTGCAGAATTATGCCTATCATAGTGTCGTAAAGCCCCGTTCTTTGCAAAAACGCGAGCTGCGCGGGCTGATTTCCGACTATCGGCATACACATCATAAGCGTATAAAGAACGAATATTATTCCGCTCAACTTAAAGTCGTATTTCGCCGTAAGGTATGCGGTAAGCGCGGGAATTACCGAAGAAACTATCGCCGCGCCCCCGACGTAGATAATAGTGTTCAGCATCATATCGGGAAAATACGCGTATTTGAGATCCGCGGAATTCTGCGCCCCTACGAGTACGCCGAAAAGCGTGCGCGTCTGCCTCGATACCGCCTGCGAGCCTCTGTAATAGGTGAAAGAATTTATATATCTGAAATTCTCTATAATCGTTTTATAGTTCGCAAGGTGGAAAAACGCCTCGAAGCTGCTTTCCTCCGCGTCGCGGTTAAGGTTCGGAAAGCCCATATAATTTTCGAGATGACCGAATTCGCCCTTGCTTTTAAGCGAGGTATTAAGCCCCCACAAAAGCATAAAGATTATATACGCGGCGTATACGAACAAAATCACGCACAATACGATAAAGGTCGCGCTTACGGGTTTGTTTATTTTGTTTTGCTTAACTTCTTTTTTCATAGCCGTAATCACTCCGCCTTCGGTCCGTATTTATCCAGAAGCTTTCTTAAAATCATCGTTGCGGGAAGCACGAGCGCGGTGAGTATAAGTCCCAGCGCGGAAAGCGTGGTATAAGCCAGATGATTGCTGTTGCCGTCCCAGACGAGCTGTCCGTCAAGAGCCATCGTGTACAGATAATATCCAAGATTGTCTACCTTGCCGGGCGTTCTTCCGAGCAGCGTTAAAACCTGCCATTGTTCGGTAAACACGCGCGAAAACGATACGATCATAAGAGTCGCTACCGTCGGCCAAATCATAGGAACGGTTATATAAAAGAATTCCTGAATAGGCTTGCACCCGTCAAGCTCCGCCGCTTCCGCAAGCGAGCCGTTCACGCCGCTCATAGTTCCCGAATAGGTTAAAACGTTCACGCCGAAGCTCATTATGATATTAAACAGTATCACGGACCACATCTGATAGCGCGTATCGGTTAAAAGATTCGCTTTCTTCGTAAAAAATACGTTTTGCGCGAACCACCCCGCGACCTGATTGCACATATACCGATAAAGTACCCCGAGTATTACGCCCGAAAGTATCTGCGGCAAAAACAGCATCACGCGGAAAAACTGCGTTCCGAACCGCTCCTTATAAATATAGAACGAAAACAAAAGCGCAAGCGGCGTGGAAAAGAATATGGAAATCGCAAGGAATATAAACGAATTCGCTATTCTCGTTCCGCTTTGCCCGAGAACGGTAAACGCGTCGGAAAAATTCTTCCAGCCCGCGTTTTCGTAAACGAGCGCGCCTTTTACCGCGTCTATTTCGTACGTTCTGAAAGCGAGCAGCACTGAATCGAGATTTATATAAACGTAAAATATCAGGTAATGCAGAACGGGAAAGGCGATAAAAAGAGAGTAAAACAACAACTTTTTACGCCTTGCCTTTGACATTACGAACGGTGATTTCTTTTGTGCGGTTAAAACGTCTTTCATTTTACCCTCTTTTACTATCTTTCGTCATTTACCAGGTTTTTCTTCTCGTAACCTCGAATATTCTGAGCATATCCTTATCGTGAACCATCGCGTAAAGCGGACCTCTGTTGCAATCCAAGCCGTCCAGATTGAAGCTGTTTATATATCCTCCCCATGACAGCGAGAAATTGCTTACCGAGTTTTTGAATCTCGCGTTCGCGGAAGCGGGACGAATTATGATTCCGTCGTCCGTTATATCTTTCATTCTGCCATAAAACTCGTCGAGTTTAGAGGAATCGTAACTATAATCCATAGCTATCTGCAAGCCCGTCGCTTCGGTAAAGTTCGCAAGCTCGTTGTTATAGAAATATTCGATAAATTCTTCTACCGCACGGAGCTTACCCGCGTTCTTCTCCACTTCGCGGCTGACGCAAAGCTGCGCCGCGCCGGTATCGAGAAGTATCGGTTTTTTGCCCTCGTATTCCGCTACCTGCCCCGTATAGGAGGTGGGCATCGGCATTACGCTGACGTGAGGCACGGGATCGGTAGGATTGATTTTAGCGTAGCTTTCGATATTGCCCTGCGCCGTCGATTCGCCGTACCAGTAAGAGGAGTCAATAAGCATTGCGGATCTGTTGTCCTTTTTGCTGTTCATTTCGCCGTATAAGAAGTCCTTCTGCGTATCGAAGTTGGACTTTCCTTCCCAGTCCGCCTGACAGAACCAGTTGTTCTTCAATGCTACCTGCAAAACGCCCAAACCGTAGTATCTGCCGACCATATCGTACATTCTGTAACCGTTTTCGTCGTTTAACACTATCTTTTCGGTGACGGGCTTTTTAATACCCGAGCCGACGTAGAAAAGGTCTTCGTTCGTCAGCATCGCGTTGCCTTTTTCGTCGAGCTTTACTACCTCGACCTCTTTACCCGTCCAGTCGCAGTAAGCGTTCTTTATATCCTCTCCCACGAGTCCCGACCAGATCGCGTTCACGAGCATATAGCCGTAATCGTATACCATACCGTCGCCGTAAATCGCAAACGGATTTATGCCGCGCTCCGACCTGACGTAATCGCACAAAACGAGGAATTCCTCTACCGAAGAGGGAAGTCCGTCGTCGTAGTCGCCGTATTCGCCGTTAGGTCCGCAGGATTTTTTCGCGTCCTTGCTGCCGATGAATTTTACCGTGCCGCCGTTTGCGGTATACTTGCCGTTTTCGTCGGCGACGAACAACGAAGCGTATTCTTCCACGTCGGTTTCTTCGGGAGCGGCGAAATACAGGTTATAATTTTCAAACAGACTTAAATTATAAGAAATTCCGCAATAAAAGGAGAACATCGGCATAGAATAATACTTTCCGTCCGCGCCTTTCATACGCTCTTTTATGTTCGGATCTATTTTATTATCGAACTTTGAAACTATGCCGTCGATATTATGAAGCCAACCCTTTGCCTGCATATCGTAAATATTTATGTGGTTCGCTTCGCCGATTATAATATCGTATTGCAAAACGGAAGTGTCGCTCGTAATCATCTTGTCCTGCATTATGGAAGCGTAAACGCCCGTTTTGCCGTCCTCGTAGCTTTCGTTCTTTTTAAGCTCCGAAAATCTCTCGAACGCGGGTTTAAGCCAAGTGTCCGATAAGCAGCACCCCGAACCTATTCTGAAAGTAATTTCGGTCGCGCCGCTCGTGTTGTCGTCGAAAGAAGGGTTACACCCCGCCGCGATTCCCGCGCAAAGCGCAGCCGCTATGCCTGCGGATATAATTTTAATCGTCTTTTTTTTCATCTTGCACCATCCTTTTATCTTTATACAGACTTTCGTCTTTTTTGTTTTTTATTATTTAACACCGCGAAGCTCGGTGCAGTAAACGTAGCTCGCGTCGCTCATTTCAAACCACGCGCCGCCGTGCCACAACACGCCGCAAACGGTATTGAAGCCGTTCGTATCCGTTCTCTTTGCTTCAAACAGAACTTCCCCGTCTTCGGATATAAGTCTTACCGTCCAGTCGTTGCTCGAAGCGGTTTCTCTCGAAAGCTCGAAGTATACCCATTTTCCGCGTCCGTCTATTTCGCCCATATCCGAGTGTTTGTACTTGCCGTCCGATTTTAACGCAAAGCATACTTTGGTGTAGCCGTCAAGCGTTCTGACGTGTCCGAAGTCGAGTCCAACGCAAGAAACACTCTTGAATACGTTTTCAAATCCTTTCGGAGCGGTCGTTTCCGCAGTCGTCTCGAATCCGTTGTTACCGCTCGCGTCGTAAGTTCCCGCGCAGTCCATAACCGTTTCGGTATATTCGGAGGTATCGTATTCCTGTTTCTGTCCCAACTCTCCGCGAAGCTCGGTTACGGTAAACTCCGCCCCTTTCGCGCAGAACATATCCGCAAACAAGGTTTTTATATCGTTTCCGCTACGGGTTATCGTTATTTCCGAAACGTATTCGTTAGCAGAGTTA
>CAVBZJ010000036.1:0-14666 GCA_963599785.1 Anaerovoracaceae bacterium
GACGGAAATATAGGCACGAACGAAAACGCCGTCACGGGCGCAGGTTCGAGCGCAGATTTAGGCGCAATCTCGACCGCGAACGAAGCCGCCGCGGACGGAAAAAACGCGGCAAAGAGAGCAAACGGCACGGTAAACTGCGCGAATACTTCAAACCCCGCTAACGGCGGAATTTCATCCGACAAGGACGCGGAAATTCAGGGCAAACAGCTGGTTATGGCGAAGGTATTCGGCATAAACGACGACAAGCAGGTGGATAAGCGGCAGAAGGTATTCAAAAATATTTTTACCGCGATATTCATAATTCTCGTAGTCGGCGTTCTGGCGTTCACGTTTTATAAAGATTTCTTCGCGAACGACGCGGGGCAGGCGGATTTCGGTGCGCTCGGCGGAATTTTCGCCGATTGTTGGTTCTATCTGTTGCTCGCGCTTTTGTCGCTGTGTCTGTGTTTTGTCTGCAAAGGAGTGAAATTATCCATTCTTTGCAAGGAGACGACCAAAAAATGGCACTTCAAAACGTGTATGGAGACGGCGGTCATAGGACTTTATTATAACTACGTCACGCCGCTTGCGGTCGGCGGACAGCCGTTTGAAATTTATCACCTTTCAAAGCACGGCGTACACGGCGGAGTCGCTTCCGCGCTCCCTATCGCGACGTATATACTCAATCAGTTCGCGTTCGTTATCATAGGCATTTTCTCGCTTGTGGCGTATAATACGGGCTTGTTTATGCAGGACGGAAAAATTATAAATTTCGACGTCGTACCCTTCAACGTGCTTGCGATTATCGGGCTTTTGTGCTGTATGATAATGCCCGTAATAGTGATTTTGTTCTGTATGCTCCCCGGCGTCGGCACGAGGCTCGTTAAATGGGTTATAAAGCTCGGCGGAAAACTCCGTATAGTCAAAGATCCCGAAGCGACCACCGAAAAGACCATAAAGAACGTGCGGCACAACGCGAAATGCTTAAAACAGCTTGCAAGCGCGCCCGCGGCGTTTATTACGGCGTTTTTGCTGAGCTTTCTCGAACACCTGTCGCTTTCGTCCATCGCGTATTTCACGTTAAGGTTTTTCGGATTCGACGCGCCGAACGTAAACGGCTTTGTGGAATGGACGCAGGTCGTAATGCTCTGCTCCATTTTGTACGCGGCGATTTCCTTCATTCCCACCCCCGGCAACTCGGGCGCGGCGGATTTATCGTTCTACGTTCTGTTTTCTACGGGAATACTCGTCAAGGGCGGCGGCTTTTCCGCAATGCTCGTTTGGAGAATTTTGAGCTTTTACAGCTTTATAATAATAGGGTTTATATTCACCACCATAAAGAGAAAATCGGACAAGAAAAAGGCGGAACTGTTAAAAGAGCGCGGCGATTAGACTGCCGTCCGTTTTTCGCGAATTTTCACGAAAGAAACGACAAGTAACTGCAAATTTTATAGAACGAAAAATTTATATAAACAGCCCGCAGGGGAGCGCGAAATCGCGCTCCCCTGCGGGCTTTCTTTTTTAAACGGGCTTCATTTTTAAATTCTGTTTCGCTTTCTTACCGTTTAAGGAAAGGAAATTTCTCCGCTTTTTATGGCAAGAATTTCAGAACAGCTGCCCTTTGAGCTTTAATTTTTCCTTTTTCGGAAAGGTTTCGTCAAACCTCTCGAACTCTTCGGGGTTTTTATCCGCAACGAAATAGCCCTCGGGATCTCTGTAAGTGCCGCTCACGCCATTTAAAAATCCTTCTTTAAGCTCTTTTATCAAAAAATAATCGGCTTCGGGATCTTCCGCATATCTCACGCCCTTGGTTTTTGCGGGAACAAACCCCGACTTTCCGTAAAAGTCGATATTTCCCGTAATCGCCAGCGCGCCCGCACCCAGCTCCTTCGCCTTTTGCATAGAATAATCGAGCAGTTTTTTTCCGTAACCTTGTCTTTTGTATTCGGGCGCGATTCCGATAGGTCCGAAGGTCATAATCGGCAATTTTTCGCCGTCGTCCTTCACGATTTCCGAACGCGCGTACATAACCTGCCCTATAAGCTTTCCGTCCATTTCCATAACGAAATCCAGCTCTTTTACGAATGCGGGATCGTTTCGATAGCAATGCAAAACGTAATGCTCTTTTGCGCCGGGGCAGTAAACGTTCCAGAACGCCTCCCGCACCAGATTTTCGGTCTTTTTATAGTCTTTTTCTTCTTCTCTTCTTATAATTAAATTATTTTCCATTATGATTTCCTCTTTTTTAATCTCTTATTTTATTATTTTCGCCGTCACTTTTCGGCTATCCTTCTGCTCGTTTTCGCCTGATTTAAGACTTGTTTCAGACTGATTTTCGGTTTCGTCCGCGCCGCCGCGCATTTTCGGCTCGTTAAAATTTTTATCGCACAAATCTTTATCGCAGAACAAATGAATACCAAGCGCGGCGTTAAAGCCCGTCGCTGCAAACACGCTGAACCTTTCCACCACCCCGAAGTACGCCGCCGGAACGATTTTCATTCCGAGCGCACCGACGAGCATCATCGCAATAGCGACAGCCGCGCAAATTCCGTACGACCGACAGCCTTTGTCCTTCGCCCCCGCAATTATTATCAAGGTAAGCGAAGCTATCGAAAGCAATACCACCGCCGCGGTGACTATCATATGCATTACGTCCTGAAACGCGCCCGCAAAGCCGCTGTCGGAAAGCGGAAACGCGCGGTAACCTACTGCGGAAATCCATTCCATAACCGCAAAAAGATATACGCCCGTGCGAAACGATTTCGTTTTTTTGCCCTGCACGCCGATACATACCGCCGTCACGCACACTACCTCGCATGAATTATACAGCGCGCTCAACCTGTTCCAAAGTCCGAGCGACGGCGCGTTTGCCGCGGACAAGTCGCTGACCGCCTGCGCGAGCGGATTATAGCCCTCGTACGCTACGGGCGATATAAAAACCGCCGCCGCGTAAGACAAAAAGCTCACCACTCCGAGCAGTCCTATTTTTTGAAGTAAAGTTTTTTTCATATTATGTCCTTATATTTTAAGGTTTAAGTTTCTTCGGTCGCCCTTTCTTCGCGCGTTGCCGAAGCCTGCGCACCTTCCGTCGCCCGTTCCGTCTCCCGCTTCCGCACCGATTCTTATTAAGGCTTCGATTCGCCTTCTGCTTATTTTCTGTTGCCCCTTTTCACGTTATAGGTGTTATAAAACAGCGAAACGTGCGCTTTAAGCTTTTCGAGGCATTCGTTTTCCCGTTCGGGCTGACGGTCGCACACGCCGAGCAGAAGTATTATCGGCGAAACGTACATTCTCGCAAGCGTTTCGGGATCGTCGTTTTCTATTTCGCCCGCGGCGATAAGCTTACGGAATATCCCCGCGTGATAGGCGATTATTCTTTCGACGTACCTTTCCGTATAAAGCGCGGCAAGCTCGGGCGAGCGAAACTGTTCTATCGTCATCATTTTTCTGAACTTTCTCACAGTGTCGTCGCGCATCGAATAGGTGAAAATTTCATAAACCTTTTCGTAAAGCCCTTCCTCCGAAATATCGGTGAAAACGGGAACGTCGCGCCCCGAATTTTCAACGTGAATGGCTATTTTGTCGGTATCGCGTTTATATTTTTCCGCAGTTTCCTCTACTATGGCGTTAAAAATAGCCTCTTTGCTTTTATAGTGATTGTAAAGTGACGGCGCTTTTATCCCTACCGCGTCCGCAATTTCCCCCACGCTCACAGCGTCGTACCCACGCTCCGAAAAAAGCTCCAACGCCTTTTCCACAATTAACCTCTTGGTGTCCTCTCCTTTCATTTTCGCATTCCTCCGTTTTTAAACTAACTAACATTCGTTAGTTTAATTATAATACGGGGGAATTTATTTGTCAACGAAAAGCGAGCGAAAAGTTTAAAAAACTTTTCGCTCGGGTTATAAGCTCACCGCGTCATACAAAAGGGCTTCGCCCGAACCTTCGGTTCGCAACCGCCCGCCAATCACATAAAATTTCTCGTTTTTAAGACACTTTTCGGAAGTTTGCCCTTTCGATAAGTGCTTTTATATGTTTTCTCTAAACTCGCTTACCGTCTTTCCCGTCCAGATTGAAAAGGCTCTCAAAAACGAACTCGTATCCTGATAGCCGAGAAGATAGGCTATATCTTCCGTAGTCATCTGCGTGTTTTTGATATAATGCTTGGCAAGCAATTCCCGCGTATGATTGAGTTGTTTTTGAAAATTCGTATCTTCTTCCTGCAATTTGCGCTGAATTGTTCGTTTGCTCGTAAATAACTTTTTCGCTACGTCGTCAATCGTGCATTCTCCGCTTGGCAAAAGTTCCATAAGAGCGCTTCTTACCCTTGCCGAAAACGTATCGTCGATTTCCGTCATCGAAAGCCTTTTTTGCAGTTCCGGTTCAAAGAAATTCCACATACTTTCGTTTGCCGTGATAAACGGGATTTCCGCGTCCTTTCTTGAAAAAACGATTTCGTTTCTATCTCCGCCGACAATTTCCGTTTGCAGGAAACGAGCAAATTCGGGGTTGTTAAACGATTTTTTTGCCGTAACCGACTTCGGCACGATATTTTCTTTGGTCGCTTTGCGAATTAAATTCGTAACAAACGTAAATTCGATACCGACAAGAATTTCGGGTAAATCGCCCGTATCGCCTTCCGAACCGATTTCTACCGCAACGGAATTTTCATCGCTTGTTACGTTATAACGCAACGCGCCGATAAGCGGTTTGTATGCCGCGAGTCGTTTTATGCAAATCTCGGCATTTCTGCTACAATACGCCGCAAAAATCGGCGGAGAAAAACTCTCGATATTTTCCGCCGTGGCAAGTTTTACGGGTAATTCTTTGTCGGCAGAGAAAAAGTCTATCGCTTCCATAAAACGATAGTATTCTTCTGCTGTAAGCGTTGGTGTTTCCCTTGAAAACAAATCTTCGGGAATCATTGCTTTTTTCAAAACTTCTTCCACCGAAACGCCCGCATTTTTCAAAAATACGCTGTAATTTTTATCAATCAAAAACCTTTTCATTTTGCCCTGTCTTATAATTAACTGAACTTTCTTATCATCCAATCGTAGAAACGGTCGCCGAAGAGTTTATGAGTGAGTATCATAGGTCTGCCCATAAAGCCCCTGCAATAGCGGGTTTTCGGATGTTTTTTCATAACCGCTTTTCTCACGATTTTACCGATAACGTCGGGAGAAGAAAGCATCTTACCCGAATAGTTTTTAATCATTCCGTCCGCTGCTTTTTCAGCCGCTTCTTTATATGCGCCGTTTGCCGAAGTTTTCTTTAAGTTTTCGGCAGCGATAATACCCCAGTCGGTTTTGATTCCGCCCGGTTCAACAACGATAACGTCGATACCGAAAGGCTTTAACTCCATACGCAGACAATCGGAAAAACCTTCAACAGCAAATTTTGTTGCGTGATACCAACCGCCGAATTTCGTCCAGATTTTACCGCCCATCGAAGAAATGTTTACGATTTTGCCATAGTGATTTTTTCTCATAAACGGGGTAACGCATTGAATAAGCCTTGCCATACCGAAAAGGTTTACGTCAAACTGCCGTCTTGCTTCTTCCATAGGCACGTCTTCAATTGCTCCGTAAGAACCATAGCCCGCATTATTTACGAGAACGTCGATACGACCTTCTTTTCCGATAACTTCGTCCACGCACGACTGAATGGACTCGTCTTTCGTTAAGTCGAGAGAAACAGGCGTAATGCCGTTTGCTTTTAAGTGTTCCATACGCTCCACTCGTCTTGCCGCGCCGTATACTTTGAAACCGTATTTGGCAAGTTGTTTTGCAATCGACTCGCCGATACCGCTTGACGCTCCCGTTACGAGAGCAACTTTCATCGTTTTGTCCATTTTTAAGACCTCCGCACTTGTTTTGTGCCTTTATTATAGCACCGCAAAGCAAAAATCTTAATAGCATAGAACGCCAACTTAACTGCAATTCACGCCAACTTGATTTCAGTATAGCATATTTTCTATTGTTTTTCAATAGTTCTCTACTCGCGCGAATAAAAAAACATTACATTTGGTACATTCGGTCGCTCCTCCGCTGTCGCGCGCTGCTACGCTTCGCTCCGCAGAACTTGCCCGTCAAGGTAAGTCGGTCAAAGGCGTTCGGAGGGCTTCGCCCGAACCTTCGGGTAGTTTTCGCCATTTCCACAAATTTTCTTTGCCGCCGGTCGGTCGCTCCTCCGCTGTCGCTGCGGAGGGCTTCGCCCGAACCTTCGGTTCGCAACCGCCCGCCGATCACATAAAAAACCCCGAGGAAAGCCTGCGCTTTCTTCGGGGTTTTTGGTGCCGCTGGTCGGACTCGAACCGACACGGATGATGAGTCCACCGGATTTTGAGTCCGGCGCGTCTGCCAGTTTCACCACAGCGGCGTTTTTATACTTTTTATTGTTGCTTTTAGTGCGGGTTTTTGTTAAAATATCTATTGATACGGGTATAATCTTTACCGCATCTACAATCCGCGACTTTGCTTTGCCGAAATATAATACCATACTTTCGGTGAGATTGCAAGCGGATAGAGGGGTTTTATGGAAAAATTAGTTCTTATCGACGGCAACAGCCTTTTGAACCGCGCGTTTTACGCTATGCCGATTCTCTCCACGAAAGAAGGCGTTTATACCAACGCCGTTTTCGGCTTCACTAATATGCTCGTAAAAATCGCGACCGACGTCAAGCCCGAATATCTTGCCGTGGCGTTCGACCTGAAAGCCCCCACCTTCCGCCATAAAATGTACGCGGACTACAAGGGTACGAGAAAGCCTATGCCCGACGAGCTTCGCGAGCAAGTGCCTCTCATCAAAGAGGTTTTAAAGCTTATGAAAATCGCAATTTACGAAAAAGAGGGTGTGGAAGCGGACGACGTTATCGGCACTATCTCCAAGCACGCGGGCGTTAAAACCTTTATAATTACAGGCGACAAAGACTCCTTTCAGCTCGTTGACGAAAACGTTTCCGTTCTCTTTACCAAGCGCGGAATCACCGAACTCGACGAGCTTAACGCCGAAAACTTTACCCAAAAAACCGAACTCGTTCCCTCGCAGATTATCGAGCTGAAATCGCTTATGGGCGACGCTTCGGATAATATCCCCGGCGTAAAGGGCGTCGGCGAAAAAACCGCCAAAACTCTGCTTCTTAAATACGGAACTCTGGACGGCGTGTACGCGCATCTGGACGAAATCACGGGAAAACTCAAAGAAAAGCTCGCGGAAGACAAGGAAAACGCGTATCTTTCTCACACTCTCGCGACCATCAACACCGACTGCGGGATAGATTTTGCGCTTTCCGATATGCGCTTCATAACCCCTTTCCCCTACGCCGTGCGCAAAAAATTCATTTCACTCGAATTTAAAGCCCTTTCCTCCAAGCTTTCCCTTTTTGAAAGCCCCGACAGCTCGACAAGCGGCGGAATTTCTGCGGGCGGCTCAACCGCTACGAAAAACGGCTTTTCGGCGGAAGCGAACGGCTTCGGCAATCAAAACGGCACGATAAATACGAATTTTACAAATAATTCTCCCGAGAACGCTACCGAGAAAAACCTTTCGGTAAACCCTGCGAGGTTAAACGCCGCCGCAAACGAAGCGGACGAAAAAGAAAGAAACAGCGAAACGAATACGGCGGCAGAACCCGCGCCCGAGGTAGTAACGATAAACGACCTTGCGGAGGTTGCCGCGCTCGATTTTTCGGGCGATTCGGTGTTTACTCTTTCTCCGCGCCGCGCCGACCTGTATATTCCCGCCGCGCGCAAAGAATACGTTTTCGGCATAAAAGAGCTTTTGATGGACGACGGGTTCAACCTTGCGGAAATTCTGCGCGCGCTCGCGCCGCTTTTTTCGGCGAGCTTAAACGACGATAAAGAAAAAAGCAGTTCTCCGCGGCTTATCGTCTACGATAAAAAGGAGCTTATGCACCGCCTGAAAGAGGTTGACATAAAGCTTTCCGCCCGCACGGACGACGTTTCCATAATGAAATACCTTGCGGATTTTTCGGGCAAGGTCGAAACGCTCGTCGAGGTGTTGGAGGAATACGGCGAAACCGACGAGCTTCCCGCATATTCGCTTTACAAAATTTTCAGACTGCTTTCCGAAAAGCTCGACGAGGAAAATATGCGAAAGCTTTACTCGGATTTGGAGCTTCCGTTGTGCGAGGTGCTGTTCGATATGGAAACGGCGGGGTTCAAGGTGGATTACGACGCGCTTTCGGAATCGGGGCGCAATTTCAAGGCGCGGCTCGACGGGCTTGAAAGCAAAATCCGCGAATACGCGGGCGACGAAGAGCTTAACGTGAACTCGCCCGTACAGCTCGGCGAGGTACTGTTCGGCAAAATGAAGCTCGGCAAGGCGAAAAAGACCAAGCGCGGCTATTCCACTTCCGCCGAAACGCTGGAAGCCGTAGAGGACGCGCACCCCATCGTGCCGCTCATTCTCGAATATCGCCGCATACAAAAGCTGTTTTCCACTTACGTCGAAGGGCTTAAACCGCTTATCGACAGAAAAACGGGGCTTGTTTTCACCTCGTTCAATCAGACGGTGACGACTACGGGGCGGCTTTCTTCCAAAGAACCGAATTTACAAAACATTCCCGTGCGCGAGGAAGAAGGCAGGGAACTCAGAAAATTTTTCGTGCCGAGAGATTCCGAACACATTTTAATCGGCGCGGACTATTCGCAGATAGAATTAAGACTTCTTGCAGCGTTTTCGGGCTGCGAAGGACTTATAAACGCGTTCCTCGGCGGACACGACGTCCACGCGGAAACGGCGAGCAAGGTGTTCGGCGTAAAGCTTTCCGAGGTCACTCCCGAAATGCGGCGCGCGGCAAAAGCGGTTAATTTCGGCATAATTTACGGAATTTCCGAATACGGGCTTGCTAAATCGCTCAAAGTTTCGCCTGCCGCCGCAAAGGAATATATAGCGGGGTATTTCAGAGAATATCCCGAAGTCAAAAAATATATGGACGACAACGTGGCGTTTGCGAAAAAAAGCGGCTACGCGATAACTATGCTCGGCAGAAGACGGTATATAAGGGAGATAAACGCTTCTAATTTCAATCTTCGTTCGTTCGGCGAGCGCGCGGCGATGAATATGCCGCTCCAAGGTTCGAGCGCGGATATAATCAAACTCGCTATGCTCGGGGTTCACGGAAGGCTGAAAAAGGAAGGGCTTGCTTCGCGGCTTATTTTGCAGGTTCACGACGAACTTATTATAGACGCGCTCCGTTCGGAAGCGGAAGAGGTTAAAAAAATACTCGTGGAAGAAATGGAAGGCGCGGTAAAATTATGCGTTCCGCTTACGGTGGAACTCGGCTCGGGAGAAACGTGGTATGACGCTAAATAAAATAAAAAATACGGAAGTCGCGTGCGCGGCGTGCGAAAAGCTCAATAACCGCACAGAATGCGAAGAATGCGCCGAGCGCGATGAGCTTAATGAGCGTGGTGAGCGCGTAAAGACAACGCGCGGCTCGGCGACGCGCGGGCAACCCATACAAAAGCGCGAAAAAGCGGCGGGGCGAGAGAAAATCAGCAGATTCGGGAAAAAAGGCGGACGGGAAAGAAAGCCTAAACGCACGCTCGTAGCGATAACGGGGGGCATCGGGAGTGGCAAAAGCACGGCGGCGAACGCGCTTAAAGAGGCGGGCTACCCCGTGATTTCCTGCGACAAGGTTTGCGCAGAGCTGTATAAGCTTCCGTCGTTCAGGAGAAAACTGAAAAAATATTTTCCGACGGCGGTAAAGGGCTTTTTGTTTCCGAAGATAGATAAAGCGGAGCTTGCGGAACGCGCGTTTATGGACGACGACGGCTACGAAATTCTGACCGAACGCGTTACCGAACCCGTTTATAAAAAGGCTTTGCAAAAGGCGAGACGGCGGCGCGGACTTGTATTTATCGAAGTTCCGCTTTTGTTCGAGCATAACAAACAAGGCGATTTCGACAAGGTTATAATCGTTTTGAGAAACCGAGACGACCGCGAAGAGAGCATATTCGAGCGTTCGGGGCTTAAAAAAAGCCAGATCGCGGCAAGAATAGCAAGGCAGGTCGATTACGGTACGCTCGATTTAACGCCCTATCGCGTATTAAGAAACGACGGAACGGCGGAAGAGCTTCAAGAGCGCGTAAAAAAGCTTGCGAAAGCTTTGGAGCTTGAATTTAAACACGGAAAGTGAGTTAAGGAATATAATATTATAAATTAAAGCTTATATCCGATATATAAAACGAGGTCGATAATGGTTTACCGACCTCGTTTATTTTATTTCTTCTTTTCCCTTGTTTTTCTGCGATACAAATTTTTTAAATATTTTTCAATATAAAAATCAGGATTTTCGCCGTGACGGTAGTATTTTTACAGCCGTAATTTATTTTCAAGTAAAAATTGTTTGCTATAATTTTTTATTTGTGCTAAACTAATAATTGCCAAACTAACTTAATATGTGCAAAATTATGGTGTAATCTTTCCTTTTAAAGGAATAATTATATCATTTTTCAACACAATAGTACTATCAAATTTGATAAATGCAGATTTTATTTGTGCTATTGTGGTTACACCATTTTGCGTAAAGTTAGTTTGGCGACTATCGAAGTCTGCGTTTTTATGCGCTGGCTTCGGTCAGCGCATTTTTTTATTTTACGGAGGTAAAACATATGAAAAAGAAACTAACTTCCCTTCTACTCACTTTCTTTATGTTGTTTTCGCTTTGCGCTTGCAACAAAAATACTGATAATAATTCAGATGTTTCGCATACTCAATGCACTTTCGGCGAGTGGGTAATTATCTCAAATCCTACATGTTCTAAAAACGGAACGAAAAGAAGAACTTGTAGTATTTGTCATAAAAATGAAACCCAATCCATTGAAAAAACTGAACACGATTATACTGAAACAATTATAAATATTGCCACTTGTGACAAACTCGGAGTTAAAGCTTATCATTGTAAGAATTGCGGTTACGAGTATACGGAAACGTTCGAGTTGCAAGCTTATACTCCGAAAGAAATTTACGATATTGCAAGCAAATCTGCCGTCGAAATTCTAACATTCGATAAAAACGTTAATGAACTTGCTATGGGAAGCGGTTTTGTTTTAACAAAAGACGGTAAAATAGTCACGAATTATCATGTAATAGACTCCGCTTGCTCCTCTCTTGTAAACATTTCGAATACATATTACAACGTAGATTCTGTTCTTGCTTACGACATTTCCATAGACCTTGCCGTATTACAAATAAATGCGACAAATCTCGAACCTGTAAAAACTTGTATAAATCCTTTGAGTGTAGGCGAACCCGTATACGCATTAGGAAGTTCGAGAGGACTTACAAACACCTTTACACAGGGAATGGTAACTTCTTCAAAAAGAGAAATAGGCGGCGTAACGTACGTACAACACGACGCGGCGATTTCAAGCGGAAATTCGGGCGGTATGCTGCTTAATAAGTATTGCGAAGTTATCGGCATAAACACATTTACCATTCGGGATTCTCAAAATCTCAACTTTGCGATTTTCACAAGCGAACTTGATAATTTATCCTACGGCTCGCCTATGACGCTGCGCGAATTATACGAAAAGGAAGGCAATCCATTTAAAAAAGTTAAAAAATATGCAAAAGAAAAAGGTTCTTATGATTCAGAAAACGGCTATTATTATAAAGTAATAGGCACAAGTTATACGAGCGACGGCTTGCCGATAACAAGAGGTTTAATATACTCCCCATCGACGGATATTATAACTTTTATAATCTTATACGAAAATTATGGCTTGGATATAGCTCTTGACGAAGTGTATTATTCTTACGACTGGTCTATATATGATTACTCTACCGAAAATTATATGGAAGGAATTTTATATGCTGATAAATTTACAAAAGATACAACCTACTTATATTATTCCAAAACTAATATTTATTACAGTTCTGTTATCCCTTCTTTTAATAAATTTGCTGCCGGTTTGGCTTCGATATTGATTTCTTGTTTAGACGCGGATTTAGCGGAAATTAACGTTACGGCTTATGATTTAGATTTTCTGAACTTTTAAAGAAATTTTAAACTATAAAGATAAGAAAATTTTTTCAAAAATCGTATCTTGCGACAGTCAAACAAAAAATGACTGTCGCAATTTTTTTTGAGCCAGTCATTTTCTATACTATCTATTTTTCAGATCTTGTTGTCAAATATTCTTTTTTACTTTTTAAAGCAATTTTTCTTTGATTTCGTTCGATTTATAGTAGCCGCTGATTCTCTTCTTCTCTTCGCCGCTTTCTATAAGCACCAGCGTGGGTATCACTTCTATCCCGAATTTCACCGCAAGCCATTCCTCGTCGTCTACGTTCACCTTGCCGACCTTTATTTCGCCGTTCATCTCTTTATCCAGTTTTTCAAGCTCAGGCGCAACCATTCTGCAAGGTCCGCACCACGTCGCCCAAAAATCGAGAATAACCGGCTTTTCCGATTGCAAAACTTCTTTTTCGTAGTTTTCTTTATTGATAACGACTTCCATAATTCTCTCCTTATGACTTTTTATTTAACTTTCATTTTTATCAAAAACCCCGAAAAGCTTTCGGCTCACGGGGTTTTTCTTTTTAATCAGTTTTTGTCTTTGAAGCTGTTTCCGAGATAAGTGCCGAAGCCGAACGAGCTTTTCTTTTTCTCTTCTCCGCCGCTTCTTCTGTCTTTATTATATCCCCCGCGATTGCCGCCGCGGTTATCCCTTCTGTATCCGCCGCGATCGCCTCTGCCGTCTCTGTCTCCTCTGCCGTTTCTTCCGTAACCGCCACGGTTGCCTCCGCGGAAATTTCCGCCTCTGCCGTGGTCGCGGTTTGCGCCCGCGTTATAAGGCTTCGAGCCTTCTTCTCTGTCGTTCGGAACGATTACGACGTAGCGGTTGGGTTCTTTACCCTCGCTCTTCGTGGTAACGGTAGTACTGTCCGCAAGCGCGGTATGAATAATTCTTCTTTCAAACGGGGACATCGGTTCTAACTGAACGTCCCTTCTCATTTCGGTAGCCTTCTGTTCAAGCTTTTTGGCAAGTCTCACGAGGGTTTCTTCTCTTCTGTCGCGATAATTTTCGCAATCGACGACTACCTTTCTGTAAACCTTGTTGCCGATATTTGCAACCGCGCCCGTAAGCGTCTGAATAGCGTCCAAAACCTCGCCGCGATAGCCTATTACCGAAGATGACGAATCGGTTACGAGAGTTAAAACCTCTTTTTCGCCGTCCGTGCCTTTTTTAACCTTGGCGTCGATTTCCAAAAGCTCTAAAATCTTTTTAAGGAAAACCACTTCCTTAACGTTGCAATCTTCTTCGCAGTCCGCGCAGTTTTCGTCGCAGTCGGCGGCATTCGTTGCGGCATTTCCGGACGTTTCTTCCGAAGCCTTTTCTTCTTCCGCTTTTGCCGTTTCTTTAACGGTGATTTCTACCACCGCTTTGCCTTTAAGCTTGCCGAAAAGTCCTTTAACCGGCTCTTCTTTTACGGTTATTTCCGCCGCGTCCTCGGTAACGCCGAGCGTCTTTAAGCCTTCCTCCACCGCTTCTTTAACGGTCTTACCTGTAAATTCCATTATATCTCCTTTTGTCCGCGCAAAACTTCGGTTTTACCCCGAATTCGCGGCAATATCGTTCCTTTTAACCCTCGAAAACCTTCCGAAAAACTCGCGTATGCGGCTTTTTCAATCGTCCGAACCGACAACCGCAACGGCTACGCGCTCCGTACGGCTATAAACCCGCGCGGGCATAGCGATTTTTTGACTTTTTATTTAAGTCTGCCGCGAACGTGCTTTTTCTTATCCGCTTCGCCCGAAAGGAAATCGCCCGTTTGGGGTTCGTCCTTTTTCTTTTTGGGTTTATTTTTTCTTTCTTCGGCGGCTTTCTTTTCTTCTTCCGCTTCTCTTATAACCTTTTTACTGCGGATAACGTCCGAATCGTTCTTTTTGGTTTTATACTTTTTATCTACGATTTTATTTATGACTATCGTGGAAAGCATACTTATAAGCGAGCTTAAAACTATATAAATAGAGAACGCTGCGGTGTACATAAACGCAAAGATTGCCATCATAATAGGCATCATCCACATCATCATCTTCTGCGTTTGCGCGCCTTGTCCGTCTACCGTTTGAAGCTCCATCTGCGCTTTCTGACCTTTACTCATAACGAGCTGGGTAAGAAGCGAAATGCCCGCGGTAAGTATTACGAATATATAATATCCGTTCGGCGCGGATTTTTTATCTTCGAGCTTTGCGGTCAGGTTGTTGTAATCCTCTTCGAGCGCGATTATCGGCGTAACCTTGCCGTTACAGCTGCAATTTCCGCCCTCTCTGTGACCGTGTTTATTATTGAAATCGGTAAAGCTTTCCACGGGGTGAGCGGTTGCCGTATCGCTTACCCAGATATTTTTAACCCACAAGAACGCCGAACCGTTGTTGTTGAAGGTATCCGCCGAACGCTGTTCGCACAGCTCCTGCAAAAATTTCGTTTCCGAATAGCTTTCGTCGCCGTTTGCCGCGGCTGCCGCTTTTGCTTCCGCAAAGGTTTTACCTTCCGCGTTCTTTAAGAAATTATTTTCGGACGAGGCAAGCTTTGTGTCGTTAAGCCCCGCTTCCTTCGCGATGAAAAGCTCTCTTCCGTTGGATTCCTCGTAATAATAATCGTAAGAATTCGTGGTGGAAACGACTTCTATTTCGTCGGGATAAGCTTCCTGCC
>CAVBZJ010000037.1:0-6725 GCA_963599785.1 Anaerovoracaceae bacterium
GAATTTCAGCGTGATTTTTCCCGTCTTGCCGGATATTTGCGGAATAAATTCCTCGCCCGCGCTATAATTTTTCACGCCGCTCTCGTCGGTAATTTCGCATACCGTAGCGACGTCGGCGGCTACGCCTTCGGAATATTTTTTCGCAACAAAGCTCGGAACGATATATTTACCGCCTGATATAAACGCGGAAGGAAGCACCGCGTCTCCCGTGAACACGGGCTTATCCGAATAGCTTACTTTAATCGTATAATCGGCGGTTACCGACTGTCCTATTTCGTCCGTAACCGTATAAACAATTTTATAGTCGCCCGCGGTCTCGGGAACAAAATATTTATTTTCAAGCACATAGCTCTTACCCTGATACTCGTAAGCAGTCATTACGGAAAGCGCACCCGAACCGCTGCCGACGGTATATCCCGCAAGAACAACCTTTTCTCCGACCGTTGCCGAGTCCCTACACTCTTCTTTAACAAGCGTTATCTGCGGATCGGGGGCGTCTTTAAGACAGCTTACCCAAATTATTTTTTCGGAAGCGTTTCCGCTAAAATCCTTTGCGGAATACACTATCGCATAGCTGCCCGCGTAATCGGTCTTGAATCTGCCGCTTTCTTCCGCAATCAGCAAGGGATTTTCGGAATTATAATTATAGTAAACGGAACGCGAAACCTCCACGCCGCCGCAAATATCGTCGAACGAGTATGCCGACGGTATTCTATAAGTTTTTCCGACCTCTGCGTACGGAGTTTTCTCGTTTTCGCCGTCCACGGTAATAACGGGAGCGGTAACGTCCTCATATTCGGTTTTTGAAAGATTTAACCCGCATATCGAATATATCTCGAAGTTGGCGGTTGATGAAACGTAAGAATCGCATGTTATCGAAAGGAACGCCTTATCCCCCGTAAAACCCGACCACAATTTTTCGGGAAAGCAATCGGGAGAATCGAGGTCAACGGTAAGTCTTCCGTTTGTGTAAACCCTATTTTCAACGGTGTCGAAAGCAAGTCGTATGGAAGAAAACTGCTGCGCGCCGGTATATTCGTTTTTATAACCGTTAAAATAATGCGCCGTACTCGTTCCCGAAATATTCTTCTGTAAAGACGCCGTCGTTCCGTTATAAAAATATCCCTTCGGCGTCTGACCGTTCGCTCTGGAAAGCACATATGCTCTGCACCCGTTGGCAACGCCTCCGTATGCGTAGCAAATAGTTTCCGTATAAACGGAGCTGTCCCTCGCGTCGGTAAGTTTTATCGTAATCTTTTCAAAATCCTGATTTCCGAGAATATCCGGCACAGCCATAAACTCTATCAAATTCACGTCGCTCGTAAGGCTTTTCAGGTCAATCGGCTCGGAAAATTTCAGCTCTTCGCCTGCGGCAAGTCTGACGTACAACGCGCCCGAAGAAGGCTTTACCGAGGTCTCGTTATACTTTACGGAAGATTTCTCCCCGACGACCGCGTACGGAGCAACTACCTTAAACTCTTTTTCGTCAAGATAACCCTCCCCGCCCGAAATCGCTATAAAACGCAGGGTATAACCCCCCGCTTCCGTGAGCTTGACGGATTTTTCTTTCGTTTCCGCGCCGCTCGGGAAGCGCAACACGACGGACACATCCGCGCGCTTACCGCCTACGATGAGTTGTCTTGACGGAAGCTCGAAGGTTGAACCGTAGGCATATTCCTCTTCAACGGACACTTCGCCCCATTTCGGATTTGCTCTTGCAGAAACGTTGACCGCAAGGCACGCGAACGCCGCCGCTATCGCCATAAACGCGAAAATCATCAGTAACGCTATTTTCTTTTTTCTGTTCGTCATCCTTTAACGCCTCCTATCGTAAGATCGCCGAGAAGTTTTTTCTGGAAAATTATAAATACTATAAGTATCGGGAACAAAACCGTCATCGCACCCGCCATTCTCTGCGGATTTTCTACGCGCTTACTCGTAGACGTAAACAAGTCGTAAAGACCTATTGCTATCGTGGGATAGCTGTCCATATAAATAAGCGGGTTCTGATAGTCGTTCCAAAACTCTATAAATTTTATCAACAGCACGGTAAAAAACGTGTTTCTTACGAGCGGGAGTATTATTTCTAAAAATATTTTGAAATTTCCCGCGCCGTCTATTTTCGCCGCTTCCGAATAAGTATTCGATACCGAAGAAAACGCCGCGTAAAACACGAGAAAATAAAGCCCCAAAAAGTTTGCCTTCATTATCCACATTCCGAACCAAGTGTCGTAAATGCCTATGAATTTTGCTACCTTTATTTCGGAGGGCAGGCTTCCTACGATAGGCAGAGACATACATACTATAACCGTCGTTACGACCACCTTTGAAAGTTTGCACGGAAACTTTGAACAGGTATATGCGGTCACGCACGGCACAATCGTCGCCGCAAGCGAACAGCCGACGGAATACAGAATAGAATACCCGTACATCTCCCACATACTTATACTCACTCTGCCTACCCCTACCATCGTAACTTCTATCTTGAACACATCCGAAAGAGTCGCGTAGTTATCGAAGTAAAGAGATTCGCCTTTCGTCCACCAAAGCTCGCCTGCGCGGGAATAATAAAACGGATCGCGAAGCGATGCGCAAAACGCCCAGAAAAGCGGCGCTACGAGGCATATGACGTATACCGTAAGCAGTACGAATACTATGATTCCGAAAACGGAAATTTTGCTTTTTATTTTCGTATTCTCGTTTGTTTTCATAGTCAATCCTCGCTCGGTCCGAATTTTTCAAGCAACTTTTTAACGCCCAGCGTCAGCGGCACGGCTATCACGGTAAGACAAAGACCTATCGCGGAAAGTCTTGGATATATCGTGCCGTCAGCCCTTCCTATCGCGCTTTCCGCAAATATATACGAACCCAAAGTATGCCACGAAGGATCTGGAATAGTAGTTCCGTAAAACGCGATGACGTTCATCTGATGAGTAAATATCCCCGCAATTCCCGCAACGACGAAGGTTGAAACCGTTCCGAATATCATCGGAAGCGAAATGCTTACGAATTCCCGCACCGCGCCAACGCCGTCGATTTTTGCCGCTTCGTAAATTTCCTGCGATATGCCGCTCATTGCGTTTGAATACAACAAAACGGACGTTCCGAATCCGACAAGTACGTTATAAAACATAAGCGTGCCGACCGTCGTTTTATGATTCGTCAAAAGTCCCTGCACCCTGTTCCCCGTAAGCTGTTCTATCAGCGACGGTATCGCGCCGTCCACAAACCTCGAAAACGCGCCCGTCATAACTATTACCGAAAGAACGGACGGCAAAAACAGCATTACCCTGAAAAAGCCCGCGCCGAACATCTTTTTGCTTATAAAATAGGAAAACAATAAACCCAAGCCCACGCCGCAAACGAGGTTAAGCGCGTACATTACGAGCGAATTTTTGAATGCCGGAACGAGATCCGCCTTAAAAAGCATATCGAACGCTATGGCAAAATTGTCAAACGTATACGATACGAGATAACCTTCCTGCGTGCTTTGAATATGCTGAAAAGCCATCAAAATACTATTGAAATTGACGACGAGATAAAACACGACGAATTGCAGCAACGGCCAAGCCATAGTGGCGACGTAAAATCCCACATCCGCCTTGCTCTTAAAAATCTTACTTTTTACTTTGGGCTTATTCATAAACGCCCTCCTAAAAGCTACGGTCGGAGAACGACTCCCCGACCGCGCGAGTTTACCTTTCCGTTAGTTCCAGTTATACTTATCGAGGTAAATTTTCAGTCCTTCAAAATATTCTTCCGCGGTTTTACCTTTTATGAATGCCTGTATCGCGTAAGTATCCGTCGTGGCGGAATTTTCATAACCGTATCTTGCGCAGTACATTTCAAAGCCCGAAAAATGCTTCATATTGTTCATATAGGTAGAATTCGTCGCGTAAGGATACACGATTTCCGAATTTTGCTTTGCTTCCCAAACCGATCTGCCGAACGGAGTCATCTGCTCTTTATCTGAATCTTCGAGCGTATACTCCAAAGCTTTTACGGTATTAGTTTTTACAGTGAACGCGCGAAGTTCGGCGTCCGTATTGCAGAATCTTATAAATTCCTCGGCAAGCTTTTGTTTTTCCGCGGAAAGTCCCGCTTTTACGCAGGCAAGCGAGAAAAGCTGGTCGTATAAAACGCTCTTCTTTTCGTCTTTTCCTTTCTGCGCCGTTATTTCCGCGTTTGCGTTGGGAAGCGGCATAAATCTGAACTGACGATTTTTTGCCGCCATAGATTCGTCGTTGGTTCTGTCTACAATTTTTTTGAAAGAAGGCGCGGCTTCGTTTTCCCACCAGATGCCTTCTACGAGTATGCCTATATCCTTGCTGTATCCGTCGCGAGAACCGTACGCAAAATCCTCCTGCGCCGTAGTGTGTTCGTAATCGGAAGAATACACGGCTTTTTTACCGACTATATCGTTGGGATTACCTTTATCGTCGACCGAAATTTTATAAAGCCTTTCTATAAATTTAAGAGCGTAGTATTTGCCCGACTGTCTTGCAAGCTCGTTTTTATTCGTTTCGTCGATTTTTGTAGTTTCCTCGTCTAATACGAAGTTTCCGTCAACGATTTTGCCGAGGTCGTTTGCCGTTCCGTCCATAGTAAAGTTCAGCATCATCTGATCAAGCCCTTCGTAATCGGCTATAAGCTGCTGCATAAGCCAAGTCAGGTAATGATAAAACCTCTTTCCGTTCCATGTTATAGACTGAACGTTGTTTTCTTCCATATATTCGAGAAGAATAAAGAACTCGTCGTAAGTGGAAGGAAGTCCGTCGTCATCCGTATTCGGTTTTCCGTCCGGTCCTACGCTTTTCGCGTCGTTTTTATCCGCAATAAACCAGTCTTCCAAAGCGGTTACCTTGCCGTTTTCCGTATAAGGCTCGGCGGCAAAATAAAAGTTTTTCGCGTCAAAAACGTCTTTGTTATAAGTCATTCCCACAAAGGTATTGACGTGCGGAACGGCGTAATATTTACCGCCGGCGTTAAAGAAATTTTTCTGCGAAGCGGACATTTTGTCCTCGATAGACTTCGTTTCTCCGTCAAGAGGCGTCGTTACCGCCGAGGTAATATCCGCAAGCTGGTTTTGGTTTTTGAGCGTGTAGTAATAAGCCGATTCCGCAAAATAAACTTCGTTATCTCCGTTAATTTTCGTATCGATGTTCGATTTACTGGGATCAAGCACTACCTGAACGCCTTTTTTGCCGCTTTCGTATTCGTCGTTTTCGTGAAGCTTTTCAAACCTCGTTTTCGCTTCCATTATCCACTCCGAACCGTATCCGCCGTTATAGTTATAAACGTATAACTGCGTTTTGTTCGTATCAACCGTTTCTCCGCCGGAAGGAGTTTTGTTGCAGGCAACGAGGCTTACGGACGATACCGCCGCAAGCGCAAAAGCCACGAATTTGCATAACTTGTTCTTCATCTTTAATCCATCCTTTTAGTTTTTATCTTTTATTCCCGCAAGAAATAATGCGGGAAAGGAAAACATTGTGTGTAAAAGCGAGGTATTCCACTTTTTATCCTTACCGAACGCCTCGAAGGTAGTGGTAGCTCCTTCTCTTATCATATTAAGCCAAGCGTTTTCGTCTTTTATAAGCTCCTTCAAAAGCTCGTATCTGCCGCTTTTGTAAAGCCACAAAAACATTATCGGTGTCACGAAAAGATTGCTTTTATCAAGCCGTTTTTCTCTTATCATTCTTTCCGCAAGCTCTTCCGCCCGTTCGTCCTTAACCGTTTCCGTCAACAGTCCGAATATTTGCGAGGCAATCGCGGTATGCGAACTTCCCTCCGCGTCCGTAAAACGATTTTCCTCGGACTTATAGAACGCTTCGAGATAAGCTTTTGCCGTTTTTTTCGTTCTTTCGTTTTCTTCGCCGTACAGCTCGTCATAAGCTTTTAACGCAATAAGATAATAAGCGTTCATCACGTTGTGTAAGCCTTTAACCTCGCCGTGCTGCGGCAACGGGAAATCGTAATCGTCTCTCGCGCTTTGCGGCCAGTCAACGACGTTCCATCTGTCGTTTACGCAAACAAGTCCGCTTTCCGTAGCGTAACGCTTTTCGTAGACCTTTATGAGCGAGTTATAATCGTTTTTACATTCCGCAACAAATTTCTCGTCGCCCGTAAGCGTGTAGTAATATTTGAGCGAAATTACGACCATAAGCGGAAATTCGGCAATCGTCTGATAATATGCGCACGGTCCTTGCGCGGTTATTCCTTCGTCCGTTTTTGCCGACTGAAAGGCGTTTTCGACGAATTTTTTATACATCTCGGTATCGCCCGTAAGTCTGACGTGCGTAAGCGCCGACCAAACTCCGTCGCCGAAATACTGCCCTTTCTCTCTGCTCGGACAATCGAGATAACATTCCTGAATACCGTATTCGAGCGTATCCGCGCAAAGGCGAAAAACCTTTTTCAGCTTTGTATCGTCAGGTTCTTTCACATCGCTTTTAAGTTTGAACGGGTAATGCCTTGCTTCGCCGTAAACCGAAATTATTTTTGCGCCGCGCGGCAGTTCTATCGCCGCGTATCGGAATGCTTTATAATCGAAAGGCTCGAATTTATCCTCTTCTCCCGATAGTATCCACTCTTCCTCATATCGGCAATTACAGCGCATTTCGTATCTTACGTTTCCGCTCTCGTCAAGCTCTTCGCCGCAAAAAATCTTTATCTTATCTCCGCGCGCGCCGTGCGCCGTTACGACGGGATTACCGACGAATTCC
>CAVBZJ010000037.1:6735-14452 GCA_963599785.1 Anaerovoracaceae bacterium
CCGTAACGTTTTCGCCGCTTTTTATAATTTCGGGAATAAGCTTCTCGAACACAAGTTCTTTCGTGGGTTGACGATATAACCTGCCGAATTGCTCGTTTTTTATCTTCGCGTTTTTCCAAGAGCTATCGTCGTAGTTTGGTTTCTCAAATCCGACCTCAGTCGCCCGCGAATCGGTTGTTTCCATAAACTGCGTATCGTAGCCCGTAACGAAGGCGGGCATAAAACCGCTATGCCGAGCTACCTTTACGTTCTCGTCGGAGCAAAGTATAATTTTACCGCCGCATTCTATATCAAAAATTAAGCCGTGACGGTCATCTCCGCTATACCATACTCTGTTCACAAGTCCCTGATAAAAAGTGTGAAAAGCTATAACGTTTTCTCCTCGTTCGACCGAATCCGTAATATCTTTTTCAATATAATAAGCGTGCCACGGATAACACGGAGCAGGTCCTTGGGAAACGCGTTTTCCGTTTATATAAACTTTGGCGTAATCGTCCGCAGAATAGTACAAAACAACCTTTCCTTTTCCGTTGTAAGAGAATTTTGCGCGAAAAAGTATATGCGAATCCGCAAGCTTTTCGTCGTATTTTCCGCCGTTAGGCTCGGGTTGTTCGGGAACGATTCCGTTAAGTAAATAAAATCGTTCGTCGCTTATCGTTTTACCTGTAAATTTACGCTCGAAATCCTTCATTAAAAGACTGTTCCTTATTATCGAATAAATTATATCATACCATTTTTTGTAATTCAATAGCAAATATTGCAAAATATTATTGCAATTTTGGCTTTCCCGTAATATAATATAGTTATGATTAGTAATTCAACCACTTTTTACCACACAAACGAAAGCCCCGCTATGCCCGATAACGTCAGCTGGTCGCCGCATCTTCACAACAATTACGAAATACTTTTCGTGTATTCTGCGGAAAATATAGACTTTAACATCGGCGGATTAAAATACAAGCTGCAATCGTTCGATTTATTGCTTATTAAGCCAGCAACCATTCACAACCTCGAAATGCCGTATCCGCAGCATTACGAGCGTTGCGGCTTCTATTTTCCCGAAAAAGAAATTCCCGAAAAGTTGCGGGATAAGGTCTACGAGTTTAATCACATATATCACCTGACCGAAAACGATCCGATATTCAACGTTATAAATGCGGTGGCAAAGGCGGAAACCATTTTTGCAAAAGAAGACTTTGACGAATTCTTAAAATACGCGGTCGCAGAACTTTTGTTCCACCTGAAATACAAATCCGCGACCGACACTGCAAAAATCGGCGTTTCCAACGATACGATAAACAAAATTATGAAATATATCGACGAAAACATAACCGAACCTATCAACGCGGAAATTATTTCCGAAAAGTTTTTCGTAAGCAAATCCTGGTTATCGCATAACTTTAAAAATCACGTCGGCATAAGCCTTAAAAAATACATCAATCAGAAAAAACTCGTCACGATAGAAAATCTTATACAGACGGGACTTTCTATTTCAAGACTTACCGAAGGATATTCTTACAACAATTACGCAACCTTTTTCAGACAGTATAAGCAATTTACGGGTAAAAAACCCACAGACGACAAAAAGGATATTCCACTAAAACAAAAGGATAAAACAAAATAAAAAGATGCGGTAAAAATTTTTATCGTTCCATCGCCGCGACTTCGACGAATATTTAAAAGCGTTGCGCCCCGAAGACACAAATCTTCGGGGCGCGTTTTCTTTTATTCAGCTTATTTTATAGGAATTATAAACGCCGCGTTACCGCTCAATAAATCTATCGAACAGCTGCCGTCCGCCGCGAGGTTTATAGTAACGAATTTACCGTTTATATAAACGTTAGCCTGTTTATAACCCGTAAACGTTAAATTAACCTTTGTCGTTTTTCCGTTTTCGGGATCGGTATAGTTCGTTATCATATACCCGTCGCGCTCTCCCTGCTTAAAGCAACCGATGACCGCATCGTAATCGGAAGAATAACTTTTGAGCGCGCCCATATCGGAATCCGATATTTTCAGCCCGTCTACCATCGCAAAGCCGGTCGCGTTTTCGTTTTCTACCGTTCCCGCGGAATAAGTCGCACCCTGCCATTCGTATGCGTTTATAACCTTGGAGAAGCCGAACGCCTTTTCGTTAGCGGCTTTAACGTAGTTATATACATCCGTTTTTGTTCCGTCGATAGTGGTTATGCAATCGTAACCTTTACCTACGCCGTTCGTTTCGGTGTAATCGGAAGAATAGGCAAAATACTCGAACATACTTGCGCCCATTGCCATTGCGGTATAAAGCTGGAAAGTTATGTCGTTTGCAGACTGAATATTCCTCTGTTTCGCCTTAACTTGCCCGCCGTAAAACGCAAACGCCTGTATACAAGTTCCGTAAGTCGCTTTATTTCCTACCGAAGCGGTTCTATTATAATCTCTCGTCTTATTCGCACCCGTCATAAGGTCGAAAAGATAATCTTTATATATACCCGCGCCGTTTTCTCTCAACGGATAGCAGTCGAGGCAAACCGTTCTGCCGCCGCCCTCCAACTTTTTGATTACGTTATCTATATAATACTGTATATAATCGCCGTAGCCGCCGTTCACGCCTTCCGAACCGTTATCCCAGTGATTATAGCTGCTGCTCGGAACAAGGTTGATGTGCCAGAAGTCGTCGGGATAATATTCATTTTTCCAAGCGATCAATCCGGTATAGGAATCCATAGACACGCCCGGCTGATTCCATTTGGTCGCCAACGTTTCGTTGGTAAAGGGTTCGTCGGACATATAGAAGCCCGTTACCTTGCCGTACTTCTGAAAGTTAGTCGTAAGCTCTTTGGACGTGAAATAATCGTCCTGATTATTATAGTTTCTTACCCAGACGTCAAGCCCGCTCGACAAAAGTCTTTCGAGAATCATAACGTAAGTAGGATTAAGCTCGCCCTTTATATCGTTGCCGTCGGCATCCTTATCGAGAATAATGTAATCGTCCTCAGTCAGAAGCACCGTTGAAAAACCGAGATCCGCGTAATCTTGAAGTCTTTGCTTCCAAACCGATTCTTCGGCTCTCAATTTCGGCGGAAAATCGGCAATCGTCAAAAAACCTTCCGCCGATAATTCGCCCACCACGAACGACCAAGTGCCGTCGCTATTCAAGCTGTAAGTGCCGTCCGTCGTAACGTCCTCGTAAGCTTCGCCGTTTTTAACTATATCCCCTGCGGTCACCGCTAATATTCCCGTTTCAGCGTAGTCCGCGAGGTCGTAATAGTTAGCACCCGAAAGGTATTGCGCGGCAAGATTTTTAAGATTTTCGTCCGTTACGCCGCCGTCTTTTATAAACGACCTTACCACCTGTTCAAGGCTTCTTTCAAGAGTGTCGGAATAATAAACCGTATCTCCGTCCGCTATATACGCTCTTGCACAGATAACGCGCTTGAATTGCGTACTCGGGAAGTTATAGAGATAAACCATCGCGGTAGCCGTGTCGTCTTCCACAGCCCAGTCGCCCGCTTTCAGCGTTACCTTTTCCACAACGCTTTCGTCCGCGCTTAAATCAAGCTCGCCGTCAAGCATATTCTGCGGAATAAGAAGCACGCCGCTCGTTACGCCCGTCTTGAAGCTTCCGTTGTTACCGATAAATTTAGCAAGGAACTCGCTCGTGACGTTGAAATCGAAGCGTATCGCGCTCCTGTCGGTTTCGCCCTCTACTCTTTCGGAAAGTCTCACGGACGCTCCCGCGGTCTTTATTACACCCTCAGTATCGGCGTTCCAATAACCGTTCTTTCTCGTCGCAACGTATTCGTTTATAGTCTTGCAATAGTTACCGCCATCATCAAGGAACGTCATTCCTTCCGCAAACGTAATGGTAAAGTTATCAAGGTCTATGCCGACCTTTGCAGCCCATTCGGTATGAATCCAGATTTTGAATTCTCCCGCGTACGACGCGTCGGTACACACCACGATAGGCATACTGAACGTTGCGCTGCTGTTGCCGATCGGGTTCGTCGTATAAGTAAGACTGTCGTCGTACTTCACGATATTCCAGTAATCTACGCTGTAACCGTTTATCCTGATATAATTCTTAAAGAATTTATAATGGTCGTTAAGCCAGCAGCCTTTGTGAACGGTATTAAGCGTATGCTCCGCCTGATAAAGCGGGAAGGTTCTGAATCCCGTATACACGGCGTGATCTCCCGCGGTTTCCACTCCTCTTGCCGTCGCGTACTCCGCAGGCGTTTCCGTCACCTCATCCGCATTTTTGAACACAGGTCTGTAATCGCTCGTATCTATCGTCGGCTTAAAGATAAGGTCACCGACTACTTTATAGGTTTTTCCGTTATAGGTTGTCGTAAAGCCGTCTTTAATGCCTATCGTAAGCGCGCCTAAATCCGCAAAGCCTCTGTTTACTTCGATTTTGATTTTGCTCGGGAACGCGTCTACCGCCACGGGACTCCAAACGCCGCCTTTTTGCAGCATATTAGCTCTACCGTCTCTCGAAGGATATGTCGTTCCGATAATCCCCTCTGCATTCAGCTCGTTAAACGTTTTGCCGTTTATCAAGAGGTAATTGCCGAGATCCATTCCGTCGGCTTTACCGTCCGCCTTATCGTTAAGCCAAGCTTCGTTAGCGTGGAAATTTTCCGTATAGTTAAGATACAGCCATTGATCGGTCAAAAAGTCGTTTCTATAACCGTTAGCGTCTATTTCGATGCTGAAATTATCGTTCATCACCTCTTCGATATGCCAGTCGCCGTTTTCGCAATCCGCAACGTATTCGTTGGTCGTTCTGCAAACGTTGCCGTCGCCGTCAACATAAGGCATTCCCGAAACGAAGGTTATCGTAAAGTTATTAAGGTCGATACCGACGCTCGCCGCCCATTCGGTGTGAATATATATCTGGAATTCGCCGTTCGTATTGATGGTCGCAACGATAGGTAAATTATACTGCTTAGAATTTGTACCCTTCGGATTCGTCGTGCAATCGATTTCGGAAGAATCGTACTTCGCTATGTTCCAGTAGTTTATGCTGTAACCGTCGATTTTGATATATTCTTTCAGATACAAATAATTGTCACACAAATATCTGCCGCCTATATAACCGTCCTTCTGTCCGCTTGCAGTAGCTTTTAATGCGTGCGCCGCTCCGTATAACGGGAAAGTTCTGTAACAGTTATATTTCCCGTTAGCCGTGCCGTTTTCCGTTACTCTCGACGAAGCGTATTCAACGGGCGTTTCGCTGATTTCCTCAACGCGCTTGAATACGGGAGTATAAGTGTCCGTCGCGTTTATCGTTGCCTTAAACGTTAAATCACCTTCCACTTTATAGGTAACGCCGTTATATACGCTCGTAAATCCGTCCTTTAAGCCTATCGTCATTGCGCCGATGTCGGCAAAGCCTCTGTTTATTTCAAGCTTTATACCGTCGGTTTCCGCCAGAACGGCAACAGGTCCCCAGCCTTTCGCAAGCCCCGTACAGAAGCCGTCTATCTGCGGATATACGTCGCCCAAGTTCATAGCTTTTATTTCATTGAACGTAAGACCGTTTATAACGAGGTTATTTCCGAGGTCAAGCCCGTCCGCAATGCCGTCCACCTTATCGTTGAGCCAAGCCGCGGTCGCGTGGAAATTTCCGTTATATTTAAGGTATATTACCTGATTGCTTACCCAGTCTCCCCTGTATCCGTTTGCGTCTATCGTCACGCTGAAATTGTCGTTCATTACCTCTACGATTTCGGTAGCTTCCGCGCTCCAACTGCCGTTGGTTCTCGTGGCGATAAACTCGTTAGCCGTTCTGCATACAACTCCGCTCGTATTCACGAAAGGCATTCCTTTCTCAAACGTTATCGTAAAGTTATTGAGGTCTATACCGACCTTTGCCGCCCACTCGGTGTGAATCCAGATTTTAAATTCGCCGTCGTTCATTATTTGCGTAACAATAGGCAAACATTGATTTGCATTAGTTGAACCGGTAGGGTTAGAGGAATAATCAAAATAATCGGTAATAGTACCGTCATTGCTTCCGCTATGCGTACCTCTTTTTATGATATTCCAATAATTTACGCTCTTACCGTTAACTTTAATGTATTCTTTCATATACATATAGTTGTCGGCAAGGCTTCTTCCGCTGACGTATTTATTCGTGTTTAAAGTGTTGGCTGCACCTTTGAGCGGGAAAGTTCTGAATCCCGTATAAATTGCGTTCTCTGCGTCGGCTTCTACGCCTCTGTTATAAACGTAAGCGGCTACGGTTTCGTTAAGATTTTCAACCTTCTCGAAAACGGGAGTCGATACGTTGTCGGCGGTTATCGTCCCCTTATAAAGAAGGTCTCCTTCCGTTTTAAAAGTCGTTCCGTTATAAGTATATGAAAAACCGTCTTTGATACCGATAGTCATTGCGCCTATATCGGCAAACGCTCTGTTTATATACACGTCTATCCGCGTTGCGCTTACCTGTATACACACGGGATTCCAACTAGGCCAATTAAGCTTTCCCTGATAGTTATCCGCAGAATAATACTCGCCGGTACTCTTTTGTTCTTGCTTAATTTCCCCGAACGTTTTTCCGTTTATCACAATATAATCGCACAAATCGGCAAGAAGTCCCGTAAGATTATTATTATTCAACCAACCCGCTTCATCGGTAAAAGTTTTGTCATAGGTCAACGTGACGTATTGATCGGATATTTTATCGTTTCTATATCCGTTACTTCCAACCGCCACGCTGAAATGGTCGTTCATTATTTCAACCGTTTCAGCACCCGCAATACTTTTTCCGCCTATAAAACCTATTGCCGCGGCTATACACAGACAAAAAGCCGTTATGACGGAAAGAACCGTTATTGTTATTTTACGCGTTCTCATCATTTTTACCTCCGTTTACACGTCCATTCCCCATTTTTCACCGGGGAATTCGACCTCGACTCCGCTTGCTTCCAACATATCTATTGCGTTCGTTAAAACGATTTCGATAGTCGGCGTTTCGTATTTCAACATACACTTCCTCCAACGAATTTTTAGCCGTTAAACGACGCGCCGAAAAAGTTTTTGCAATGATTTTGCATTTCAGCCCACCGTTCATAGCTTTTTACTATAACATTATAACTTGCGAAAATCAGAATTACAATAGCAATTTTTACCTAAATATATTGCATTTTTGGCACAACAAAAAATAAAAAAAGAAAGAAAAAATCTTAAAATCATAGTAAATTACAAATCTTTCTTATAATTTTCCCGTTCAAAAATACTAAAAACGTATGTTATAAAAGTAGTAGTTTCTCACCGTCTCCGGCGGAAAACAGGAAAGCACGTTTAAACCAATGTTTTTCTTATAATTTTTGTATATTGCAATTTTTCTCGGTTTTCTTATATATTTGAGATTTATTTATACGACAAAAAAGCCCGATTACGCGTTTTTGCGATAATCAGGCTTTTTCTGTAATACGTTTTTAAGTATTTATTTAATTTTTCCGTTTTTCTGTCCTTTTAGCGGAGATAGTTTTTGAGAGAAGCAAGTCCGCCGCGGGCAGTTTCTTTATAGTCTTTATTCATATCCTTTCCCGTTTCGTACATTACCTCGACTATCTCGTCAAACGCTATTTTATGCTTCTCTTCGAGATATTTTGCGAGAGTTACCGCGCTGACCGCTTTATTCGCCGCCATCGCGTTCCTCTCTATGCACGGTATCTGGACGTAGCCCATAACGGGATCGCAAGTCAAGCCCAGATTATGTTCG
>CAVBZJ010000038.1:0-14187 GCA_963599785.1 Anaerovoracaceae bacterium
CCATAGCTTTTATTATAAACCGCGGCGTGGCGGAAGTCAAACGAAAATGCAAGATGTATTATATAAACTGCATATTTTGTTATTTACATCGGGGGGGGGTATAATGTTATAATCTTTTAGGATTTGATAAAAAATTTCAATAAATCGCAGATTTTAAAAAACGGAGAACACGGAACGCACTATGAAAAACACTACAAGCACGGAAAAGGCGTTGAAGGATAAGCGGATACGGGGCTATAAGCGCGCCCTTTTTCTGCTTTCCTTTATAACGATTCCGACCGTTTACTTTCTGATATTTTACGTTTACGTCAACGGCAACTCGTTCGTTATGGCTTTTCAGCTTACGAAGCAGGGCGTAGGGACATACTGGACGCTCGAAAATTTCGCAAGATTTTTCGGCGAGCTGTCTTCCAACGGTTCGGAAATGGGCGAAGCGTTCAGAAACACGTTCATAACCTTCGGCGTGAATATGCTTATGTTCTTCGTCGGATTTTTCGTTTCGTTCTTTCTGTATAAGAAAATTTTTATGTACAGATTTTTCAAAATCTGCTTCTTTCTGCCCTCGCTTATCGCGGGAACGATAATAAACTCCGTGTTTATGCAGGTAATAGGCGTAAACGGACCGATAGCGGAAATAGTTAAAAATCTTTATCACCTCGATTATATGCCCGACCTTCTCGACGAGCCGCGTTTTGCAAACAAGGTTGTGCTCGGAAACCTTATGTGGCTTAATTTCCCGATGAACATGGTGCTTCTGAGCGGTTCGTTCGGAAGAATTCCCGAATCGGTTTTAGAGTCGGCAAAACTTGACGGCGCGAACTGGCTTCAAGAGGCGTTTAAGATAGTGATTCCTATGGTCTGGCCGACGGTAGGACTTTTGCTTATGATGAACATAGCGGGCGTATTCGGGGCGAGCGGAAACGTATTCCTTCTTACGCAGGGCAAGGCGGGTACGCAAACGCTGTCTAACTGGATGTATATGCAGCTATACAATATAACCGGCGATCCCGAGCAATCCAACGCGTTCAATTATATGTCCGCGGTCGGACTGATGCTGACGGTCGTATCGGTAACGATAGCTTTAACGGTGAGAAAGCTTTCGGATAAAATGTTCGGGGAGGTGCAATACTGATGAAAAAACTGAATTTATTCGCCCGCCGCACCGTTTCGGAAAGAATCGTTTTCGCCATAGTATTTCTTATGTTTATGTCGGTGGCGTTGAGCTATATATACATATTCGTATGGGGCTTTCTTTCGGGCTTAAAAACGCACGACGAGGTTATAATGAACCCGTTCGGGTTTCCCGAAAAGGCGTATTTCAGTCATTATCTCGAAGTGTTTACCCATCTTAAAGTCGCTGGCTACGATTTCTTCGGAATGCTGCTTAACAGTATGTATTTCTCGATACTCGGACCGCTGATTACGAATATGATGGCGTGTATGCTTGCTTATGCGACTACGAAATACAGATTCCCCGGTTCTAAATTATACGGAATTATAGTTACGTTTATAGTTATACTTCCGATATACGGCAGCGGCGGAAGCGCGTACAGATTGTATTATAAATTAGGGCTTATAAGCTCGTATTCGCAGATAATTCTCGCGTTCGGCGGAATGAATATGACCTATCTGTATTTTCAGGCGGCGTTTTCAAACCTTTCGTGGGGATATGCGGAAGCGGCGTTTATAGACGGCGCGAACGATTATACGGTATTTTTCAGAATAATGCTGCCGCAGGTTATGAACGTTTTCGGCACGCTGTTTATACTCGCTTGGGTAGGCGACTGGAACAATTATTCCAGCCCGCTGATATATTTGCCAAAGCTTCCTACTCTTGCGAGCGGTATATATTTGTTCGAGCTTAATATGAGATATGAGGTGCGTATGGACTTACTGTATGCGGCGTATATGATTACGGCAATTCCTCCGTTGATACTCTTTTCGGTGTTCAACAACGCGTTGACGAGCAATCTGAGTATGGGCGGACTGAAAGAATAATAAGAAAAGAAAAAAGAGAGGTAAAATGTATGAAAAAAAGACTTTTGGCAATCGTGATGGGACTTATTACCGCGGCTTTCGGCTTTGCGGGCTGCGGCGGCAATTCCGGCACGCACTCCGAAAACGAGGTAGTTATCAAAATCTGGTCGTCGGGTACGGGCATACAGTTTTTGATAAAGGCGGCGGATGCGTTCAACGCTAAAAATACGGGATATACCGTAAGCTACGAGGATTCTTCCAACAATCAGACGATAGAACAGGATTTCGGCAGAGAGGGAATAGACAACGCGGATATATGGATGTATTCGATAGACGGCGTGCCTACCAAAATCGAAAAATATGCCGAACCGCTTAACGACGTGCTTGACACGACCTATGAAGGAGAATCCAAAACCATAGGCGAAAAGTTTGAAAAGAGTTTCCTTAACGAACTCGTATACGAGGACGGGAACTACTATTCGCTTTCCTACGGCGGCGGCTGGTACGGAATAGTTTATAACAAAAGCATAATAGACGGCGTTAAATTCAGCGTTCCCCGCACTACTAACGAATTAGAGGCTCTCGTAGTAGGTCTTTACGAAAGCAAAGACGTGACCATGAAGCCGTGGATAAGTTTCAGAGACGAGGGCTACTGGACGTATATGATGGGGGTATGGCAGGCGCAGTACGATTCTCTTAACTACGTCAACAACACCTTCTGGAAGTTAGACGGCGGCGCGGAAGATCCCGCTCCTTCCAAAAACGTATTTTTGAAGGAAGACGGCAGATACGAGGCACTTAAAGTTCTGGAAAGAATTATGAAGCCCGACTATCTGGTAGACGGTTCTAATTCCGCTACGCATACCGCTTCTCAAACCAAATATCTGCATAACGAGGCGGTGTTGATGCTGAACGGCTCTTGGCTTCTTAACGAAATGCGCAACACTTCCGGCGCGCGCGACAGCTTTGCTATGATGAAGAGTCCCGTTATAAGCTCTATCGTAGATAAATGTCCGACGATAGACGGTTACGACGGCGGAGAACCCGACGAAGAGCTTGCCGCGCTTATAGACGCGGTGGATAAGGTTACTTCCGCGGAAGACGTTCCGCTTTCGGGCGAAGGCTACGAGGTTTCGAGAGAGGACGCGAACAGAGTTTACGAAGCGAGAAATCTTATGGCGACCAACTTCGACGCGCACGGAATAATCATTCCCAAATACGCTACTTCCAAAGCGGGCGCGAAGGAGTTCCTGAAATATTTCTATTCGGACGAAAACCTTAAAACCTATTGGGAAACGACGGAGCTTCCGATGATGATAAAATACAGCAACGGCGAAGGTCCGGATATGAAAAATTGGAACGCGTGGAGCGTTTCTCAACAGAACTTCTCTTCTACGGCGATACCCGTATACACGATAAAGCGTAATTGCAGTCCGATATTCACGCTCGGCGGCGCAAATCCTTACGGAAGAGAAACGCTTATAAAGAACGTTACTTCTCGCGGGGAATATAAAAACGCGCAGCAAGCGTGGGATTCTATAATAGAAGAGATAAACAGGAACTGGGAAAATTATAAGTCTAACGCACAGCTTTAATAGCTTGAAAGTTATGCCGTGAAGGCAGAAAATATAAAAGGCTAAAATATATAAGGAGAAATGATATGAAGAAAACGTTAAACAAGGTTAAAGTATGGCTGATACCCGTACTTTTTGCAATCGCGCTGTGTATGGGCGCGCTCGCGGTATTTGCGCCGCCTACGGTAAACGCGGAAGCCCCCGTTTACGAGGTGACGGGGATTACAGGGGTAGTTTCGGCGGATGGAACGAGTAACGATGCGTTTTACGTTAACGCCTCGTCCGTTTCGGAATCCGTTACGGGAACATGGCATATACAGTACGGCGGAGCGGCTAAAAAGAACGGCGAAGATATTACTATAACGTTCAGAGTTATAAAAGAAGACAACCGCACGCTGTATTTTGAAGGCGTGGCGGCAAACGAGGGAGACGTTATCTCCGTCGGCGGCGTGTACCCGATAACCAACGTTATAGACGGTTGCCCCGTAACCGTAGCAATCGGCGATTACAGCGTAAGTCTCGAAGAGGCAGAATTCGTTTATAAAGGCGGTACCGTTTGGGAAAGGACGAAAGTGAAGGTAGACGAATTGCCTTCCGAAAACGTGGTTCTCGACGCGAACGGAATCGACGTCGCGATTGACGGCGGCACTGTCCATCCGGACAATACATTTGGCTTATTCGGCGACGGAAGCACTGAAATGATTATAACGGGAGGTATTGCGAGCGGTAGCACCGTTACCGTAGAACTCGGCAAAAAATATCTCGCCAAAAATTTTACAACCATAAAAGTCAGAATGATTGTAGGTAGCTGGGGAGACGAGTCGAATGTCGTTACGAACACGGCTTATGCGACGACTGATACCGAATTTACCGCACCTGCGGGATCGGTTCAGACAGGACACGGAAATATAGAAACTATACTTGAAATAAACGCCGCCGCTTTGGCGGATAGCGAAGGGTATATAAGCTCTTTCGTCATCAGAAAGACGGAAACGTTCTCCGTCGGCGGTCAATTATTCTTCGATTACGTCGAGCTTGTTCCCGATAAAAAGGACGATACCGTGTATACCGAAAGCGTTGTTCTCGACGCTAACGGCACGGACGTTGCGATTGAAGGTTGTAGCGTTACGAACGACAATGAGCCTGACGTATTCGGCAACGACGGAAGCACGAAAATGCTGTTTACTGCCAACGCGGTAGAGAACGGCGGTACTATTACCGTAACGCTCGGCAAAAAATATCTTGCCAAAAACTTCTCGTTCTTAAAAGTCAGAATGGTTGTCGGAAGCTGGGCTGGCACTACCAACACCGTCGTCACCACGGCTTATGCAACTTCCGACGTGCAATTCGAGAATATTGCGGGAAAGGTTGAAACGAGCGATAACAAGAATGAGATAGCGATTCTTGAAATCGCCGCTTCGGCGATAGCGGATTCGGAAGGCTATATCGGTTCTTTCGTTATCAGAAGAACGGGTACTGCCGGTCAAATTTTCTTCGACTACGTCGAGCTTGTTCCCGATATAGTTTATACCGAAAACGTGGTACTCGGTATAAACGGTACGGACGTTACTATGTCTCCCGCTTCGCATGAACCCGACCAAAATGGATTCTGGGACGCTTCTAAACAGAAAATCATAGGCGCAACCGCAATGATCGGCAACAACACCGTTATGACGTTCAAATTTGCAAAAAAATATAAAGCGTCTAATTTCGGAAGCGTAAAAATAGATTACCTCGTTTCCGACTGGACGGCAGGGAACGTGGTAACCATAACGGCTTATGCGTTATCGGACACCTCGCTTACCGCTCCTCTGGCGGCGCATGCCGTGAACGGAAATGCAAACACATACGATTCGCTTACGATTGATGCAGAAGCTCTTGCGGACGAATACGGCTATATAAGCGGACTTCTTCTCGTGAAAACCCAAACGGGAACGGCTGCCGAACCCGATCCCAAGTGGCAGTTCTTTGCAAACGAAATAACTCTCAATCTTCCGGCTTATACGATGACGATTAAAGACGGCGACAGCACCGTTACAAAGAGCGTGCCTAAGGGCGAGGCTTTCAAGATGTCGGATATAGGCGCGACAAATAGCGCGACGCATATAGTTGCGGGTTACAAAATAGACGGCAAGCTTTATTCCAAAGATTACACCTTCGTTCCCGCTGCGGACACCGAAATAGAGGTTATAAGGGTAGCGTTCAGAGTTCTCGACGGCGCGTATATCAAATATGCGGGCAAGGGTTTGAGATTCGTTCTTTCCTTAAACGAAGCGGATTACGAGGCGGTTAAGGCTATCGTTTCCGAAGAAAATATTTCGTTCGGCGTTATTATAATAAAGATAGAATCCGACGGCTCGGACGGAAAGACGCTCGTAAAGGCGGCGGAAAACTATTATCTCGAAGACGGAAACATCAAATTCAACGGACTTATAACCGAGATTCCCGAAACGGCGGAGGCTTATACCACGCAGTTCAGGGCAGGCGGATATTTAAGCATTAAATACGAGGACAAAACGGACGCGACTATGATTTATGCAAACGAACCCGCGGCGGAATACAGAATTCGTTCTATATACGACGTTGCAAAAGCGGCGATAGCGGCGGGAGGACTTACTGGCGAGGCTCTCGCAGCGTGCGAAACGATAGTAGGCACGGTAGACTTATCCACGACGAACTTGCCCGATTACAATGCTAAAAAAAAAATTCTTAATTTAATCGCTTCCGGTTGGCTGATACCCAAAGGACTTGATTATAATAACGCGGAATGGATTAAAGAAGCAGGTTTAGACGTTTTGTTCGCCGTACCCGCAGGCTCGGAAAACACGATTTTCTTCGATACTTATGACGATGAAGCGAAGAGAGTTCTCGACATTCTCGACGCAAACGGCGTTAAGGTGTACGTTAATACTCTTGACGGCAGGGGCGAGGACGGCAACAGAACGGCGGTAGGATTTCAGAAAGTGGCGCAGTTTCAGCATAACGCCGTACTCGGTATGGTGCTTGACGAGCCTAATAAGACGGAAATAGACAATATCGCCGCACAGGTAGATTTTTATAATCAATACGCGAACGGCAAAAACCTTTACGTCAACTTGTTTCCGTCTTTCGCTCCCGCGCTTAAAGAATTTTCGGGGCTTACCGCGGCTAAACGTTACGAGCAATATCTGGAATATTTCTGCGAAAACGTTTTATCGAAGCTGACGACGGGCGAAAAATGGCTCTCCGTAGACAGATACCCGCTGACTTATGACGCGAACGGCAACAAATGTCTCGATACGGGCTGGCTTGCGGACGTTCAGGCGGTGGCAAAGGTCGCGCAAAAGTACGAAGGAATAAAAACCAACTTCTTTATTCAGACTATGCCTTACGGAACGGATGATGACGGCAACGGCTACGGCGCGGTCGAAGGTTCGAGAGACAGAGTTCCTACGATAGAGGATATTCGTTTGCAGGAAATGGCTCTTATGGCGTTCGGCTTTGACGGAATAAGTATGTTCTGCTACGGAACGCCCGTTGCGAGCGGAGAATTTTCTTCGGATCAGGTCGCTATGATAGACCGCGAATGGAACAAAACGGACATTTACGAATCCGTAAAGCAGGCGACCGCCGAGCTTAAAAAGTTCGACCACGTTCTTTTGCAGTTCGATTATCAGAGTACATTTACCAACGACGGCGGAGACACGAAGGACAGTTCGGCTCTTATAGATTTGAATACGACGAGTAACGCTTCGTTCAAAAACCTTGACAGAGTTAAAATTTCCGAAACGTCTTCGATAAAATCGTTAGATACCTCGCAGGACACTCTGTTCGGGTATTTTAAGGACGAAAAGGATAACGAAGGCTTCGTCGCGGTAAATTATAACGATACCTCGAAGAATCTTACCGATACCGTAGAAATAACCTTTGACAGTACGCAGTATAACGCCGCGGTGTGTTATATTCGCGGAGAACAGAAAATCATACCATTAACTAACGGTAAATTGACGTTAGAATTAGGCGTAGGGGAAGGCGTTTTCGTTATCCCCTGCCAAACAATATAAATGAAAGGTGAAAAATTATGAAAAAGAAATATGATATGCCGACGGCGGAAATCGTTGAAATTCTGTCCGACGTGATAACGATGTCGTCCATAGAGGATAAGGGAGACAATTCCTTCGACTTCGGAGATTTCAATTAAGTAAAGGTGAAAAATATGAAAAAAGTTTTTACGAATAAGAAAACCGCTTTGGTTTCTCTTATTATGCTCGTGATGCTGTGCGCGTTCGGTTTTGCTTTGACTCTGAACGCAGGCGCGGTAAACGCGGAAGCACCCGTTTACGAGGTGAACGAGATTTCGGGTATCGTTACTACCGACGATACGAACAGCGATACCTTTTACGTCAACGCTACCGCCGCTTCCGATTCTATTACGGGAACGTGGTATATTCAGTACGGCGGCGCGGCTAAAAAGAACGGCGAAGACGTTACGATAACGTTCAGAGTTATAAAAGAAGATAATCGCACGGTGTATTTTGAGGGCGCGGCGGCGAGCGTGGGAGACGTTATCTCCGTCGGTGGCGTATACCCGATAACCAACGTTATAGACGGTTGCCCCGTAACCGTAGCAATCGGCGATTACAGCGTTAAGCTCGAAACGGCGGAATTCGTTTATAAAGGCGGCAACGTTTGGGAAAAGGTTAAATCGAAGGTTGACGAAGAGCCTTCCGCAAATATTTTCCTCGACGCGAACGGCAAGGACCTCTGGCTTTCCGGACCGCTTACGGGAGTAGGCGATAATACCGATCTCGGTAATTGGTGGGGTTTTTTGCCCGGTTCGGCAGAAAACTTAAAGGTTTCTTACACCTCTAACGCGATTTCCGACGGCGAAACGGTACAGATAAACTTTGCAAAAAGATATAAAGCGAGCAATTTTGCTACCGTGAACGTAAAAATGCTTATCGGCGCGGCGGCGGGAGTCGTTCACACGGCGTACGCTACCGCAGATACGGAGTTCGCAACTCCCGCGGGGGCGGTTTCCACCACGAACGAGACGGAAGCCGTGGTGTTGAACGTGGAAGCTTCTAAAATAGCGGATTCGGAAGGGTATATAGATTCGTTCGTTATAAAAAGAACGGGCGGTTCTGCGGGACAGATATTCGTCGATTACGTCGAGCTTATTCCCGACAGAAAGGACGATACGGTTTACGAATCGCCGGTGGTTCTTCCCGTAGACGGACAAACGGTTATAATGAGTCCCGCGTCTTACACGAAAGACGAATGGGGCGTTCTGGACGATAATAAAGAAGCCATCGTGGCGTGTACCGAAAATATCGGTAACGGCGCGGTTATAAAGTTCAGCTTTATGACGAAGTATAAGGCTTCCAATTTCCTGATGGTAAGCGCGTATATCGGCGCGACGAACTGGACGGACGGCAATAAGATTACTATTTCTATGTACGCTCTTTCCGATACGGGGCTTACGAATCCCGTCGCAAAGGCGGAACATTCTTCGGTGAGCTTCGGTCGTGCGAACGTAAACGCAAAAACGGAAGACCTTGCGGATTCCGAAGGGTATATAGGCGGGTTCTATCTCGTTAAAACGCAGACGGGAACGGCTGCCGAACCCGATCCCAAGTGGCAGTTCTTTGCGGGCAGCGTGTCGCTCGTGCCTAACGATCCCTTATCGGAATCCAAATACGTTGCGACGGGCTATTTCGGAGAAGGAATAGCGGACGAAAACGAACGCTGGACGGAAAGGCTCGAAAGCGTGAACGGCTGGACCGCAAGCGACGGCAAATACGAGCCGAAGATAACGATAAATCCCGACGAAGACGCCGTGAACGGTTACGTCTTTAAGCTCGGCTTCCACAGTTGGTTTCATACGATAGCCACTAACGCGATTATATTCAATCGTCCCGTATCTCCGAGAGAAGCGCAGGCGGGCATTATCATAAGAATGAAAGCGCATTTATCGCCAAACGGCGCAACTTACAGCACCGCGCTCGGCGGCATACGCCTTTATTCGCTCGATTCAAACGGCGCGGCGGGGCAGGGCTATATGATTCCCGCGACTATCACGCAGGATGAATTCGTACTGCTTTACTTAAACGGCGAAGAAGCTTCTGCGCTTGCAAACGCCGACGGGTATATTTACGGTATGCAGATAGGCGCGGCGGTTCAGCGCGGCGAAGGTTCGGACGATTTCTATATCGGCGACGGCGTTGCGTATATCGCGATAGACTATATAGAACTCAGAAAAGGCGTAAACGTTACCTATTATAACGCGACGGTCGACGGGGAAACCCAAACCACTATCGTAGGTACGGGCTTCGGTTCGGAAACGTTGTATGTAAGCCCGAAGGAAAGCGAAACGAGAAAATTCTTCGGCTGGGTAGCGGGCAAAAACGCTTCCGCGTTATCGCTCGATAACTTCTACGATTTCTCGCAGGCTCTCGATAACGACGTAGATCTCTACGGCTGGTGGGTAGACGTTGCGACGGGTACCGATTACTACGGCATATATAAGACCGCAGACGGTAAGATCGTTAAAATTTATTCCGAAGGAATAGAACTCGAAGGCTATGCGGATTACGAAAGAGTAATTCTTTCCGCGGACGGGAAGCTTTATATAAAGAGAGATTCTGATTCGGAAATTCTCGATATTACAGATACTTCCTCGTTCAGAAAGCTGGAAGCCGTGGAAATAACCTTCGTCGCGTTCGGTAAGGAAGTCGCAAAAAAAGCGATGACCGAGGACGACGTTATAGATTATACCTTTGCTCCCGACGGCTACGCGTTTAAGAGCTGGGTAGACGAAAACGGAAAAGAAACGACGATAGCTACGGCGGGAATTACCACCCTTTACGCGGTTTGCGAGAGAAAGGAAATTGCCGCGGAGGATTATGCCGAATATCTCGGCAGATATTTGAACCGCACGACGGGCGATATACTCGACCTTAAAGAGAACAACGCCGCTGTGATAACCTTTGCGGACGGCTCGACCAAAAACATAACCTATTATCTGCTCGAAAACGGCGGGTTTGCGTATATAGACGGCGAGACGGAAACGCCCTGCACGTTCGACGCGAACAGAGTTCTCGTTTCGACGGAGACGGAATACGCAAAGCTTACCTCCTATACCGTAACGTTCTATGCGGACGGCGCGGAATACGCTACGGTCACGGTGAACGGCGGCGATTATAAGGTTGCCGCGCCCGAAACCGCGCCGAGCAAAAACGGTTTCGAGTTTATAGGCTGGTATACGAAGGTAGACGGCGGAGAAAAGTACGATTTCGACGGCATAGTATACAGAAATATGTCCTTGTATGCTCAATTCAAAACCGTCGATAAACCCGAAGAAAAGCCCGACGATAAGCCGAGCGAAAATCCCGACGACAAACCGGGCGACGATACGGGGGACAAAACGGAAGAAAAAAGCGGTTGCGGCAGTGCCGTATCCGGCGCGGCGGGACTCTTTGCCCTCGCAATGCTTCCGATAGCGTTTGCCGTTCGCAAAAAGAAATACAGATAAAGGAACAGACGGATGAAGAAAAACAAAATTGTTACCGCTCTTTTGATTTCCGCACTGATGACGACTGCCGTTATAGGCAGTCCGTCGTCGGTAAGCGCGGGCGTATACGATAACGAATTGTTGACAAGGGAATCTATTGACGGAAGCATAAGAAGCGATTACTGGTGGACTCCTTCCTCGAACGTCGGAATGAACTACGTCGAGGGAGAAGGCATCGCTTTTACGGCGGAATCGAGAAGAGCGAGCCGTATGATAACGGTAAACAAAGCGTATAATTTCGGCGAGTACGGGTTCGAGGAATGTTTTGCCGCGGAAATGCGGTTAAAAATCACCTCCGTTCCGGAAGAAGGGCGATTCGGTTTTGTTTTCGGATTATCCACGCAGATGCTTAACCCCGCCGCCGGCGGCGCGAATACTTCGTTTTTGTATTTTACCACTAAAAAAGGCGGGCTTCAAACGGGCATAAGCAACTACGTCGGAAGCGAAAGAGCGGAAACGGCGGTTTTGCCCGCGGTCGAATTATCGGGAAAGCTATCCGATATCAAGGCAAGCTTCGACGTTAAGCTTAACGTTGCCGCAACGGGCGCGATAAGCTTTGAGATAAGCCAGAACGGAAAAACCGCTTATTCGGTAAGCGACGAAAAAGCGAACTGCTTTACGGAAGGAAACGTAGGCTTCGCGCAGACGGAGGGCGGTTCGGTAGCGGTATTAAGCAATATAAATATAACCGCGTACAAGGCGGAAAATCCCGAAAATACTAATATACTGACGCATTTCGAGGGAGACGTTTTCAATATAAACGAGTTTTATACCTCAAATTATCCGTATGCGGAAAGACAAAGCTACGTTAAAGCGGAAAACGGCGGAATGGTTTTCAAAAACACCAAAAAGGCGTTTCTTTCCACAAGACGGCAGTATTCCAACTTCGAGACGGAAATAGAAATAGCAGACCTTGCGAGAACGGCGAGCGTCAACGACGACTTGTCCTTCGATACGTCTATCGCGACGGGGTTTGCGGTGTCTCTCTCGGATTCTTATTCGAGTTCTAAATTGCAGAACGGCATATTCAGAATAGAATTTAAGCCGCAGGGCGGCAGTGCTACGAGACAGTCCGTAAATACCGTGGCAAAGCTTTATTTCGGGAACAAGCTGATAGAAAGCAAAACGTTGCCGAAGGAATTGCATCTTTGGAGCGAGCAAGCTTCGGACGGCGCAAGCGTTATGGTTAAAATTTCATATACGGACGGAAGAATGAAGGCGGCGGTCAAGTTTGCGGGCGGATATAATTATTACGAAATATTCTCCTGCGAGGTAGAAAACGCGAGAGCGGGGTATATTCAGATTCTGAGCAACGTTTCCGATATGACGATCGGCGTATGCGATAACTTTAAAGTAGCAACGTTGTCCGTCGTGAACAAGGATTACGAAAAACGGATAATTTCTCTCGTGAACAAAGACAATACTTCGTTAGTATACGATTACGAATACACGGATGCTTGGAATGACGGCGACCTTCCGTTCGGCGGGAAATAAAGAGGAGAATTTATGAAAAAAAGATTATTTGCAAAAGGCTGCGCGCTCCTCTTGTCGGGTTGCGTTCTTTTGAGTCTCGTTGCCTGCGGCGACGATAATATGGAGAAAATAAACGAAGCGAACAATAACTATAAAGCCGCAAAAACTTACGAAGCGGGCAGTAGCGACGCGATTACGTTCGAGGTACTCGGCGGAGAAGAGGTTATGCCTCTCGGCGTTTTCTACGGTCCTTACGGGGCGGTCAATTCCTCTTCCGCTTCCGAAAACGGAATCGTTATACCCGACTATCTGACGGACGACATTTTTAAGCTGCTTAAAGACAGCGGAGTAAACTTTATAGGACAGTCGCAGGATCAGTGGCATGCTCACAAAGAAAACATTCGCAAGTCTTTAAGCTTCTGCGAAAAATACGGCATAGGCTATTTCATCAGCGACGGAAGAATAGCTAATTCTAAAACGGCGGAGGAAATGGCGACAAAATTAAACGAATATATAGATATACCAAACGTTCTGGGCGTGCATCTGCGCGACGAGCCGAGCTTATCCGACGCCGACGAGATGAAAAAAATCGTGGAAATGTTTGATAGGAGCGTAGGCGATAAAGGCAAATATATTTACGTCAATTTATTGCCGAGCTATTCGAGCAATTCGCACCTCGGCGGAACGCATTATAACTATATGTCAACCTTTACGAAGGACGTAAATCTGCCTTTCGTTTCTTACGATAATTATCCGTTTACGTTTAAGGATCAGGGAACGACCACGGCGATTCCGAACAATTATTTTTACGATTTGTCCACCGCCCGCAAGGTGGCGAAGGAAAACGGCAAGCCGTTCTGGGTATATATTCAGACGGGCGGACAATGGGAGCCTATGATAGGCGTCGCAAGCAATCCGATTTTCCCAGAAGAGGGAGAAACGTTGTGGAATATAAACACCTCTCTTGCATACGGAGCGAAGGCTATTCAGTATTTTCCGTTTTTGCAGCCCGTACAGTTTTCGGACGCGGGCGAGGCGGGCAAGGATTATATGCGCAACGGAATGATAGGCGTCGCGGGGAACGTAAACAGATGGTACTATTACGTTCAGAAAGCGAACAAGCAAATAGACGCTATCGATCATATTCTTATGAAATCCGAAAGCAAGGGCGTTATCGCGACGGGGTACTGGAAAGACAGACTTGCCAAAGAGGATAAGCCGGACGCGAATTCCGATTTTTGGAGAGAGCTTAAAGACGTTAGTTCGACCGGCGAAACGGGCGTTATCATCGGGTGCTTCGATTATAATTACGAAGGAAACAGAAGCCGCAGCGCGTATTACGTCGTAAACGGTTCTTCCACCGAAAAACAGACTATAACGCTTAAATTCGACGATAAGTATGGCTTTGACCTTATCCAGAGAGCAAAAAGCTTCGGCGTGGCGGGCAAAAACATTACAATAACGCTTGAAGGCGGCGAGGGCGTGATGCTCGCGTTACGCTGAACGCGGCGATAAAAAGTTTTTTTAACGGAAAACATACGGAGAATATATGGACAAGACGAATATCGAACAAAGAGTTTCGACTATGATTTCTCTGATAAAAGGGAAAAT
>CAVBZJ010000039.1:0-7155 GCA_963599785.1 Anaerovoracaceae bacterium
TTAACCTTTACGCGGACAAAAACACCTATAACAATATCACGATAAACGCGGAAGGTCAGGAAATTTATTCGCTGTTCGGCTCTAACGTAAAAGTACCCGATAGCGGCGTCATATCCTGCAAAAACTTTGTGATAAACGCCAAAAAGGTTTACAATATCGGCAAAATAGAAAACGGCAACGTAATTTCCGCAGACACGGAAATCAGCGGCTTAACCATAAATCAGGGCAGATAAAAAGAACTTATAACTTATAACGAATAAATGTATAAACAAAGAACCGCGTTTCGGCAAGAAATGCGGTTCTTCGTTATAAAGAAATGAAAACGGGCGAAGAAAAAGAAGCTTCTTCGCCCGTAATATATTCGTTACTGATTTTCCGTCCAGACCGACGGCTCTTCCTTGGCGCGTACGCGATATTGCAAGGGAGATAAGCCCGTATTCTTTTTGAAAAACAGCGAAAAATGCGAATAGGTGCTGAACCCGAGTTTTTCCGAAATAGCGTTCAGATTTTCGTCCGTGCATTTTATCATTATAATTGCGTGATTTATTTTTTTCTGACTGAAATATTTGCCCAAGCTTACGCCCGTATCGTGGATAAAAAGCTTGTTGAGGTGCGTATAAGAATATCCCGTCATCCACACTATACGTTCGAGCGGAAGAGTAAGATTTTCGTTTGTTTCCACGAGCGAAATGAACTTTGCCACGGCAGGGTGGTAGTTATCCTTCATATCTTCGTTCGCTTGTGCAAGAATCACCTCCTGCAAAAGCTTTTCGGTTAAAACGTGCAATAATTTGTAATATTCCACGGCTTTCGATATGAGGATACGGTTTGTGATTTGCAATATCTCCATAGCGTGTTCGGAAGTTATTTCGCATTTGAAGCCGTGCTTATTTAAATCTTTTTTAAGGACGGGAGAAATCCAGTCCAAAAGAACGTCCATATGCTCTTTCGTTATCGTAAGACTGACGTATATGGCGTCGCTCGTAAGCTTGTGAAGGGAATGAGAATCCTGCGGCGAAATAAAATATAAATCGTTGGCTTTTAAGGTTTCTTTACGATTGTTTATTTTGTGAAGGATTTTGCCTTGCAGAATGAATATGAACTCGTAAGTTTCCGTATGCTTATGCAGAGTCGGATACCCTTTATGCTGAATATGAAAAGAAAAATTAAAGTTTGTTATGGGAATATCTGCCATATTCTTTTTTCCTCCCTATCATATTTCATTCAATATACCACATTGCCGCGGAAATGTAAATCGAAAAGACAAAAATAATCGAAATTCGTAAAAAATAATCATATTTAGTATTTACAAGCCACCTTTTGTGTAGTAAAATTTAAAGAAAAAACTATAAGGGACAGAACGCTTTAAACCGACTCGTTATAAGGTTTACGGCGCAAGATCTCTTAAAGGAGCGAAAACAATGAGAAGAAAAAACAGATTGCTCAGCATTATCGTCGCCGCAACCCTTTCCATTTCCGCGTTAGGGTTTACGGCTTGTTCCAAGCCCGACAGCGGCAACGGCAGTCACGATAAGGTTCTTGATCTCACAAAAACGCAGATTCAGGTGCATACTTATCTCGCGGGATTTAAGGACGAATGGTTATACGCTCTCGAAGATTCTTTTGAAAAAGAGAATGAGAACACCGTTTACGAAGAAGGTAAAAAGGGCGTGCAGGTATGGCATACCGGCGAAATGAAAAAATTCACGGCGGACGACGTGAAAAACGGTAGCGTGGACGTTTATTTTATGGAGGGCGCGGACTATTATGCGATTAAAAACGGCAACGCGCTCGAAGATATAACGTCCGTCGTCACGGAAACGAGTAAATACGAGAATAAGACGGTTGCTTCCAAAATGACGGAGGAGCAGAGAAATTTCTTCGGCGGAGTAACCGCGGAAGGTCAGACCGCGAAATATTACGGCGTTCCGCATTACAAAGGCTCTGTCGGACTCGTTTATAACGTAGAGCTTTTCGACAGCAAGGGATATTATATTTCCGATTCCGAAAATCTTTCGTTGATTTCGTCCTCGAATCCTAACAAGAGTAAAGGTCCTGACGGCAAAACGGGAGTTATAGGCGGCGTCGATTATTCTCTCGACGACGGACTCCCCGCAACGTACAAGGAATTCTTGTTTCTTTGTTCGGAAATAGTCAAACGCGGCGATACGCCCCTTTGCTGGACGGGACAATTCGCAAGTTACTATCTGAATCTTCTTTACGCCGCGCTCGTTGCGGAGTATGAAGGCGCGGAACAGGCTAAGCTCGGGCTTACGTTCGACGGGACGGCGGAAAATCTTGTCGTTATGAAAAACGGCGAACCCGTTATCAACGAGGACGGCACGGTGGAAACCGAAAGCCTTGAAATATCCGTTGAAAACGGCTACGAAGTATTCCGTCAGGCGGGCAGATACTACGCTCTCGATTTAATCAAAAAACTTTTGAACAATAAAAAATATTATAACGACAAGGCGTTTGAACCCTCTTATTCGCAGCTTATGGCGGAACGCGATTTCCTTAAATCGGGTACGGATATGAGTTCGGACAGCAAGGCGTACGCAATGCTCGTAGACGGTTCCTGGTGGGAATCTGAGGCGACGGTTTACTTTACGGAAATGGCTAAAAAAGACGCTAAATATTCCAAACAGAACCGTAAATTCGGCTGGATGCCGCTTCCCAAGGCTACGGAAAACGAAGTAGGATCGACGGGCGTTTTCTACGATTACGAGGATTCCGTGATATGCGTTAAGTCCGGACTTGCCGAGGGCAAGAAAAAAGCGGCTTTCGATTTGGTTCAGTACGCTTGTTCCGACAGGTCGCTCATAGAATTTACCGCTACGACCGGCGCGCTCAAAGCGTTTGATTATAAATTAGACGAAAACGGCGAAGCATATAAATCGCTTTCTCCGTTCGCTAAATCCTTAATAAGCTATGCGGACAGAGCGGACTACTATCTTGCGAACTCTAACAATTCGTTCTATTTAAGACACAGAAGCGAGCTGCTCTGCACGACTGTGAATACCAACGGCGATTTTTCCACTCCGATAGACGCGTTTACCGATACGAAGGACGCTATGAGCGCAAAAGCTTTCTTCAAGAGTTCTTATGAATACTGGAAGGGCAGAAATACGGATAAATTCACATACTGGGAGAGCGTAAAATGAAAAACGGCTCGACGTTCAGGCCGGGCGCAAAGAAAAAATTGATTTTTTATTGCGCTTTTATGGCGTGGCCGATGCTTCAATTCGCCATATTTTATATAGGCGTAAATTTTAACTCGCTTTTGCTGTCGTTTAAGGAAATAGACGTATACGATTACGGTAAATTTTCTTTTACGCTGAACAATTTTATAAACTGGTTCGCCGATCCCGCTTTGAACAAGCAGTTTACGGAGTCGTTGCAGGTATCTCTTCAAGTGTATCTGATAACGCTCGTGGTCGGCGTACCGCTCGGCTTGTTCTTTGCCTACTACATTTTCAAGAAGATGCCCTTGGCGGGGTTTTTCAGGGTTATGCTCTTTTTGCCCTCTATGCTTTCGGCGATAGTTCTCGTTCCGATTTACGTTTGTTTCGTCGGAAACGTCGTTCCCGAATTTATGAAGGCTTTGAATCTGGAAAGCGTAAGTCTTTTGGCGGAGCATAGATTCGCTACGGTAATGTTTTATAACGTTCTCGTAGGCTTCGGTACTTCCGTTCTGATGTATTCAAACAAAATGACTTCTATCTCGCCGGAAATAATAGAGTCCGCTCACCTTGACGGCGCAAGCGGAATAAAGGAGTTCTGGCATATCGTTCTCCCGATGGCTTTCCCGACCGTTTCCGTATTTCTCGTGACCGGCGTCGCAGGAATATTCATCAACCAGATAAACGCGTTTATTTTCTTCGGAACGGACTGGAAGTCGGATATAAGAACGATAGGGTATTTGATGTACGTCAGAACGTATAACGCGAAGCAGAATATATCCGAGTATCCGCAGATAGCTGCGCTCGGTATTATTCTTACGCTGATAGCCGTGCCGCTGACCTTCCTCGTAAGGTGGCTGCTGAATAAATTCGGACCTTCGGAGGATTGATATGAGCGATAAAACTTTAACTTTGAAACCGAAGAAGGAAAAACGGGAGCGTTTTACTCCGCTTACCGTGATAATGCTTATCGTTCTCGCGTTATACTGCGTGATTTTGCTATCTCTTCTCATCTGGGCGTTGACCATGTCCGTGAGACATCCTATGGACGACGAGGTAACGGGTTTTCCCAAGGAGTTTTATTTCGGTAATTTTTCCTACATATACAACAACTTTACGGTAGAAAAAATTATAGACGGACATAAAACGCAGATAGCTACGAGTACGATGCTGATGAATTCTATATTTTACGCTTTGGGGTGTTCGTTTTTTCAGACGCTCGTGCCGTGCATAACGGCTTACCTTTGCGCAAAATATACTTATAAATTCTCGGGCTTCGTATACGGCGCGGTACTCGTGACGATGGTTATTCCGATTGTCGGAAACCAGACCTCCGAGTTGCAGATGGCTATAAACTTAGGCATTTACGACCAAATTTGGGGTATGTGGATAATGAAAGCGAATTTTTTGGGGCTTTATTTCCTCGTATTCCACGAATTTTTCAAATCGCTTCCGCAAGCATATTCGGAGGCGGCGGAAATCGACGGAGCAAGCGATTTTGCGGTTATGGCAAGAATCGCCGTTCCTCTTGCGAAAAACCTCTTCTTTACGGTTCTTCTCATAAATTTCGTTACTTACTGGAACGATTTTCAGACGCCGATGCTTTATCTGCCGACTCATCCGACCATTTCGGAAGCTCTTTACTGGATTAAGAGCAGCAGCTTGGATTTATTCGGCACGCTTCCCGTAAAGATGGCTGCTCCTATGCTTTTGCTCGCTCCCGTACTCGTATTGTTCCTTTGCTTCCATAAGAGACTTTTAGGAAACCTTACGATAGGCGGAGTCAAAGGTTAAACTCCCTCATTGAACAACGGAGGAATTATGACTAAAAAATTAAGAAAAGTAATCATATTCGCGTTGCTTGCCGTTTTTATTGCGGCGGGCTCGCTCTTTTATGCCGTTTCGGTAAACGCGGAAAGCTGGAAATACAGCGGAGAAATTCTTTCGTCTTATAATTTCGGCGAAACGCTTACCGTGCCGGACGCCACGTTATCCGTCGGGGGAAAAGACGTAGAAGCGTCTTTCTCCGTGACGAAGCCGGACGGTTCGGCAACGACGGAAAGAAAGGTAAAACTCGATTCCGCAGGCGAATATTCGGTGAAATATTCCGCAATCTCCGACGGAAAGGTTTATACGAAGACGCATAGCTTCAAAGTCGATTACGTTGCGTATTATATAGACGGCGACACGGGAACGGCTTCTTACGGCAAGTATACGAAATTCGGCGCGAATTCGGAAGGGCTTCTCGTAAGGCTAGCCAAAGGCGAAACGCTTACGTTTACCAAGCTCGTGGACGTCAGAAGTCTTAACGATACGAACAAGCTTATAGAAGGCTTTATTACTCCCGACGAAAGGGGAAACGCGGATTTCGATAAGCTTACGCTTATGATTACCGACGCGAAAGATCCTTCGGTTTACGTCAGAATGGATATTAACCGTTGGACGACGAATAACAACGGTAAGCAGTTTTCCTGGGTTTCCGCAGGCGGAAACGGACAGGATATGGTCGGCGTGGAAAACGCGAATAAAATTCACATAAACGACAACGTAGGCGTTTGCATTTCTCTGACGTGGACGGCGCAACAGACGGTAAACAATAACGGTTACCAGACGTGGGAAGGAAAAACGGTAGATTGCGTTCCCGATTCCAAGACGTTTAACTTAACGTTCGATAACGAAAGAAAGATTGCAAGGTCTCAGGGAAATCTTATCTGCGACCTTACGAATACGAGCTATTTCAAGGACGTTTGGGAAGGCTTTACGAGCGATAAGGTTCGTCTTTCCGTATACGCTTCGGGTTATCAGGGACAGACCGCAAATTTCTGTCTTACGAACGTTTTCGGAGTAGATCTTACGGGCAACTCGTTCGAGGATGAAGACGCGCCCGTTCTTAACGTAAAGCTCGGCGAGGACGAAATGCCCGAAGCCGCTTTGGGTACGGCGTATAAAATTCCCGAAGCCGAAGCTTACGACGATTATGCGGGAAACGTTAAGGTAAACGTTTCCGTAATTTACAATTATTCTTCAAACACGCCCGTAACGATAGGTATTTCGGACGGAAAATTCGTTCCCGACAGAAAAGGATTTTATACCATCGTTTACGAATGCGAGGACTACGCCGGTAATTCCGCAAGAGCGGAGAGAACCGTACACGCGGGCGGAAATATAGAAGAGCTTAAAGTGACTCTTCCCGAAACGAGGGAAGAAAACGTAACGCTCGGCTCGTTCGTGAACGTCGGAGAAGCTTTGGCGACGGGCGGAAGCGGAAATAAAGAAATAGTCGTAACGGTTACGCACGCGGGCGAAACGCAGACGATAGATAACGGTTTTACGCCTGACGAGGTAGGTGACTGGACGGTAACCTATACCGCTACGGATTATCTCGGAACAGAGGCTTCGGCTTCTTACGTCGTGAAGGCGACGGCGGGAGACAAGCCGATTTATCAAGGCGTTCCCGCGTTAGCTCCGATATATATTGCGGGGAGCGAATACGTTCTTCCGGAATTTTACGGATACGTTACGGAAAACGGCAAGCTTATAAGAAAGCTTTGTTCCGTTAAGATAGAAGACGCAAACGGAACGAAGGTTTACTCTGCCGGCGAAAAATTCGTGCCTGCGGTAAGCAAGACCGGAGACTCGATAAAAGTCACTTATTATTGCCGGAGCGAAGAATACGCCGCCTCGGAAGAAAGCATTCCCGTGATTATCGCGAGAGAAGGCGACGAAGTTTATCAGGACAGGTTCTTTTACGGAGAAGGCGTTAAAGTTTCGGGAAGAACGAGCGACGGAATTCTTCTTGACAGCGGACTTATGGTAAGTCTGTCCGCGCCCGCGGATAAAGTCGGCTGGACGTTTGCCAACGCGCAGCTTGTCGAGAATTTCAGCTTTTCTTTTGCCACTTACGAGAAAAGCTCCAAGTTCGGAAGTCTGGAACTTATTTGTACGGACGCTTCCGATCCGAGCGTTTCCGTAT